>NZ_JAKLRZ010000002.1:0-440795 GCF_021892025.1 Enterobacter cloacae complex sp. ECC445 | reverse complement strand
TTTTTTTGCGCGGCTGTCTTGTACCCCCCCGCCACCCCCCCCGCGCGGGGGGGCCACCGGGCCACAACCACCCGTACCTTAAAACCCACCCCGCCCCCCTTTAATATGCCCGGCCCGGGGCGATATCGGGGGGGCCGGGGGGAGGTCCCCGGGGGGGCGGACGGCGGTTCGTACGTGATTAACGCCCAGGTCAGCAACGCCATCGGCAACAGCGCCAGCGATAACCACACCGTTACCGTGGATCTGACCGCGCCGTCGATGGGGATTAGCATCGATTCGCTGCAAAACGACACCGGCCTGAGCGCGACGGATTTCATCACCAACGACGCTCAGGTCGTGGTCAACGGCTCGCTGACCGCGCAGCTCGGCAATAACGAGAAGGCGCAGATCAGCCTCGACGGTGGGGCAACCTGGATTGACCTGACCGTGACCGGCACCACATGGCGTTATACGGACGGCCGCACCCTGACCGACGGGACCTATCAGTATCAGGTGCGGGTGATTGATAACGCGGGCAACGTGGGGTCAACGGACAGCCAGGACGTGGTCATTGACCTGACGAAACCGGCGGCAACGACCATTACCGTGGATTCCGTTTCCCAGGATACCGGCCTGTCCGACAGCGACTTCATTACCAGCGACAACCAGATCAGCCTGAAAGGGACGCTCGGCGCGGCGCTGGGCAGCGGCGACCACGCGCAGATCAGCCTTGACGGCGGCGTCACCTGGACCGACGTCAGCGTCAGCGGGCTGAGCTGGACGTATGTCGATGGCCGCACGCTGGCCGACGGAGATTACAACTACCAGCTGCGCGTGATTGACGACGCGGGGAATATCAGCGCCACCGCCAGCCAGGTGGTGACCATTGATACCGTCGCGCCGGACGCCAGCAAAACGATCGCTATCGACCGCATCAGTGACGATACCGGCCTGAGCAGCAGCGACTTTATCACCAACGATACGTCCCTGACGCTGCACGGCTCGCTCGGCGCGACGCTGGCGGACGGCGAGTACGCCCAGATCAGCATCGACGGCGGCGTGACCTGGCAGAACGTCATCGTCACCGGCAACACTTGGTACTACGTAGATGGCCGCACGCTGGGTAACCAGACCTATGACTACTACGTTCGCGTGGTGGATGCGGCGGGCAACGTGGGGGCCAGCGCCCATCAGCAGGTGACCGTGGATACGATCGCCCCGGATGCGGCCATTACGGTGACCGTGGATAACATTACCGTCGATACCGGCTTCGACAACAATGACTTCCTGACCAGCTCTACCTCCTACACGCTGCACGGCACGCTCGGGGCCGAGCTGGGTGCGGGCGAGTACGTTCAGGTGAGCATGGACGGCGGCACCACCTGGGTGTACGCCACCGTCAGCGGTACCCAGTGGAGCTACAGCGATACGCGTACCCTGTCAGACGGTAGCCATAACTACCAGGTACGGGTTGTTGACCAGGCGGGTAACGTCGGGGCGACCACCTCGCAGGCGGTGACGGTGGATACGCAGGCGCCGCAGTACGGCATCACCATCGACAGCATCAGCGAAGACACCGGCCAGTCCGGAAGTGATTTCATCACCATGGACACCACGCTGACCATTAACGGCTCGCTGGGCAACGCGCTGGCAAACGACGAGCGCGTCCAGATAAGCCTTGACGGCGGGAATACCTGGTCAGACGCCACGGTCACCAACCAGCGCTGGAGCTATACCGATACCCGCGATCTGGCGGACGGTGACTACACCTACCAGGTGCGGATCATCGACCAGGCGGGCAACGTGGGTTCCACCGCGTCTCAGATCGTCACGGTAGACACGACGCCGCCAACCACGGTGGGCACGGTCGTGAGCTATACCGACGGTGAAGGCGAGCGTCAGGGCACCTTTGGCAGCGCGGTGGCAACGGACGATAACTCGCCGCTGATCAACGGCACGCTTAACCGCGCCCCGGACGACGGCGAGATCGTGCAGCTTTACCGCGACGGGGTCCTGCTGGGCCAGGTGACCATGAACGGCAGCGCGAGCTGGTCCTTCCAGGACAACGGCCTGAGCGACGGGAATCACACCTACATTGTGCGCGTCACCGACAGGGCCGGAAACTACACGGAATCCGACGGCTTTGTGCTGAACGTCGATACCAGCATTCCGACCACCACGGCGGCGATTACCGCGCAGACCACGTCGGATACCACGCCGATCGTCAGCGGTACCGTCTCCGCTGACCTGGTGAACGGTGAATACCTGGTGGTCACGGTGAACGGCAAAACCTACACCTCCCAGACGGGCGGTGCGGTGGTGGTCGACCCGGATCACAACACCTGGTATCTGCAGATCCCGGACGGCGACGCGCTGAGCGTGGCGAGCTACGGCGTGACGGCGCAGGTGAAGAGCAGCGCGGGTAACGGGAATACCACCGGCATCGCGACCGGCAGCCTGGTGATTGACACCACCTCGGTGAATACCGACTGGGCAACCACGGCGGGGAACAGCAATAACTCCACCATGACCCTCGGCATCAACAGCAGCGGTCTGTGGAATATCATTGCGAACGGCCAGTCTTACTCCAGCAGCGACAGCTCGACCTATGCCGGCAATACGCTGACCAACACCCGTAACTTCTACGTGGTGAGCCAGACCGCCGCCGACTTTGACCGTAACGGCACGCAGGACATTTTCGCCACGGAGAACACCTACGGTGGCTCCACTCAGGTGATGTGGACCTACGATGGCAGTACCTATAACGCCAGCCAGCTGGGGGTAGGCACCACCATCTGGTACGGCGGGGTGGTTGCGTACGACAAAACCGGTGACGGCTATCTGGATCTGGCCTACGGCGATGCGGGTGCAGACTCCATTACGTACGTGATCAACAACAACGGGGTACTGTCGCCGGACGGCACCAACGGCGGCGCAGGTTTCTGGGGGCAGTTCACCACCATGCGTGAAATCTCCGGCGTTGACCTGAACAACGACGGCACGGTGGATATTGTTCAGCACACCAACCGCAGCGGCGCGTACTCGTTAACCGTGATCAACAACAACGGCAACGGCACGCTCTCTATCGGCCAGAACCTGACCAACGTGTTTGTGGTCAACGCCGCGAACACCACCACGGCGGCGTCCATGACGTGGGCAGACTTCAACGGCGATGGCTACATGGATCTGTACCTGGGCAGCAGCTACAACAACAACGGCGGGGTGATCTACTACAACGACGGCACCGGGAAGCTCTCTACCACCAAGAGCGCGGTGGAAGCCTCTAACGCGTCGGCGGGATATCTGTCGGTAGCGGTGGACTGGAACGGTGACGGGCAGATGGACATTATCAAGCTCAGCACCTACGGCGCGTCACAAACGGCGACCCTGTTCACCAACAACGGTTACGGTTCCACCTGGACCTCCAGCCAGCTGGCGTCCGGTATTGCCTACGCCACCGGCGTGGCGGCAGTGGACTACAACTGGGACGGCGCGCAGGACCTGCTGGTGTCTCAGCAGAACGGCAAGGTTGTGCTGGTCCAGAACAGTAAAGCCATTGCGGACGGCACCGCGATGCATCTGCACATTGTCGATAGCGAGGGCATCAACGCCTACTACGGCAACACGGTCAACCTGTATAACGCCGCGGGCGTGCTGGTTGCCTCGCAGATCATCAACGCCCAGTCCGGTATCGGATCGAACGATACCTCCGCGCTGGTGAGCTTCTACGGGCTGGATCCGAAGGAGACCTACTCGGCGGAGATTGTGAAGATCACCAACGGGGTATCGGATAACGTCACCTGGAGCGATCTGGTCGCGGGCAACGGCAAAGAGGGCTACGTCCTGACGGCCGAAGCGGCCACCGGCGGCCACAGTGGGACCATTACCGGTACCGGGTATAACGACACCTTTATTGCAGAGGATGGCACCTATACCTACAACGGCTCCGGCGGCTGGAATACCCATTCCGACTACGACACCTGGAGCAACACCGGCGGCATGGACGTGGTGGATTACCGCAACGCGACCTCCGGCGTGACCGTTGACCTGCGCCTTTCAACCGCGCAGGACACCGGCTTCGGGACCACGCGGCTGTTGAACATTGAAGGCATTAACGGCTCGGACTTCGACGATGTTATCACCGGCAACAGCGCGGATAACCAGTTCGAAGGCCGCGGCGGAAATGACACCTTCAACATCGGCAGCGGCGGTCACGATACGTTGCTCTACAAGCTGATCAACGCCTCGGACGCAACGGGCGGTAACGGTCACGACGTGGTGAACGGCTTTACGGTCGGCACCTGGGAAGGGACGGCGGACACGGATCGTATTGACCTGCGCGATCTGCTTTCCGGCAGCGGCTATACCGGCACGGGCTCGGCGAGCTATGTGAACGGCGTGGCCACGCTGGACAGCAGCGCGGGCAATATCAGCGATTACATCCGCGTGGTGCAGAACGGCAGCAATACCGAAATTCAGGTTGACCTGGACGGTACCGGCGGTCAGTTCTCGCCGACCACCCTGGTGACGCTCAACGGCGTGCAGACGGATCTGGCGACGCTGCTGGCCAACCATCAGCTGTTAATTGCGTAAAACAACGCCGCGAGGAGCGATCCTCGCGGCCTTTTGCGTTTCTTTACATAAACGGCAATAACCCTATATTTCACAAGATTATTTTGCGGGCTCGTTTAAAGAATGTTCGATTTTGAGTTATCCCGTAAAGGTATCATTTCAGTGCGAAATTATCGCCCTGGACAGGACGTAGCAATATGAAGACACATCCACAGTACGAACCCTGGCTGCAGGGCATGCTCATCATCGCGAAGCACTACCGGCTGGACTTTTCCGCAGAGCATGTTCGGGTCACGATTAACCACGAAAGCCAGTCTCCGCGCCAGCTGGTGCTGGAGGAGATGGCGCATCAGCTTGGGCTGGGGATGCGTGCGGTGGCGGCTGAAGCGGTCTCCCTCGACCCGTGGCGCCTGCCGCTGCTGGCGGAGTTCACCGGCGGGCAAATTGCGGTGATCAACCGCATGGATAACGAAGGCAACGTCAGCCTGCAGTTCAGCGGCGACGGCGGCCTGGAGACGACGCTGACGCGTGAGGAGCTTGGACCGCGGTTAAAAGCCCTGATGGTGCTGCGCCCGCTCGAGTCCACGCCGGACGCCCGCGTGGATGACTACATCAAACCGTATGAGAAAAACTGGTTCTGGCAGCTGGCGCTGAAGGACTGGCGGCGCTACGGCGACATTATGCTGGTCGCGCTGGTGGCTAACGTGCTGGCGCTTTCCGGCATGGTCTTCTCCATGCAGGTGTACGACAGGGTAGTGCCGTCGCAGTCCGAAGCCACGCTGTGGGTGCTGTTTGGCGGCGTCATGATTGCCATCGTTTTCGAATTCATCATGCGCATGCTGCGCGTGCATATTTCTGACGTGGTGGGGAAACGCGCGGACCTGCGCATCTCCGAACGCGTCTTTGCCCACGCGCTGCGGATCAAAAACGGCGCGCGCTCCAAATCAACCGGATCGTTTATCGCCCAGATCCGCGAGCTGGAGTCGGTGCGCGAGCTGATCACCTCCACCACCATTGCGGCGATTTCCGATCTGCCGTTCTTCCTGCTGTTCGTCTTTATCCTGTGGATGATTGGCGGCCCGCTGGTGCTGGTGGTCCTGCTCGCCGTGCCGCTGCTGCTGATTCCTGGGCTGCTGGTGCAGCGCCCGCTGGGGAAGCTCTCCAGCGAAGGGATGCGTGAATCCGCCATTCGTAACGCCACGCTGGTGGAAGCGGTGCAGGGCATTGAAGACATCAAGCTGATGCGCGCCGAGCAGCGTTTCCAGAACCAGTGGAATAACACCAACGACGTCGCCGCCAGCGTCGGCATGAAGCAGCGCTGGCTGACGGGCCTGCTGCTCACCTGGACGCAGGAGGTGCAGTCTATCGTTTATGCCGTGGTCCTGCTGGTGGGCTGTTACCTGGTCATCAGCGGCGACATGACCACCGGTGCGCTGGTGGGCACCTCGATTCTGGCATCGCGCACCATCGCGCCGCTGTCGCAGATTTCGGGCGTGCTCTCCCGCTGGCAGTCGGCAAAAGTGGCCCGCAAGGGGCTGGATGACCTGATGCAGCGGCCGATTGACGACCCGCAGCACGGCAAGAAGGTGCACAAAGCCCACCTGCGCGGCGACTACGCGCTGGAGGACGTCGGGTTTTACTACGATGAAGAAGAAAAACTCAGCGTGCTCAACGTCAGCAGGCTGCAGATCCGCGCCGGGGAGCGCGTGGCGGTGCTCGGCCGCAACGGTTCCGGGAAAAGCACGCTGTTACAGCTTCTGGCGGGCATGCAGGAGCCGCAGCAGGGCAGCATCCTGCTCGACGATATTGCGCTCAATCATCTCGACCCGGCCGACGTGCGACGCGACATGCAGCTGCTGAGCCAGCAGGCGCGGCTGTTCTTTGGCTCCGTGCGGGACAACATCCTGATGGGGAACCCGCTGGCGACCGACGACGAGATTCACCAGGCGCTGGTCAACAGCGGCGCGCTGGAGTTTGTGCGTAAGCAAAAAATGGGGCTTAACACCCTTATCAACGAGGGCGGCACGGGGCTGTCCGGCGGCCAGCGTCAGGCGCTTTTGCTGGCGCGCGCGCTGCTCACCTCGCCGAACATTCTGCTGCTGGACGAGCCTACCGCCTGGCTGGACGAAATGAGCGAGAAGCAGTTTATTCAGCATCTTCACAAATGGCTGGGTAAACGCCGGACGCTGGTGGTGGCGACGCATCGCCTGCCGATTCTGGACCTGGTCGACCGCATCATCGTGCTGGAGAACGGCAAGGTGGTGATGGACGGCCCGCGCGACGCCATCCTGCACCAGCACGGTATGGCGCCGCAAAAGACAGCACAGCGCACCGTGACCATGAAACCGGCGGCGGTAGCTGAGGAGGGCGCGGCATGAATGATTTCTCCCGTTTTAATAGTCGCCTGAAGGAGCCGCGCCTGCCGAGGTCGTCGCTGGTTGCCTGGTCGCTGTTCGCCCTGCTGGCGGTATTTATCGCCTGGGCGAGCCTGTTCGAACTTGATGAAGTCACAACCGGCAGCGGCAAGGTGATTCCCTCTTCGCATGAGCAGGTCATTCAGTCTCTTGAAGGTGGGATTATCCACAGCCTGATGGTGCGCGAAGGCGACATCGTTGAACGCGGCCAGCAGCTTGCGCAGCTTGACCGGACCAAAACCGAGTCCAGCGTGCTGGAGAGTGAGTCGCGTCTGAATGCCGCGCTGGCAACCGCCGCGCGCCTGAAGGCCGAGGTCAACGACACCGAACTCGCGTTTCCGGACGAGCTGGATGACGACGTTGAGCTGGTCAAACAGGAAACGGCGCTCTACCAGTCCCGCCGAGAAAGCCTGGAAAAAGGGCTGGCAGGCCTGCGTCAGGGCGCCGAGCTGGTGCAGCGCGAGCTGTCGTTAACCCGTCCGCTGGTGACCCAGGGGGCGGCCAGCAAGGTTGAGGTGTTACGTCTTGAACGTCAGAAAAATGAGCTTGAGAATAAAATCACCGAGATGAAAAACCAGTATTATGTTCGCGCCCGGGAAGAGCTGGCGAAAGCCAATGCGGAGATTGAAGCCCAGCGTTCGGTGATGAAAGGGCGTGAGGATTCGCTGACCCGGCTGACCTTCAATGCGCCGGTGCGCGGGATCGTAAAGGATATTGACGTGACGACCGTGGGCGGGGTTATCCCGCCAAACGGCAAGCTGATGAGCCTGGTCCCGCTGGATGACCAGATGGTGGTTGAGGCAAAAATCTCCCCGCGCGATGTGGCGTTTATCCATCCCGGCCAGAAAGCGCTGGTGAAGGTCACGGCCTATGACTATTCCATCTACGGCGGGCTGGAAGGGGAAGTGACCATGATTTCACCGGATACCCTGCAGGACGAGGTGAAAAGGGATGTTTACTACTATCGCGTCTATATCCGCACCGACAGTAACCATCTGACCAATAAGCAGGGAAAAGAATTTCCTGTTTTTCCGGGGATGATTGCGACGGTGGATATAAAAACGGGGAGTAAAACTATCCTTGATTATCTGCTGAAGCCGCTCAACAAAGCAAAAGAGGCGCTGCGGGAAAGATAAGGTTGGGGCGTTCGGGAAACCGAACGCCATTTTGACTATACCGCTGTCGTTACGTGATGTGTTTGACGTCGCTCTTTCGGTACCACGTTGATGTAGTGTGTGACATACGCGAAATAGAGTCCGGCATAGTTTTCGACCAGTTCGATAAATGTCGGATATATTGATATCCGACCATCACCCCGATCCTTAAGATAACCTGCCTCTTGTGCCGATTTGATAATTCGGTTGACGTGAATACGTGAAACAAAAAATTCTTTTGCGAGCGTGCTGGCTGAATAGTCAATCACGGCGCCGTAAGCGGATTTGTTTTTCATGGCCTGCAAATAGATATAAAGCATAATCATCCGGCCGCCATCTTTATCAATAAATAACCCCACCTCGGGTAACACCTTTCTGAACGTTAATCCCCTGAACAGATATTCCGCGGCGCGGCGGAAAAAGTTATTTCTTAACGTATCGTTGTCCAGCAGGTTCACGTTGATATTAAATGCCGGGTAAAGAATGCTGACGGGCAAAAAAGCACCGGACATATATCGCTTAAGTTCATTCAGGCCTTTTTCGGTTGGCGCGATTCTCGTTTTGCGTCTGTCTTCCTCGCAGCGCCAGGTCCTGATGCGCCCGGTGGTTCTCAATATTGTGATGATCGCAATAACGCTATTGGGGCTGGCTATTTTATAGCGGGAGCATAACTCTTTAATCTCAGAAACTGACTCGGCCTGGTTGCCAAAAATAAAACAACACATGGCGAGGATAATGTTAAACCGTGCTTCCTGAAGCATTGTCTTGTAGAACAAAGGTTGTTTTTTATAGATGGCGTCATTAATTGTGTAGTGCTCTAATATTGCCTCACTAAATCGCGGGTTGTTTTTTATAACATCCCTTCGATGTAGCAAAGCCCTGGATGAGATGTGATTATCCATAGCATTTTCTCGTATTTGATGGACCGATAGATGAAGTATCCAGTCTTCTTTTTCGGAATTTTCATTATACCTGAGAAAAAACGATTTGCGGTCGTTATTTGCAAAGAAAGATATATTTACATTTATCTGAAGAAGCGGGGTGATTAACGCAAAGATGTTCCGGTGAGTAGGGCTGATAACAGTATCTTAACCTCGTGGCGTGCGGTAAAATTCCTATATTCACCGGATGATAATAATTCCGCATTCATAATAAGAATGGCGCTTTTTGTGCCCAGGAGCAGGTTATGACTCATAAAGTTTCTCTCAGAAATGTTGCTTGCGACGAACGGCGATTTGTCATTTCAACCTGCGGTTTTACGTTCCAGGGTTATGCATTGATGCTTGAAAAGTACGGCATTGAGGCTACGCATGTCCACTTTCAGGGAGATGACGCGTGCGAGCGGGATAGGGAAAATATGCTTATTAATCATAATGCTCACATCGTCGTGTTTCTCGGGAAAGGGGTTGTTAATCTCCTTGAAAGCCTGAAGCGGCTGGCCTGCGTTCTGAATGCACTGCCGGTGATTCGACGCGTCACGCTGTACGGTGACATTCCCGACAGCTGGCTCTATCGAACCTTAAGCAGCCTGTTAAATAATAGCCATCAATTATCATTGATTCGCATCGCCAGCGTTTCCGATGTTATTGCCTGTTTCCATACCCACAATAAGGGGTTTAAAGACCGCTCGCGCTTATTGCGCGACGGCTATATGGGAGATTCCCCTCAGGAAAACCTGCGGTGGTTAACACGAAGAGAAATAGAGGTTTTATTAAATTTTTATCGCGGCATGTCCGTAAAAGAATTGTGCGACAGGCTGGGATTGTCGAACAAAACGGTTTACACCCATCGTAAAGAAGGCGTGCAAAAATTACAGCATATTAAGCGATGGTTAAACGATCCGCACAGTTTCAAGATGGAAAGAAGCGTTAAGCGCCAGCGTCAAAAAGAGGGGTTTTCAGAAAAGGAAGCCGAGATCTTCAATGCGCTGTTGAGGCGAGAAATATTCCCCGCTTATCAGATCATTACCGATCGCGATAAGAAAGGGGTGGGCTTTGAAATACTGATCCGCTGGAATAAGAACGGAAAAATCGTTAAGCCAGCCTGTTTTCTGGATGATATTGTTAATCATGAAATATGGCTGAAAATCACGGCGCTGGTTATCCACGCCGCGGTGTCGGGTATTAATAAATATAATGGGAAGTTTTATTTTTCAGTCAATATTCCACCTCGCCTGGCGTCCGGAAATGCATTGCCCGAGATGGCCAGGAAAGCTATCGGCATGCTGCTTAAGCCCCAGTGGGCTGAAAAACTTGTCTTTGAGTTTGCGGAAGATATTGATGTGACGAAAGATAAAAACATCCCCGAAACGATGCGGCACCTTCGCAATACCGGATGCAGACTCTTTCTGGACGACTGTTTCTCTAACCATCACACCATGTTCCCGGTGAGACAGGTGCATTTTGACGGGTTAAAACTTGACCGGGACATCGTTGAGCATTTTGTGGCGAACGACAATGACTATAATCTTATTAAGGCCATTCAAATCTACAGCGATATGACCGGAACGGACTGCATTGCCGAGGGGGTGGACAGTGAAGAGAAGTTTGAAAAATTAGTCGAGCTGGGGGTGAAGAATTTCCAGGGTTATTATTTGTCGCGCGCCGTGAAAGAGGAAGAGTTAGACCGCATGGTGAGGCTTTTTAGCTAAAAAAATAAAGCCCCGAAGGGCCTTGATTATTTACGTCCCAGCAACAGACCGAGAACAATACCTACCGCGCCCGCCGCGACGAGGCCGGTGAGGGGGTTATTTCTGACAGCGTCAGTAACATCAGAAACGGCATCGCTGGCCTGCGCGGCGTATTTTTTGGCCGCACCTTTTACCTGATGCTTTGGTGAATCAACGAATTCACCAAACTGCTGCTGGGCTGAACCTGCAAGTTCATCAAATTTATTTTTTGCTTTTTCTTCAGCAAACTGGGTGTTTTTATCAGTATCGAAATCAGACATTTTTGCCTCCTTTTGTTGATACTTAAAGGATAGCCGCTCTTTGTGAATGTGGGAGGCGGAGGGCTAAATTCAGCCCTCGACGGGGCGGTTTTCGGATATATCTCTATACGGTAATACGGCTTCCCAATGCGGATCGGCGGGAGATCCCAAGCGAACTGCGCATGCATTTCGTGCGATTAGACCCGGTATCGGTGACGATCCCGCAGAGCGGGATTTTCTGAGCCCCGCTATGCCGCCGAGAAGCTCGTTGCCGGACAAGATTCTGCCTTTCGGGTCCTGTAGGAGTTGATCTGAGGCTCTCGAATTGACGTTTCCACACCGGCCATTTTATATAAAACATCCTTGCTGAACTCGTGAGTGAAAAAGAAACACAGGTGATACATTGTTTTTAATTCCATTCTACGCGTAGTCACATTAATAACCTGGTAAATGTACTTGCTGCTGGATTTTAATATGGATGCAACGGTGTGTATGTTATAGAGGCAGCACAAAGCACATATTCTGATCTGCCTGTCAGTAATAGATTGAAGAGAGAGGTAGGCAAAAATGCGTTCTTTTATCTCAAACAACGCTGGGGCATCTGGGTCGCTTATCAGGCTATTGATTTCATTAAGGGTAGTGCACTTATGCAACCACGCAAATTTTTTGAACAGTAGTGAGTAAACGCCTGCTTTTCCGGTAAGCACGACGCGGTAGTGCGGGTCTAGTGGCCTTAATGCGTTTAACAGTTCCGTGAGTGAAACAATGGAGTCAAAATCAATAATGCATAATTTGCTGTGAAGGCCAACTCTGTCGTATAGCGCCCGTATGGCGATGTCTAAAAAAATATTTTTTGTTATGATTTCTATCCTGTTATTCATTCCGGATTAGTCCTTTAATCATTCGCTACTGATTTTAATTGAGCCGAACGCAGTTGATATTTTTCATTTTCTGTTTTTTTGTAACTTTATTTACAATTATAGATTCATAAAAATGCACGCACAATTCTTAACGGATCCAATATTGGATTCGTTCACGGAACGCGGGTGCTCAGTTGATGCCCCTGAACGCGTCAGGGGCGGGAGGCCTCTGTATGGCCATCCCGCAGGGATTGTAGGCCGGATAAACGCAGTGCCACCCGGCACAATGGCGATCAATTAAGGTAGGAAACTATGGAGAGGTGATGCTGGCAGCATAACGTTGCGCGGCAGCAATCGCTCTGTCGTCAAAAATATTTTGTTCAAAACGATGGCTCGCATCCGCGACGCGATAAATTTTCCATTTTCCGTCTTCATTGCGTAGATACACCTTTAACCGCAGTTTCTGACTATTACCTGCACCCAGCTCAACGTTAACAACTTTACCGGACGCATAGTTTATCGCGTTACTTACGCTTAGGTCAGGGATCCACTCCGCCGCATAGTCTTGCGTATAGGTAAAATAGTCGGAATCGATAATTTCCTGTTCATAGAGAGAAAGTATCTTCTTCAGTCTGGAGAGCGTGTCTCTTGCTATATATTCACGCATTTTGGATGAATCAAGGTCATCTTCAAGGGAATCTGTTACGAAAGCCGTGAGATAGAAAGTATAAAAATCATGAGTGCGTTTTTCCGGCGCATCCATTTGTGTTGCACATCCCGTCAGTAACAGGCACATCAAGAGAATGTTGCGCATCAGTTTTTCCTGTAAATTTTGTAAGCAGGACGTGCAGAGCGATATCCCGGACCACCCCACATATCTCTTTGTCTAAAGTCAGAGTACCAGGTTGTGCCGTCATAAATTGCCATGTGCCCCGCAGGATTACCTCCTGCATAGGGCTGAATAATAACCACATCGCCTTCCTGTAATGCTTCACCTTGCCCTAAAACTCGGAAACCTGCCCGTTCAAGGTTACTGCCATAGTCTTTTGCAGCAGGTGCATTGCCAATATCCGCACCACCTGCACGTATCGCCTTACGCGTAAACTCTCCGCAGCGTTTTTGCGATGAAGTGCCTGCTTTTTGGCGCGCGTGCTGGGCCGCTGCGTGTTTGTTCCATGCCATGTGTTAACTCCTGTTGTATATGAAATCGTCACTAAACAACGGGAGCTTCAATCCGGTTAGGCAAATAATGTTATTAAAAAAATATATATTTCATAAAGTTATGTATTTTTGAGGTTTCATTTTCTTGGTTGATGATATGCAGTAGAGGCAGACGCTGTTGTTGAAACGGAAACAGAAGGTTTACATCGGCAGGTAAGTAAAATACCATACCCCCCTATAGTATCAGGAGGGCGTATGCCGCATTCACCCGAAGATAAAAAACGTATTCTTACCCGCGTCCGTCGCATTCGGGGCCAGGTTGATGCCCTTGAACGCGCGCTGGAGTCGGGCGATCCCTGCCTGGCGATCCTGCAGCAAATTGCTGCCGTGCGCGGCGCTGCCAATGGCCTGATGGGCGAAATGGTTGAAATTCACCTCAAAGATGAGCTGGTAGCGGGGGAAACCACGCCGGATCAGCGAGCCGTTCGCATGGCGGAAGTCGGCCATTTGCTGCGCGCTTATCTAAAATAAACCCACACACCTGACAAAAAGGGAAGACCTATGAAATCTCGCGCTGCTGTCGCATTTGGCCCCGGCCAGCCGCTCAAAATCGTTGAAATCGACGTGGCACCGCCGAAAAAAGGCGAAGTGCTGATCAAAATCACCCATACGGGCGTGTGCCATACCGATGCGTTTACCCTCTCGGGCGACGATCCGGAAGGCGTCTTCCCGGCGGTACTCGGCCATGAAGGCGGCGGGGTTGTCGTTGAAGTGGGCGAGGGCGTGACCAGCCTGAAGCCTGGCGATCACGTGATCCCGCTCTACACGGCAGAGTGCGGCGAGTGCAAGTTCTGTAAATCCGGCAAAACCAACCTCTGCCAGGCCGTTCGCGCCACGCAGGGCAAAGGGCTGATGCCGGACGGCACGACCCGTTTCTCGTACAACGGCGAGCCGGTTTATCACTACATGGGCACAAGCACCTTCAGCGAATACACCGTTTGCGCGGAGATCTCGCTGGCGAAGGTGAACCCGCAGGCGCCGCTGGATAAGGTCTGCCTGCTGGGCTGCGGCGTGACCACCGGTATTGGCGCGGTGCATAACACGGCAAAAGTCAAAGAGGGTGATACCGTGGCGGTGTTCGGTCTCGGCGGCATTGGTCTGGCGGTTATTCAGGGCGCGGTGCAGGCGAAGGCCGGGCGTATCATTGCGGTCGACACCAACCCCGAGAAATTCAAGCTGGCGGGCGAAATGGGCGCGACCGATTTCGTGAACCCGAAAGATCACGAGAAGCCGATTCAGGAGGTCATCGTTGAGATGACAGACGGCGGCGTAGACTTCAGCTTCGAATGTATCGGCAACGTCAACGTGATGCGTTCCGCGCTGGAGTGCTGCCACAAAGGCTGGGGCGAGAGCATCATCATTGGCGTGGCCGGTGCGGGCCAGGAGATTAAAACCCGCCCATTCCAGCTGGTCACCGGTCGCGTGTGGCGCGGTTCCGCGTTTGGCGGCGTGAAGGGGCGCACCCAGCTTCCGGGTATGGTTGAAGACGCCATGGTTGGCAAGATTCAGCTCGACCCGTTCATCACCCACCGTTTGCCGCTGGAGCAGATCAACGAGGCGTTCGATCTGATGCACGACGGAAAATCCATCCGTACCGTTATCCACTTCGGCGACAAGTAACTCTTCTGCCAGCGGTTTTTCGCCGCTGGCGTTTCTTTAATAATCTTCTCTAAAGTGTGACCAGTGCGGCGTTTTTAGCCGTAATCTAAATCTGTGCCGTGCCGATGACTATTTAACAGGCGTGTTTTAACGCATCTTCCCTACAAGAGAGTCGACGGTCATGGACAACACTTCTTCGATGCAGCCGCAGCGCACGCTGGGCTTCTTGCATCACATCAGGCTGGTTCCGCTGTTTTCCTCCATTCTCGGTGGCATTATTCTTCTGTTTGCCTTGAGCTCGGGTCTGGCGGGTTATTTTCTGCTGCAGGCCGATCGCGATCAGCAGGATGTTACATCCGAAATTCAGGTGCGTATGGGGCTGTCGAACAGCTCAAACCATCTGCGAACCGCGCGTATCAACCTGATCCACGCCGGTGCGGCAAGCCGTATCGCGGAGATGGACGCGATGAAGCAGAACATCAGCGAGGCGGAAACGCGCATCAAGCAGTCTCAGGATAGCTTTACCGCGTATATGAATCGCGCCGTACGTAGTCCTGCTGACGAAGCGCTGGATGCGGACCTGAAGGCGCGCTACGACGCCTATATCGCGGGCATGCAGCCGATGGTCAAATTCGCCAAAAACGGCATGTTTGAGGCGATTATTAACCACGAAAACGAAACGGCGCGCCCGCTGGATGACGCCTACAACGCCGTGCTGCTGAAGGCGATTAAGATCCGTACCGACCGCGCGAGCGCGCTGACGGCACAGGCGCACAGCCGCACGCAGCTGGGCCTGATGTTTATGGTGGGCGCGTTTGCGCTGGCGCTGGTGCTGACGGCGATGACCTTTGTCGTGCTGCGCCGCACGGTCATTCATCCGCTGCAGCGTGCCGCGAAACGTATCGAGAATATCGCTAAAGGCGACCTGACGATGCCGGACGACGCGGCGGGCCGCAGCGAAATTGGGCGCCTGACGCGCGATCTGCAAACCATGCAGCACTCGCTGGAAAACACCGTGGGCACCGTACGCCAGGGAGCCGAGGAAATCTATCGCGGCACCAGCGAGATTTCTGCCGGTAACACCGATCTCTCTTCGCGCACCGAGCAGCAGGCCGCGGCCATCGAGCAGACCGCCGCGAGCATGGAACAGCTGACCGCGACGGTGAAGCAGAACGCCGATAACGCGCACCACGCCAGCAAGCTGGCGGAAGATGCCTCCGGCAAAGCCAGCCGCGGCGGCCAGATGGTCTCCGGCGTGGTGAAAACCATGGGCAACATCTCCAGCAGCTCGAAGAAGATCTCTGAGATTACCGCCGTGATTAACAGCATCGCCTTCCAGACCAATATCCTGGCGCTGAACGCGGCGGTGGAAGCGGCGCGGGCGGGTGAACAGGGACGCGGATTTGCCGTGGTGGCAAGTGAAGTCCGTACGCTGGCAAGCCGCAGCGCCAATGCCGCAAAAGAGATCGAAAGCCTGATCAACGAATCCGTTTCGCTGATCGACCAGGGCTCCGGCGAAGTTGTCGCCGCCGGTAACACCATGAATGAAATCGTCGACGCCGTTAAGCGCGTGACCGATATCATGCTGGAGATTGCCGCTGCGTCCGATGAACAGAGCCGGGGTATCGTTCAGGTGAGCCAGGCGATTTCGGAGATGGATAAAGTCACCCAGCAGAACGCCTCGCTGGTGGAAGAGGCGTCCGCAGCCGCGGCATCCCTGGAAGAACAGGGCGCGCGTCTGACCGAGGCGGTGGGGGCGTTTCGGTTGAGCGGCGCGAAGCCAAACCGCGCGGCGACACTCGCGCCGGTGCAGCAGAATGCGCCGCTACGCCCTGTGGCAACGGTTTCCGGGGATAACTGGGAGACGTTCTGAGTCGCCAGCCGTGTCGGGTGGCGCTTCGCTTACCCGACCTACAAAATCCGGCCCGTAGGCCCGCGTAAGCGAAGCGCCACCGGGCAAAAAAAAGGGACCCTTCGGTCCCTTTTTTACATCTTATGTCTTATCAGGTAACGCGTACGCGATAACGTAATCACCGCGATCCGGCGACTGACGAGCGCCCCCGGCGTTGATGATGATGTACTGTTTACCGGTTTTCGGCGACACGTAGGTCATCGGACCGGACTGGCTGCCGACCGGCAGACGGTCTTTCCAGATCTCTTTCCCGGTGGCGGTATCAAACGCGCGCAGGTAGAAATCCTGGGTGCCGGCAAAGAACAGCAGGCCGGACTGGGTAGAGAGCGACGCGCCCAGCGTTGGCATCCCGATTGGGATCGGCATGTGCATGCGAATGCCCAGCGGGCCGGTATCTTCCACCGTGCCGACAGGAACCTGCCACACCAGCTTGCCGGATTTCAGATCGACCGCAGACATGGTGCCAAACGGCGGCTTCTGGCACGGAATGCCCAGCGGCGACAGGAAGCGTTCGCGCATTGCGCCGAACGGCGTGCCGTCCATCGGGACGATACCCATCTCAATGCCGCTGGCGTTTTTCGCCACGTTCGCGCGCGGCACCATGTAGTTTGCCAGCCCCAGGCGCATATCGTTGACGAACATCAGGCTGTTGTTCGGGTCAACCGAGACGCTGCCCCAGTTCATCCCGCCGAGCGAGCCGGGGAACTGCAGGGAACGGTCGAGACCCGGCGGGGTGAAGACGCCCTGATGGCGCATCTCTTTAAACTGAATGCGGCACAGCAGCAGGTCGACAGGGGTTGCGCCCCACATGTCGGATTCGGTCAGCGTCTGGTTGCCAATCATCGGCATGCCCACGGAATACGGCTGGGTCGGCGAGTAGCGTTCGCCTTCAACGTTACCGGCCGGTACCGGACGTTCTTCCACCTTCGCCACCGGCTTGCCGGTTTCGCGGTTAAGCATGAAGATCATGCCCTGCTTGCTGGTCTGCACCAGTACCGGCGTGGTGCCGCCTTTACCGTCGGGCAGGTCGTACAGCAGCGGCTGGGAAGGGAGGTCAAAGTCCCACAGATCGTGGTGGGTCGTCTGGAAATGCCAGCGCACCTGACCGGTGGTGGCGTCAACGGCGACGATAGAAGAGCTGTACTTGTCGTCCAGGGCGGTGCGCTCGCCCGCCCAGAAGTCTGGCGTGGCGTTGCCGGTTGGCAGGTAGATCAGGTTAAGCTTAGCGTCGTAAGACATGGCAGACCAGACGTTCGGCGTGCCGCGCGTGTAGGTCTGACCTTCCGGCGGCAGGCCGGTGAGGTTCGGATTACCCGGATCCCACGCCCAGGCCAGCTTACCGGTGTGAACGTCATACGCGCGCACCACGCCCGGCGGTTCGCCGGTGGAGAAGTTATCCGCGACGCGACCGCCGACGACAACGACGTTACCGGCAACCAGCGGCGTGGAGGTCTGCTGATAATATCCCGGTTTGATTTCGCCCATGCCGACGCTCAGATCCACGGTGCCGTGGTCGCCAAAGTCGTCGCATGCCTTGCCGGTATCCGCATTGATGGCAATCAGGCGGGCATCGGTGGTGGGCAGGAACAGACGGCGAGGACATGCCGCAGGCTGTGTGTCTGCCTGTGACGTTGTCACGCTTGAATGGTCTTCAAAGTAGCCCAGACCGCGGCAGCGCTGCCAGTTAGGCGCGGTGGCTTTTGAATCGTAACGCCATTTTTCTTTACCGGAATCCACGTCCAGCGCCAGCACCTTACTGTACGGCGTACAGACAAACAGGGTGTCGCCAATCTGCAGAGGCGTGTTCTGATCTTCCGCGCCGGAGCCGTTGCTCTGCGGGATATCGCCGGTGTGAGCTACCCACGCGACTTTCAGCGAGCTGACGTTTTGCTTGTTGATCTGGTCCAGCGCGGCAAAACGATCGCCGTGGGTGGTATTGCCCCAGTGTTCCCAGTTCTTTTGCTGCTCGCCGGGTGCGACGGGCTTTACCGGAACGGGCTCGTTCGCCGCCACGAGGGTTTGCGGCTTAAACATCCAGCCCAGGCTGACCAGCATGGCCACGGCGAGCACGGCCGCAACGCCGAACGCAGGCGCCTTGTTCGCTGCCGCGTGGTTAGCCGTGCGCAGGAAGGGCCAGACGATGGCGCTCAGGAACGCCAGTACGGCAAAGGTAAACAGGCGCGAGAAGAGCGGCCAAAAATCCCAGCCCGCATCGCTTACCGCCCAGACCAGCGAGGCAATAAATGCGATGGCGTAAAGCACGATCCCGCTGGTGCGGTTGCGGAAAATGAGGATGGCGGAAATCACCATTACCACGCCCATTATCAGGAAGTAAAGACTTCCTCCCACGGTGGCGAGCTTAAAGCCTAATCCGCCGACGGCCAGACCGATGAGCAACATCAGTCCGGCTAAAAGCCACTGCAGAATACGAGGTATTCCGCGCGGCGCGCTGCCAAATGCCATTTCTCTCTCCTTTAGATCCCGCCGCCGTGTCGGGTATGTACCAGTTGGGTAATAAATGCGGTGGGATTGATGATTAGTACGGGTGAATTCGTTTTTATCAAACCGTTTGTGAACCATTTGGTGAATTCACGGCTATGATAAAACTGTTAAATTGTTTTACGCAATTGTTAATGAATGATTTCGCATTATTTGATTAACGCGCAGGTCTGTTCCCTCGCCCCTTTAGGGGAGAGGGTTAGGGTGAGGGGTATTAAACCGGCATGGATTTACGGATAGCGCTCAGCAGCGTTTGTGCGCCCGTTGAGAGCGGCGCGTCTACGCGGGTCAAAATGCCTATTGGTTCACCGGCGCCGGGGGCCGTTACCGGGAGAGCGGTCAGCGTGCCCTGGCGTAAATCATCTTTTACCGCGCCGGAGGGGACGAACCAGACGTAGTCATAGTCGAGCGTGAGCTGGCGTGACAGCGAGGCCGACAGCGTTTCGATACACCCCGAGGGTAGCGTACACCCCTGCAGTTGCAGCAGGCTTTCGGCGGCCTGGCGCGGAACGGTCCCTTTTGGACATACCACCACCGGCCACTCCATGACGCGGCTTAAGGTCACCGTGTCCTGCAGCAGAGGGTGATCGGGACGAACCACCAGCTTCAGGGATTCCAGGAACAGCAGTTCGTAATTGAGGCCGCCCATCAGTTCAGGGTCGGACATGCGGCCGATACCGATATCCAGCTCGCCCGATTTCAGCCCCGCGAGCAGCATGGTGTTATTCATGGTGGCAACCTGGATCGTGGTATGCCGCTGCTGCTTGTGGAACTGGCCAATCACCGGCGGAAGAATACCGAGCGCGGCGGTAGGCAGGGCCCCGACGCGCACAACCTCGCTGGTTTGCTCTGCTTTTCGATGCAGGGACTGGCCTGCAGTATTGAGCGCATCCAGCACCTTAACGGCGTGCGTCAGGAACTGTTCGCCCACGATGGTAAGCTGCGCGCCCAGCCGACCGCGGTCGAAAAGACGGGCGCCGGTCAGCTGTTCCAGCTCGTTGAGGGTTTTCGAGAGCGCGGGCTGGCTCAGATTGAGAGTTTCAGCCGCACGCCCCAGCGTTCCCTGTTGAGCGACGGCCACAAATGTATGCAAATGGCGCAAGCGTATGCGCTGACTGAACAGACCATTTTTTTCCATAGGCGATGTTAAAAACAGAGCGATGCGGGTGACAAGTTAAGTTGTTTAATTTTGATAACCTGATAGCAAAATATTTTTAACATCTGATCTGTTTGAGTTACAACATGTTTTTCGGCAGGGGAATAAGAGCGAACGTCCTTGTTCATTTATTGCTCATTGCGGAGGGGAAGGGGGAAGCGGTTAGATCACGCCGTCACCGCCGTCAGAACACCACACCTGGCCGGACGTAAATGAACATTCATCCGAGGCCAGCGTAACGTACAGCGGGGCAATCTCGACGGGCTGACCCGGACGTCCCAGCGGCGTATCGCCGCCAAACTCCTTCACTTTTTCCATCGGCTGGCCGCCGCTGGACTGGAGCACCGTCCAGTAAGGACCGGGGGCAACCGCGTTGACCCGGATGCCTTTCGGACCCAGCTGTTTGGCTAAAGACTTGGTAAACACCGCCAGGCAGGCTTTCGTCTGGGCGTAGTCCAGCAGCACCGGGCTGGGCTTCACCGCCTGAACGGAGGAGGTATTAATAATAACGGACGAGGCTTTCAGGTGGCGTAGCGCCGCCTTGGTGATCCAGAAGGGCGCGTAGACGTTGGTTTTAAACGTGGCGTCAAAATCTTCGGTGGTCAGCTCTTCCAGAGATTCCCGGTACTGCTGACGGCCTGCGTTATTGATCAAAATATCCAGCCCGCCCAGCTTCGAGACGGCTTCTTCGACCAGATTCTGGCAGAAGGTCTCGTCCCGGATATCCCCCGGCAGCGCGACGGCCTTGCGGCCCTCCGCTTCGATCAGGTCGATGACCTCTGCGGCGTCTTTTTCCTCTTCCGGCAGGTAGTTGATGGCGACGTCCGCCCCTTCGCGGGCATAGGCGATGGCGACGGCGCGACCGATACCGGAGTCACCGCCGGTGATCAGCGCTTTTTTGCCTGCAAGACGGCCATGGCCTTTGTAGCTGGTTTCCCCATGGTCGGGAACGGGTTGCATCTCTGACGCCAGACCCGGCGGCGTCTGCGGCTGTTCCGGGAACGGGGGTTTTGGGTAAGCGTTCTTACGTTGTGTATCACTCATAGCTGACTCCTTAAGCCTTGATGGATAGTTGCAGCGTTAACGCTTCGCTGAATTACTTCTGTAAACGATCGACACGAACGACGGCAGGAGATGATTTTTTATCAAGCGAACCGTTGATGCCGATCATCTGGTCGGGTTTTACCGTTCTGCCGTCGAAGACTGCCTGGGGAATAATAACGTCGATTTTTCCAGTTTTATCCTGGAATACAAACTTATCGCCGCTACCGTCAATAAGATTACCGCGCAATGAAATGGTCGCACCGTCATGCATCTGTTTTGCCTGAGCGATGGTCATAATACGCGCGTCGTCGGTTCCACGATATCCGCTATCCAGCTCATGGGGCGGGGGCGGCGCTTCACCTTTTTGTAACCCGCCGTTATTATCTGCGAAGGCGGTGGGAATCATAAATATCAATAAAGCGGAAATAAGCGATAATTTCATCGTATATCCTTCATTTTGGATGTCTTGACTAATTAAGTATTGTTGCTATTTCTTTATGTGGCAAATGTGATAAGTCCTAAAAATATTCTCGTGAGAAATCAAAATTATCGGATAATAAGCGAAACGGTGACGATAACCATGAAGCGTGAAAATGAAAAGTTGCCCGGTATAAATGAGAGTTACCGCTTGCTGACGTTTGAATACGCGTTTCGTCAGGTGGGGTTTATTGTTCTGTTGGGTGTTATCGTCGCTGCCATTGCCGGTCTGTTTTCGAGCGGATTAGTCAGCGATACGGTCAAAACCAATTCCGCTAACTCCCTGACCATAAAGTACGAACGCTTCGGACGACGGGAGACGGAGACGCGAATGGAGCTGGCGTTCCCGGTGCAAACAGAGGGAAATTATGTTCTCAGCATGGCCAGCGAGAGCAGCAATGTTTACGAGCCTGGCAGCGTCTGGCCGCAGCCTGACAGCATGTTCAGCCGTGGCAAGACCCTCTATTTTGTCTATAACAACCTGAAAAAGTCAGACCGCTTCGCGGTGTTACTCTTCACCACGCCTTCGAGAGCCGGCAAATGGAACACGACCATCCGCATAAACAGCGAGCCGGAAATCACCCTCTGGCAATTTATTTACCCCTAGGAGGCTGATATGGATATGGTCTTTCGTGCCCTGGCGATTTATCTATTCCTCGTGGTGGTATTTAAAGTGGCCGGGCGGCGCGCGCTGCTGCAGATGACCAGCTTCGATCTCATTCTGCTCCTGATAATCAGTGAAGCTACTCAGCAGGCGCTTCTCGGACAGGATTTTTCCGTTACCGGCGCGATGATTACCATTACCACGCTGGTGGTGGTGGATATTATTTTCGGACTGATGAAGAAATATTTCTCGCCGGTGGAGAATATTCTGGATGGTACTCCTGTAATTCTGGTCGAGAACGGCGTGCCGTTAGCCGATAAACTGAAGAAAGTCGATGTGTCCTGTGATGATATTCTGGTGTCGGCGCGTCAGAATAATGGCATTACGGAAATAAGCGACATTAAATATGCCATGCTTGAGCGCAATGGGCATATTTCAGTCATTCCTTTCGAGAAATAAGAGGCGGCAAGATGAGCAATCTTTTTCACGACAACAATATTACCGTGGGCGAGCTGACGAAAAAGCTGGCGAGTAAATTAACCGATCTCGGGCTTCGCTTAACCACGGCGGAATCCTGCACGGGAGGAAAGCTCTCGGTGGCGCTTTGTGCGGAAGAGAACACCGCCGATTTTTATGATGTTGGCCTGGTCGTATTCAGCGACGAAGCCAAAGCGCGGATCCTCGGCGTGCGTCCTGAGACGCTGGCGCGCTATACCGCCGTCAGCGAACCGACGGTGGCCGAGATGGCCGCCAGCATCCGCGACATCGCGCAGGCGGATATCAGCATCGCCATCAGCGGATACGCAGGCCCGGAAGGGGGCGACGATGGGACGGCGGCGGGGACGGTCTGCTTTGGCTGGAATATACGCGGCGAGACGCAAACCCGCACCGTGCTTTTCTCCGGCGACTGTCAGGACGTGGTGGAAAAAGCGGTGCATTTTGCGCTGGCTGAACTGGTGACAACCCTGTCGGATGGGCATAACGGTTGATTTCACGTGGAGGTTCTATGGCTGTCATAGTGATTACCGGTGGGACGGCGGGCGTGGGAAAAGCCACGGCGCTGCGCTTTGCAAAAGCAGGTTACCGTGTCGGCCTCATCGCCCGCGATGAGGCCAGCCTGCACTCCACTCAGGAAGAGTTGCGGCGCTTCGGCGTTAACGCCCACGCCGTGCAGGCTGACGTCGCCGACAGTCAGGCGGTGGTGGATGCGGCCAACGAGATTGAGTATCGCCTTGGGGCGATTGACGTGTGGGTCAACAATGCCATGGGCGCCGTGCTGGCACCGTTTCGCACCCTTACGCCGGACGAGTTTCGTCGCGTAACTGAGGTAACCTACCTCGGCTACGTGAACGGTACCCGCGCGGCGCTCGAGCTTATGGTTCCGCGCGACAGGGGCGTCATTATTCAGGTGGGGTCCGCGCTGGCCTACCGTTCCATCCCCCTGCAGTCCGCCTACTGCGGGGCCAAAGCGGCGATCCGCGGGTTCACCGACGCGGTACGTACCGAGCTGATGCACGAGAACAGCCGGGTTCAGCTTTCGATGGTGCAGATGCCGGGGCTTAACACGCCGCAGTTTGAATGGGCAAGGAACAAGTTTGCCTGGCCGATGCGTCCGGTACCGCCGGTTTTCGAGCCTGAAGTCGCCGCCAGCGCCATCTTCAGGGTGGCGCAAAAGCCGGTGCGCGAGCTGTGGGTAGGCAGCAGCACCATCCAGTCGATTGTCGGGCAGTTCCTCTTCCCGGGTTTTCTGGACAGGCTGATGGTGAAGAAAGCCTGGGAAGGTCAGATGACCGACGATCTGAACGCGCCGGACCGCCGGGACTATCTCGACCAGCCGGTTAACGACCTGCACAAAATCCATGGCCGTTTCACTGACGAAGCGAAAACTCGCGCGACGTCCGTGACCTCCGGTATGCCGGGCAAAGTGGCGTTAGGGGCCCTTGCGGTGGCGGGGATTGTATTAACGCGTTTGCTAACCCGCCGGAAACCGTAATCAGCGCAGCGCGCTGCGGTGCGTCCAGAACCAGCGATAACCGTAGCCGCCAAGGCTGAGCTCGACGGTTTTACCGCAAACCAGCGCGTCATCGTAGCGTTTGTCCGCGAGACAGGCGGTCCAGGTGGCGTTGCGGATCCCCTTTACGGTGAACCGTACCTGCTGGTCGCTGAAGTTAACAAAGGTCAGGATGCTGCGTTCTTCGGTTTCGTAATAGATCCCCAGCACCGCGTCACTGTCGATGGTGAGGAGCCTAAAGGGCGCAACGGCGATTTCGGGAAACTCCGAGCGTGTATTGGCGATATCAATGATCCGGTGCAGGAGCGAGTTGCGGTGGAGCAGCGAATCGGCGACGTTGATTTTCTGATAGCGATAAGGGCCGTGGTCGATAATCGGCGCAATAAATTTACCCGGATCGGCCGCTGAAAAACCACCGCCTTGCGATCCCGCCCACTGCATCGGCGTGCGGACGGCGTAGCGCTCCTCCAGTTCGAGGTCATCCCCCATGCCTATCTCATCGCCATAGCGCAT
Source organism: Enterobacter cloacae complex sp. ECC445 (assembly GCF_021892025.1). Lineage (NCBI taxonomy): Bacteria > Pseudomonadati > Pseudomonadota > Gammaproteobacteria > Enterobacterales > Enterobacteriaceae > Enterobacter > Enterobacter cloacae complex sp. ECC445. Next base: position 415,852 of record NZ_JAKLRZ010000002.1, on the reverse strand, counting down.
CACCGGCACGCCGGGCAGGGAAAAGAGCACCGCATGACAGAATGCCAGCCGCTTTTGCTCGCCGTTTAGCATCGGCGCCAGGCGGCGGCGGATCCCGCGCTGATAGACGTTCATCTCCTCATCTGGGGCGAAGGTATTGAGGACAAACTGTTTGTCTTTCTTGCTGATGCCTTCCAGATCCAGCTCGTCGTGATTGCGCAGCCAGTTGGCACAACAGCAGGAGTCAGGCGGGACGATCATCTTCTTCACCGCGTTGCGCAGCGGGCGGGCGCTTTTGCGGGCCAGGCTTACGTAGAAATATTTGTTGAGCCAGAAATTGAGCACCAGATTCAGGCGGTCATTATTGCCAAAGTAGTCCTGATAGGCCTCCACCTCGACGTCCACTTCACCCAGCAGGATCGCCTCCGGATTATTTTGCTCAATAAGACGCCGCATATGCTCGAGGATCCACAGCCCCTTTTTTTCATCACCGTTTCCCGCCTGCGTGGTCAGGTGGGAGGCGGCATCCAGGCGGAACCCCGATACGCCCAGCTTGAGCCAGAAGAGGATGATGTTCTCAATCTCTTTCAGCACCGCGGGCGAGGTCAGGTTCAGGTCCGGTTCGTGGCGATAGAACATGTGCCGGTAGTATTGTCCCGCCTCGTCGTCCCAGCTCCAGATGCTCTTTTCGACGCCGGGGAACATGGGGGGCGTATCGTCCTCGTCAGTATCTGACCAGAGGTAGTAGTCCCGGTAGGGTGACGCCGGGTTGCGGCGCGCCTGCTGGAACCAGGGATGCGCGTCGGAGGTGTGCTGGATCAGCAGCTCAATAATGACCTGCATGCCCAGCTCGCGGGCCTGTTCGACAAGGGCAATGATATCGGCCAGCTTTCCGAAGCGGGGGTCAACCTGAAGATGATCGCTGACGTCATAGCCTTCGTCGAGAAAGGGGGTGAGGTAAAACGGGGTGATCCAGATAACCGTCGCCCCCATCCGGCGAATGTAGCGCAGCTTGGCCGCTATCCCGGTGATGTCCCCGCAGCCATCGCCGTTCAAATCATAAAAGAGTGCGGTATCAATCTGGTAAATAATGGCCCGTGTATGCCAGTCCGTCATAGCGTTCCTCAGTGATAGCCTTCAGTATCCGAAACTTTGCCCCGGAAGACGTAGTAGCTCCAGGCGGTGTACACCAGGATCACCGGAATAATCAGTAAGGTCCCGACCAGCATAAACAGCTGGCTGGAAGGTGGGGCAGCGGCCTCCCACAGGGTGATGCGCGGCGGAATAATGTTCGGCCAGAGGCTGATGCCCAGCCCGCTAAACCCGAGGAAGATCAGCCCCAGCGTCAGCAGGAAAGGACGCGCGTGGCTGGCAGGGTTGCGCGTCAGCCGCCAGATCAGCACGCTGAAGATCCCGACCAGCAGAGGAACCGGCAGGAACCAGAAGAAGTTGGGCAGGGTAAACCAGCGGTCGGCCACGTACTGCCAGCCGAGCGGCGTCCAGATACTTACCACCGCGATAACCACCATCAGCGCCAGCAGCACGTGGCGGGTCAGCTCGCGCATGCGCTGTTGCAGCGCGCCTTCGCTTTTCATAATGAGCCAGGTGGTGCCCAGCAGCGTGTAGGCGACGACCAAGCCGATGCCGCAGAAGAGGTTGAAGGGGGTCAGCCAGTCGAGCGCCGAGCCGACAAAACGTCGGCCCTCCACGTCAAAGCCGTTGATCACTGCACCGACGACAATCCCCTGACTGAAGGTGGCGAGCAGGGAGCCGCCGGCAAAGGAGTAGTCCCAGAACCTGCGGTGTGAGGGGGTGGCCTTGAAGCGGAACTCAAAGGCGACGCCGCGAAAGATGAGGCCGATCAGCATCGCGGTGAGCGGGATCGTCAGCGCATTGATAATGACCGCATAGGCCAGCGGAAACGCGCCGAACAGCCCCGCGCCGCCGAGCACCAGCCAGGTCTCGTTGCCGTCCCAGACGGGCGCTACGCTGTTGACCATCACGTCGCGCTCTTTCGCATCGCCCACGAAGTTAAACAGCAGGCCAATGCCCAGATCGAAGCCATCCATGATGATGTACATCAGCGTGGCAAACACGATGATGGCAAACCAAATCACTGAGATATCGACGCCCATCAGATTTTCTCCTCTTCCGGAACTGACTCAGCGGCAGACAGCGGACGGGCAGGGGTGCCCGAGGTGTTTGACGTCAGCGTATCGACGGGCTGCGGGCCTTTCTTAATCAGCCGGATGAGGTAAACATAGCCCACGCCAAACACGGACGAGTAGACGACAAAGAAGGCCAGCAGGCTGATGCTCATCTGCAGGGTGCTGTGCAGCGATACCGCGTCAACGGTGCGCAGGTAGCCATAGACGACCCACGGCTGACGCCCCACTTCGGTGGTCACCCAGCCCGCCAGCAGCGCCAGCAGCCCGGCAGGGCCCATGCAGAGGGCAAACCAGTGGAACGGGCGCGAGTGGAAAAGCCGGTGACGATAGCGCAGCCAGACGCTGATCAGACCAAGGGTAATCATCAGCAGGCCCATCCCGACCATCACGCGGAACGACCAGAAAACGATGGTCGAGTTTGGCCGATCCTCTTTCGGGAAATCTTTGAGCGCCGGGACCTGCTTGTCCAGGCTGTGCGTCAGGATCAGGCTGCCGAGCGCGGGGATCTCGAGGCCGTATTTCGTGCGCTCCTCCTCCATGTCCGGCAGGCCAAACAGCAGCAGCGGGGTGGCCTCGCCGGGGGGATTTTCCCAGTGACCCTCAATGGCGGCAATTTTAGCCGGCTGATGCTCAAGCGTGTTCAGGCCGTGCATATCGCCCACCACCGCCTGAATGGGCGCGACCAGCAGCGCCATCCACATCGCCATCGAAAACATGGTGCGCACGGCGGGCGTATCGTTACCGCGCAGCAGATGCCATGCGCCGGACGCGCCGACAAACAGCGCGCTGCTCAGAAACGCGGCGATAGCCATATGAATCAGGCGGTAAGGGAAGGAGGGGTTAAAGACGATGGCCAGCCAGTCCTGCGGAATGACCTGCCCGTTTTCGATAGTGAAACCCTGCGGCGTATGCATCCAGCTGTTGGAGGCGAGGATCCAGAAGGTCGACATCAGCGTGCCGAGCGCCACCATGCAGGTCGAAAAGAAGTGCAGCCCCGGGCCGACCTTATTCCAGCCGAACATCATAACGCCGAGGAATCCGGCCTCCAGAAAGAAGGCGGTGAGCACCTCATAGGTCAGAAGGGGCCCGGTAATGCTGCCCGCGAACTGGGAAAACCCGCTCCAGTTGGTGCCAAACTGGTACGCCATCACCAGCCCGGAAACGACGCCCATGCCGAAGTTAACGGCAAATATCTTGAGCCAGAAATGGTATAGCGATCGCCAGACGTCGTTTTTGGTGCGCAGCCACATGCCCTCCAGCACCACCAGATAGCTGGCGAGGCCGATGGTGATCGCGGGAAACAGGATGTGGAACGAGACGGTAAAAGCGAACTGAATTCTGGCCAAATGGAATGCATCAAGTGCGAACATGGTCCGTACCTCTAAAACGATGGGGCACGCGCATTGTCGGGCTGCGTTTACTGCCCGGCAAAACCGATTACGGTTTTTGTGCCGGTGCCTGAACCGGCACCGGTGAGCAGGTCGGAATGCGGATCGCCGTGCCAACTTCCGCGAGCCTCTCTACCTAAAGATAGAGTGTAGTCCCGGTTGGCAAAATCCTCGCCCGGCGGCAGCGCTACGGGCTATTTTTTCGCTTCGACACCGTCTGCGTCTGAACGCAGCAGGAACTGTTCCGTGGTCTGAGGAATATGGCGAATCAGCCAGTCGGCCATTTCACGCTCTTCCGCCAGAATCGTCTCGATAGCGGGGACCGAGGCGACGTCGCCCGCTTTTTTAGCGGCAGCGAGCAGGGAGGTATAGCAGGCGATTTCAAACTGTTCGAAGACATAGCCGCTGATCGAGCCCTTCACGATTTCGTCTGAAGGGAACATGCCGCCGATGGATTGACCCAGCGCCGCCATTTTGCTCATTGAGTCTTTTAAGACCGAACGAGAAATATCATTACGGTCGAGGATTTCCTCCAGCAATGTGATTTGCCGTTTTGTCTCATTAATATGCTGTTCTATTCTGGCGCGAACATCAGGATAATTATCGATACGGCTGGCCATGGATTCCAGCATTGATTCGGCTTGCTTTTCCATCGCATGGGCATCGCGTAGCCAGTCATGGTAGTGTTCTACGTGATTCATCATTGTATCCTCATTAGGGGTTCGCTTATTTGGTCTCACTTTCAGCAGCCTGATCGGCACGTGCGGCACTGTAGCCCGATAAATGGCCGACAATATTGGCGTAGATACTGATGATAATGACCCACAGCACGCTGCTCTTCCACCATATAACGGAAGGGATAGCGAGAATGAACCATATTATGGCTGCCGCTAAATGGCACCGTTTAATTGTCCTGGGACTGATGCTCATTTTATTTGACCTGTATTATTGCGTCATTTTTGCGCTTTTTGGTTAATATTTCCAACGGCCAGATCGGTGAGTTTAAGGTCGGTCTCTTTTTCTTCTTCCAGCGTTTCGGCCAGAAGCTTAACGGCTTTTTTATAGCCCAGCTGTTCTGCTAATGTGGCAAGGGTACCGTAGCTGGCTATTTCGTAATGCTCCACTTTTTGTGCAGCGGCAATAAGCGCGGCATCACGCACTTCATTTTTTTCCGTGCTCTCGATAACTTCGTTGGCTTCTTCAATTAAGCCTTCCATCGCCACGCACTTCATGCGTTTGATCTTAATACCGTCTTCCTGCTCGACTATCTGGTCGATACGTTCGATCTGACCCTGCGTCTCTTCAAGGTGTGCGGTGAAGGCGGCGCTCAGCTTCTCGCTGGACGCGGCGCGGGCAAGCTTGCTCAGCGCGCGGGTAAGCTGCTTTTCTGCGCTGTAGGTATCCGATAGTAAATGAATAAAAACATCCTCGACGCTTTTCATATTCATAATAATTACGCTCCGGTAAAATAGAGAAAGGGTAGTGCGAGCTTTTCAGCCCGCAGCATGCTCTCTGGTTTTATTAAAAGAGTGCTAAATAAGATCAGGAGTTATCAGACTTACGGCCTCCGCCGTGACTGTTCTGTCCTCCTTTCTTACCCGCTTCAGACGCGCGTTGCGGATCGTTTTTAAAATTACCGCCGCTGTGCTGGCCACCTTTACGTCCAGCTTCTGATGCTTTTTCACGGTCTTCAGCGAAATTACCGGAACCACCACGATGCTCTGCCATATTAAACCTCATAGTCATATATTGGTTATGTCAGTACGATACGAAAATATTTCGTATCACTCGTCGTTCGAGTAATAACTCTAGTCGCTGTGTGAGAACCGTCAAATGCGTTTTGCTATTTGCGGCTGCGTTATTTTTAAATATTTGTAAATTTGCGCTTCGCTTGCGTTGGAAATATGAATAGACAGGAAGGACTTGTCAACAACCGTTCAGATTATTCCTAACTTTTAGCTAAAAATTTGAAGGGAGAGGATAAAAATAATGACGCATTCAAATTGGTTGATTTGCAGTCAGGAGAAAATAAAAAATACTCCTTTATAGCTAGCAGGCGGAACCCTAAATAATTATAAGGAAAATCCTGGATAAAAGCGTTCAGGTCAAAGGGCGGTTTCGTTAAGGTTCGTTCAGAGGCCGGTAGCACACGGTTTAACCACTGTCGTCTTAAGATCACAAATCAGAAATTCTTCCCCCCGGAAGGAACGGGTTTCTCTACACTCCAGGTAATATTCACTGGAGGCATGACATCATGGCGAACACCATCACGGCTGATGACATTCGGGAACACTTTTCGCAGGCTATGTCGGCGATGTACCAGCAGGAAGTTCCGCAGTACGGCACCTTGCTCGAACTGGTTGCGGACGTCAACCTGGCGGTGCTGGAAAATAACCCACTATTACATGAACAACTGGCAAACGCCGATGAGCTTGCGCGCCTGAACGTGGAGCGCCACGGCGCGATCCGCGTCGGCACGGCGCAGGAACTGTCTACCCTGCGCCGTATGTTTGCCATTATGGGGATGTACCCGGTCAGCTATTACGATCTCTCCCAGGCGGGGGTGCCGGTCCACTCCACGGCGTTTCGCCCGATCGATGATGCGGCGCTGTGCCGTAATCCGTTCCGTATCTTTACGTCGCTGCTGCGCCTTGAACTGATTGAGAACGTCGCGCTGCGCGAACGGGCGGCGGAAATCCTCTCTCACCGGAACATCTTTACCCCGCGCTGTCTGGCGCTTCTCGATCTGCATGAGTCGGAAGGGCAGTTTACCGACGCGCAGGCGCGCGAGTTTGTGCAGGAAGCGCTGGAAACCTTCCGCTGGCACCGCCACGCGACGGTCGATCAGGAGACCTACCTTGCCCTGAGCAACGAGCACCGGCTGATTGCCGACGTGGTCTGCTTCCCGGGCTGCCACATCAACCACCTCACGCCGCGCACGCTGGATATTGACCGGGCGCAGGAGCTGATGCCGAAGTACGGCATTGAGCCAAAAATTCTGATTGAAGGCCCGCCGCGTCGCGAGGTGCCCGTCCTCCTGCGTCAAACCAGCTTCAAGGCGCTGGAAGAGCCGGTGCTGTTTGCCGGCGAACATAAGGGCACCCACACCGCGCGCTTCGGTGAGATTGAGCAGCGCGGCGTGGCGCTGACTCCGAAAGGCCGTGAGCTGTACGATAGCCTCCTCGCCCAGGCCGGAACGGGCAAAGATAACCTGACGCACCAGCTGCATCTGCGGGAGGTCTTTAGCGCCTTCCCGGACAGCGAGCTGTTAATGCGTCGTCAGGGGCTGGCGTACTTCCGCTACCGTCTGACGCCGGCCGGAGAAGCGCATCGCCATGCGTTCCGTCCGGGAGACGAGCCGCAGCCGCTGATTGAGCGTGGATGGGTAGTGGCCCAGCCGATCACCTACGAAGATTTCCTCCCGGTGAGCGCAGCCGGGATATTCCAGTCCAATCTCGGGAACGAAACCCAGGCGCGAAGCCACGGTAACTCCAGCCGCGAGGCGTTTGAAGCGGCGCTGGGCTGCCCGGTGTATGACGAGTTCACCCTCTATGAGGAGGCGGAAACGCGCAGCAAACAGCGTTGCGGTTTGCTCTGAAACCGTTACTCTGCTGGGGTGTGATGGAAAAAAATAAGGTCGTTATGCAACATCTTTCCACCCCTGTGGTTGAAACGCGCCAGGGCGCGCTGTCTGGCTTAACCGATGAAAACGTCCACCTTTGGTGCGGTATTCCCTACGCCGCACCGCCCGTGGGCGAGTGGCGCTGGCGTTCGCCCAGGCCGCCCGAACGCTGGGATGGCGTTCGCCAGGCCACCGCCTTTTCGGCCTCAAGCTGGCAAAGCAGCGAATATTGTCAGGAGCTGGGCGGGGGCGATCCCGGTCAGTTTTCGGAAGACTGTCTTTATCTGAACGTCTGGTCTCCCGTCGACCGTACCGCACCGCTTCCGGTGATGGTCTGGCTGCACGGCGGTGGCTTTACCATCGGTGCGGGAGGGTTACCGCCCTATAACGGCAAAGCGCTTGCCACGCGCGGCGTGGTTGTGGTGACGATCAACTATCGTCTCGGCCATCTCGGCTTTTTCGCCCATCCCGCGCTGGAAGGCGAGGAAGATCGCGTGGTGCATAATTTTGCCCTGCTGGATCAAATCACGGCCCTCGAATGGGTGCGGGACAATATTGCCGCGTTCGGCGGCGATCCCGCCAACGTAACGCTATTTGGTGAATCCGCCGGCGCGCGCAGCGTGCTCTCTCTGCTGGCATCGCCCCTGGCGGCTGGCTTGTTCCACAAGGCGATTGTGCAAAGCGGATACACCCTGCCGGACACGCCGCGCGAGCAGGCGCTGCAGAAAGGGGAGGCGCTGGCCGCCCATTTCGGCCTGGAAAGCGCGACGGCGGAGCAGCTGCGCGCCATTCCGCCGGACGCGTTCTGGCCGTTATCCGCGCCGCTGAACGTCGCCCCGGCGCCCATCGTCGGAGACTGCGTTCTGCCCGAAGCGATGCTGGACGTCTTTTTCGCCGCCCGCCAGCATCCCGTACCGGTGATGATTGGGTCGAACAGCGATGAGGCTAGCGTAATGGCGGTGTTTGGCGTCGATCTTGCCGGACAAATCCAGAAGCTGCGCCGGGAGCGCCGCTTCGGGCTGGGGCTGATTAAGCTGCTCTATCCGGGCGTGAAGGGCGATGAAGAGCTGGGCAGGCAGGTGTGCCGCGACATGGCGTTCACCACGATGGGCTACGTGGTGATGCAGGCTCAGCAGCGCGTCGGCGGACTGTGCTGGCGTTACTGGTTCGACTATGTCGCCGAAGCGGAACATGGAACCTACATCAACGGCGCGTGGCACGGCAACGAAGTGCCCTACGTTTTCGATACCCTCGGCCTGGTGGAGCCTTCCCGCCAGTATGTCAACGAGCGGGATCTGCAGTTTGCTGCCCACGTGGCCGATTACTGGGTGAGCTTTGCGCGTGAAGCGGGCTCTCGCGACAGCCTGCCCGGGCCGACGCGCTGGCCCGCGTGTCGTAAAGGGCGGGACGTTCTGCTACGCATTGGCGTGAATAAACATGCAGGTTTCAGGCTTGAAAACCGCTTTATGCGCGCCCGCATGAGCCTCTTCAAACGGGTGATGAAGCACCACGTCAGCCTCGATTAAGCAAACAGGCGCGAAACGCCGCCAGTCCATTTTCCTCGGCCGGCGTTTCGCGCAGCACCAGCCGGTAGCTCGCGCCGGTTTTGATGCTTGTCTCGTATGGCCGCATCAGCCTTCCCGCGCGGACATCCTCGGCCACCAGCGTTTCGTCGGCAATGGCGACGCCCAGCCCCTGAATGGCGGCGGTGATGGCAAGATCCATCGTGTCGAAGTGTTGATTTTTGTGCATGGCAAATCCCGGACCTTCCTGCTTCGTCAGCCACAGCGACCAGTCCGTTTTATCCCTTGTCGGGTGCAGGAACGTCAGCGACCCCAGCGCTGCACCCGCTCGCACCGGGCTTATCACCGGGGTGAGCGCCTCTTCGAACAGCAGATCGCCTGCGCTCATGTGCGTGCCGAAGACAATCGCCGCGTCGTAGGATTCAGTTTTGAAATTGACGTTGTGATCGGTGGTGGTGGTCAGGGCGATCTGCAGATCCGGCTGCTCGCGCTCCACCTCCAGCAGGCGCGGCACCAGCCAGCGCATCGCGCAGGTGGGGGCCTTAAGCCGAATCACGGTATGCGGGCTGCGGGCCTGGTCGGCCACGGTCAGCAGGTGTTCAAAAGCAGACTGCAGTTCCGGGAGCAGGGCGCTGCCCTGGGAAGAGAGGCGCAGGCCGCGCGCGTGGCGTTCAAAAAGCGGAAAGCCAAACCACGCCTCAAGGGAGGCAATCTTACGGCTTACGGCTCCCTGCGTCAGGCAAAGCTCCGCGGCGGCATGGGTCAGATTCAGGTGACGCGCGGTGACTAAAAATGCGTCAATGGCGTTGAGCGGGAGCGAACGGCGCGACATAAAAACACCTCAGCTATGCATTTTTCTCATGGCTATTATGACAACAATTCGATTGTCCCGACAGCAGAGATGTTGTTTGAATAGTTATGCAATGTCCATGAGAAGGGAAAGAGGATGACTTTACGAACGCCCGTGCAAACCCGCTCCAAGCTGCCCGATGTGGGTACCACCATTTTTACCGTTATCGGCCAGCTCTCGGCGCAGCATAACGCCATTAACCTTTCTCAGGGCGCACCGAATTTTTCCTGTGACCCGAAGCTGATTGCGGGCGTCACCCGCGCCATGGAGGAGGGGCACAACCAGTACGCGTCGATGACCGGTCTGCAGCCGCTCAAAGAGCGCATTGCGGATAAGATTGCCACGCTCTACGGCACGCAGTATGACCCGGTCAGCGAGGTGCTGGTGACCGCCAGCGCCAGCGAAGGGCTCTATTCCGCCATCAGCGGGCTGGTGCATCCGGGGGATGAGGTGATCTACTTTGAGCCCTCCTTTGACAGCTACGCTCCCATTGTCCGCCTGCAGGGGGCAACGCCGGTTGCCATCAAGCTCACGGTGCCGGATTTTGCCGTCAACTGGGACGAGGTCCGCGCTGCCATCACCCCACGCACGCGGATGATCATCATCAATACGCCGCACAACCCGAGCGGTCAGGTCTTCTCGGCCAATGACCTGCAGCAGCTGGCGGCGCTGACGCGCAGCACGGACATCATTATTTTGTCTGACGAAGTGTATGAGCACGTCGTTTTTGACGGTGAACCGCACCACGGGATGGCCACGCACCCGCAGCTGGCGGAGCGCAGCGTGATTATTTCCTCTTTCGGAAAAACCTATCACGTTACCGGATGGCGAGTGGGATACTGTGTAGCGCCGGCGGTACTGATGGACGAGATGTGTAAAGTCCATCAATTTTTAATGTTTTCTGCCGATACGCCAATGCAGCACGCGTTTGCCGAGCATATGGTCGACCCGCAAACCTGGCTGTCGCTCTCGGCGTTTTACCAGCGCAAGCGCGATCTGCTGCAAAGCCTGCTTGCCGATTCGCCGTTTACGCTGCTGCCGAGCGCCGGATCGTTCTTCATGCTGGCGGACTACGGTCAGTTCAGCGACGAACGCGACAGCGAGCTGGTGAAGCGGCTGATCGTCGAGTACGGCGTTGCCACCATCCCGCTGTCGGCGTTTTATGCAGACGGCACGGATAATAAATTGATTCGTCTCTCTTTTGCGAAAGACGAGGCGACGTTACGGGCAGGTGCCCAGGCCCTGTGTCGGGTTAAACCACGCTGAGATAAGCTCTGAGGAGTTGTTGATGAAATTACGCGCGCTAGTTGTCGGCATGGGATTGCTGTGTACCTTTTCCTCCTTCGCGGCGTCCGAGCTGCGTTACGGTCTGGAAGCCGAATATCCGCCGTTTGAAAGCCGCAATGCGGCGGGCGAACTGGAAGGGTTTGACGTGGAGCTGGGGAATGCCATCTGCAAAGCGGCAGCGCTGAAGTGCAGCTGGGTGGAAACCTCGTTTGATGCGTTAATCCCGGGGCTGGTGGCGAAGAAGTTTGACGCCATCAATTCGGCGATGAACATCACCGAGCAGCGCCGCAAGAGCATTGATTTTACCCAGCCGATCTACCGCATTCCGTCGCAGCTGGTCGGCAAGGCCGGTACGGCGGTTGAGGCGACGCCGGAAGGGCTGAAGGGCAAAACCATTGGCGTACTGCAGGGCTCCATTCAGGAAACCTACGCGAAAGAGCACTGGGAAAAGCACGGTGTCACCGTGGTGTCTTATAAAGATCAGAATATGGCCTGGGGCGACCTGCTGAATGGCCGTATCGACGCCTCGCTGGTGATGTCCGCGGCCGGGCAGGCAGGGTTCCTCAGCAAGCCGCAGGGTAAAGGGTTTGGCTTCATCGGCAAGCCGGTGTCTGACGACACTATCCTCGGCAGCGGGATCGGTTTTGGGCTGCGTAAAGGTGACGAGGCCACCAAAAAGCAGCTTGATGCCGCAATTGATAAAGTACGTGCCGACGGCACGATCGCTAAACTCGCTGATAAGTACTTCCCGGGTATCGATGTCAGCGTAAAATAACCACCTCCTTTGCCCCGGCTGTTGATGTCCTGACGGGGCATTTTTCTACACATTTTCCAGGCTTTCTTTACACCACTTTCGGGCCGTTCTGGTCGACAGAAAATATTTCTCGGTTTGTTCATATAATCACCGGCCAACAATTGGATTCTTAACCATTTTTGTTTAGGCTGTGCGTTCTTTCTTGCCGTCATTTCGCCGAGCGCGGAACACATTCACACGACCATAAGGACGTTTTTCCAGGCATGAATCGCAGACGTTTTCTAAAAGGCTCGCTGGCAGTGGCAGCCCTGAGCGGCACCTCTGGCCTTGCTTCCCTGTTTTCCAACGCGGCATACGCTGCCGACTCTGACATTGCTGACGGCCAGAGCCGTCGTTTTGACTTCTCCGTACTGCAATCCATGGCGCATGACCTGGCGAAAACCCCGTGGGGTGGCGCGCCGCGTCCGCTGCCGGAGACGCTGGCGACCATGACGCCGCAGGCGTATAACGCCATCCGCTACGATGAGAAGCAGTCTCTGTGGAACAACATTGAAGGGCGTCAGCTGGACGTGCAGTTCTTCCATATGGGAATGGGGTTCCGCCGCCGCGTGCGGATGTTCTCCCTGGACCAGTCCACCTCTATGGCGCGCGAGATCCACTTCCGTCCGGAGCTGTTCAGCTACGGTGAAACCGGGGTGGATACCAAACAGCTGGAAGGGCAAAGCGATCTCGGCTTTGCGGGCTTCCGCGCCTTTAAGGCGCCGGAGCTGGCGCGTCGCGATATCGTCTCTTTCCTGGGCGCGAGCTATTTCCGCGCGGTGGACGACACCTATCAGTACGGCCTTTCCGCACGCGGTCTGGCGGTAGATACCTTTACCGACACGCCGGAAGAGTTCCCGGACTTTACCGCCTTCTGGTTTGAAACCGTCAAGCCTGGCGACACCACCTTTACCGTTTATACGCTGCTCGATAGCCCGAGCATTACCGGTGCCTACAAGTTCGTGATCCACTGCGAGAAGAGTCAGGTGATCATGGAGGTGGAAAACCACCTCTACGCGCGTAAGGACATCAAGCAGCTCGGCATCGCGCCGATGACCAGCATGTTCAGCTGCGGCAATAACGAACGCCGCATGTGCGATACCATCCACCCGCAAATTCATGACTCCGACCGCCTGGCGATGTGGCGCGGCAACGGGGAGTGGATCTGCCGTCCGCTGAATAACCCGCAGAAGCTCCAGTTCAACGCCTATATGGATAAAAACCCGAAAGGGTTCGGCCTGCTGCAGCTCGACCGCGATTTTTCGCACTATCAGGACGTGATGGGCTGGTATAACAAACGCCCGAGCCTGTGGGTTGAGCCGCGTAACGACTGGGGGAAAGGCGCGGTTGGCCTGATGGAGATCCCGACCACCGGCGAAACGCTGGATAACGTGGTCTGCTTCTGGCAGCCGGAAAAAGCGGTGAAGGCGGGCGACGAGCTGGACTTCAAATATCGTCTGTACTGGAGCGCCATGCCGCCGGTGCGCTCTCCGCTGGCCAACGTTTTCGCCACCCGTACCGGCATGGGCGGGTTCCCGGAAGGCTGGGCGCCGGGCGAAAATTACCCGAAAGTGTGGGCCCGTCGCTTTGCGATCGACTTCGTCGGCGGTGACCTGAAGGCCGCTGCGCCAAAAGGCATCGAGCCGGTGATTACGCTCTCCAGCGGTGAAGCGAAGCAGGTTGAGATCCTCTACGTTGAGCCGTTTGACGGCTATCGCATTCTGTTTGACTGGTACCCGACCTCGGATTCAACCGAGCCGGTAGATATGCGTCTGTTCCTGCGCTGTCAGGGCGACGCCATCAGCGAAACCTGGCTGTACCAGTATTTCCCGCCCGCGCCGGATAAACGTCAGTATGTTGACGACCGGGTAATGCGTTAACGCTTGTGGGATTGTGCCGGGTGGCGGCTGCGCCTTACCCGGCCTACTCTGGACGCATTTGTAGGCCGGGTAAGCGTTAGCGCCACCCGGCAATGGAGAGGCACCATGTCTTCAGAAATTATCCCCGTTTCCCAGGATATCGAACTTCGCGCCGTCGAAGAGCGCTATACCGCCGACCTGCACAATCTCGTCGTCAAAAACAGAGCCTTTCTGCAAACCGCCTTTGACTGGGCGCAGCACGTGGGCAGCGAAGAGGATACCCGCCGCAACGTGCAGAGTAACCAGATGCTGCACCAGCGCGGCTACGCCAAAATGTTTCTGATCTTCAAGGATGATGCGCTGGTTGGCGTCCTGTCGTTCAACATCATTGAACCGACCAACAAAGCCGGCTACATCGGCTACTGGCTGGATGAAGCCCACCAGGGTCAGGGCATTCTCTCTCAGTCACTGCAGGCGTTTATGCGCTACTACGCTGAACGCGGTGAGATCCGTCGTTTTGTGATCAAGTGTCGGGTGGCGAATCAGCACAGCAACAGTGTTGCCGTGCGCAACGGTTTTACGCTGGAAGGGTGCCTGCGGGAAGCGGAATACCTGAATGGTCGCTTTGACGATGCGAATATCTACGGCCGGATCTATACCCTATAACGCGCCCAGCAGCGGCGTGCGGGTGATGCGCTGGTCACCGTTAATCACTTTTTCGCCGCGCAGGTGAATGCTCTCGCCGGCAAACGCTTCAATGACCGCATCGTCGGAGATTTCAACCCGGTGTTCGATAAGCACATCTCCGCTGATGCGCGCGCGCCCCTGGATCACCACTTTATCATCCAGCATGATTGGCCCGCCGCGCAGCCAGGCCTGCCCGCCAATCAGGACGTGATGCTTGATGACGCAGTTGCCTTCGACCACGGCATTCTCCGCAATCTGCGAGCTATAGCGCACCGTGGGGATGGCATCGTCGTCAAACCCGGCTATCACGCGGGCGTTACCATAGACTTTTGCGCAGTCGCACACCCAGACGTTGTTGAGTTCGTTACCCTCCAGGATCGCGTTGTCGAAGACTTCGGCCCGGTGTTCAACAAAGGCAAAATTGACCATCGCCTCGCCGTAGATTTGCGCCTGGTGCACAATCCGTGACTGGCTCACCGTCGCCTTGTCGTAGATTTGCAGGATCTGTTCATGGTCCGGCGTCAGCCCTTTGGCGGCAATGACCACGCTGTGATGCAGCACGCGCGCGTCGCCGTAGATATGACACTCGCCCCGTACGCAGGATTGCTGAATGGTGACGTTGTCACTTATTCGCGCCCCGTGGCTGACCTCTGCGCCGTCCAGCCAGCAGCTGTCGCCGATATGCGCGTCATGGCTAATGATGCATGGAAGGGTAAGACGCGCGTTGCCGGAGACGACTGCACCCGCGAACACCACGCTGTTTTCATCGTAGATCCAGCAGTCGCCGTCCTGCGCGAGGGCGCGCTCATCGTCAATCCAGCCGCCTCTCGTGCCGACTGTCACGTCGTTAAAGTCCGCCGTGGCGATAATCTGCCGCAGCGTGGTGGCGTGGGTGGTTTCGCCGTTTTTCCATTGCCATAGGCGGGTCTCGTCGCTAAGGCGATATTTGTTCATCTTCATATCTCTGATAAGCGTCTTCACTAAACGTAGCAAAGTTTTCGCATTTCGAGCGGCTTGGCAACCAGACGGTAAACGCCTTAAAATGGCATGTAAAATGCACTTTCACTTTATGCGAACGCAGGAAAAACAATGACCGTCGATGAGAATTACTTCACAGAGAAATATGGCTTAACCCGTACCCATTCAGAGGTGCTGTACAGCGCGGAGATTGTGAAGCCCGGTAAAACGCTCGATCTGGGCTGCGGCAACGGCCGTAACAGCCTGTACCTTGCGGCCAACGGGTACGACGTGACCGCATGGGACAAGAACCCGATGAGCATCGACAATATCGAGCGCATCAAGGCGGAAGAAGGGATTGCTAATCTGCATACCGCGATTAAGGATCTGAACAACCTGAGCTTTGACGGCCAGTACGATTATATTCTCTCTACCGTGGTGATGATGTTCCTTGAGGCAAAAACCATCCCGGGCCTTATCGCCAATATGCAGCGTTGCACGACGCCGGGCGGTTACAATCTGATCGTTGCCGCCATGGATACGGCAGACTACCCCTGCACGGTCGGCTTCCCGTTTGCCTTCAGGAGCGGTGAGCTGAGCAACTACTACGAAGGCTGGGAGTTGCTCAAATACAACGAGGACGTTGGCGAACTGCACCGCACTAATGAAAACGGCAACCGCATCAAGCTGCGCTTTGCCACGATGCTGGTACGCAAGCCCGCTTAACGGGCGGCCAGCAGGCAGATCTGCAGGGCAGTCTTATAAGACGCCTCAAACGACGACAGCGGCAGGAATTCAAACTTCGAGTGGAAGTTATGCGCCCCGGTGAAGAAGTTCGGGGTGAGTAGCCCTTTAGCCGAGAGCGCCGCGCCGTCGGTGCCGCCGCGCATCGGCGTCGGTTTCGGCGTGATGCCGAGCGATTCCATTGCCTCGAACATCAGATCGATGGCGCGCCGGTCTTCGCCAATCGCATTGCTGATATTGCTGTAGGTATCTTCAATGCGATAGTCCACACTGGCCGTCGGATATTGGGCGGCAATCAGCGCGGCCACCTCGGCAATCTGCTGCTTGCGCGCGGCAAAGCTCTCCTTGTCAAAGTCGCGGATATTGGCCTTAAGAACGGCCTCGTTCTGTTCGGCCTGAATGCCGTTAAACCAGATATAGCCTTCACGTCCCTCGGTGCACTCGGGCGTTTGCTGGCGGTCAAAATGGCTGATGTAATCAGTCGCCATCAGCAGGGGATTCACCAGTACGCCTTTGGCGGACATCGGGTGCGCCGTCACGCCGGTAAAACGGATTTCCGCGGCTGCCGCATTAAAGTTCTCGTAGACAATCTCACCCAGCTCGCAGCAGTCAATGGTCCAGGCAAAGTCGACGTCGAAGCGCTTTAGATCGAGCGCCTTGGCACCGTTCAGGCCGATCTCTTCGTCAGGCACAAACGCCACGACGATATCGCCATGCCGGTGCTCCGCCGTCAGGTTTTCCAGCACCGTCATGACCACCGTGACCGCCGATTTATTATCGGCGCCCAATACGCTGGTTCCGTCGCTGAAAATAATCTCCTCGTTCGGATAAGCCAGAATTTCGGGATGCTCGTTTACCCGTAGCCAGATGTCTTTCTCTTTATTCAGACAGAGATCTTCACCGGTAAACGTTAATATTTGTGGATGAATATCCGGTGAAAGTCCCACGTCGACGGTATCAATATGGGTAATAAAGCCGATGCGCGGCGCACCGGGCACGTTGCCTTTTTTAACCGCCGTCACCGTCGCGAATTCATCAATCACAATGTCGTCTAACCCCAGCTGTGCCAGCTCCTGCGCCAGCTCACGCGCCATGTCATGCTGGCCCGGCGTTGAGGGCAGGGTTTTGACTCTGGGATCGCTCTGGCTGGTGATCGCGAGATAGCGGAAAAAACGGTGCGTTAATTGTCTGGAAAGCGGCGAGCCCATAGTGATTTATTCCTTATTTATTTTTCAGGTGTTTGCCACATCACTTTAATGTTATTTATGAAATGGCAAAAGAATTAATTAGCCGTCGAATTAAAAAGACAGGAATAAATGATGACAAGCAAACTCACAACTTTCACATTGGCGCTCGCGGCACTCACTGTCAGTTCCGCTGTCGCTGCGAAAACGCTGGTGTATTGCTCCGAAGGATCGCCGGAAAACTTTAACCCTCAGCTTTACACTTCGGGAACCAGCGTCGACGCCAGCGCCGTGCCGGTCTATAACCGTCTGGTCGATTTCAAACCCGGCACCACGGAGCTGGTGCCGAGCCTGGCGGAACGCTGGGAGGTGAGCGACGACGGCAAGGTTTACACCTTCCATCTGCGCAAGGGCGTGAAGTTCCAGAGCAATAAATCCTTCACGCCGACCCGTGACTTTAACGCCGACGACGTGATCTTCTCGTTTATGCGGCAAAAAGACGTGAATCATCCCTACCACAACGTCTCTAACGGCAGCTATTCCAACTTCGAAAGCCTGGAGTTCGGCAGCCTGATTACCGCCATTGATAAAGTCGATGACCACACCGTGCGCTTTACCCTGGCGCACCCGGAAGCGCCGTTTGTCGCCGATCTGGCCTGGTATTTTGCCTCGATCCTTTCAGCGGAGTATGCCGACGCGATGCTGAAAGCGGGCACGCCGGAGAAGGTGGATATGGAACCCATCGGCACCGGACCGTTTAAGCTGGCGCAGTATCAGAAGGATTCCCGGATCCTGTTCACGGCGTTTGCCGACTACTGGCAGGGGAAATCGAAGCTGGACAGGCTGGTGTTTAGCATCACCCCGGATGCCTCCGTGCGTTTTGCCAAAATTGAGAAGAACGAATGTCAGGTGATGCCGTTCCCGAACCCGGCCGATCTGCCGCGCATGAAGACCAACAAAGATATCAACCTGATGAGCAAGGCCGGACTGAATACCGGCTTCCTGGCGTTCAATACGCAGAAGCCGCCGCTGGATAACGTGAAGGTCCGTCAGGCGCTGGCGATGGCCATCAATAAACCGGCCATTATTGATGCGGTGTTCCACGGTACCGGCACCGTGGCGAAGAATCTGCTGCCGCCGGACGTCTGGAGTGCCGACAGTGAGCTTAAGGATTACGACTACGATCCTGAAAAAGCCAAAGCGCTGCTGAAAGAGGCCGGCTTTGCCAGCGGCGTCAGCATCGATTTATGGGCGATGCCGGTCCAGCGTCCCTATAACCCGAATGCGAAACGCATGGCGGAGATGATTCAGGCGGACTGGGCGAAAATTGGCGTACAGACCAAAATCGTTACCTACGAATGGGGCGAGTATCTGAAACGCGTGAAGGGCGGAGAGCATCAGGCCGCGCTGATGGGCTGGACGACGGCCACCGGCGATCCGGATAACTTCTTCGGCCCGCTCTTTACCTGCACCTCGGCGAACGGCGGATCAAACTCGGCGAAATGGTGCTACAAGCCCTTCGATAACCTCATTGCCGAGGCGAAATCGATGACCGATCATGATAAGCGCGTGGCGTTGTATAAAGAGGCGCAGCAGATGATGCATGACCAGATGCCTGCGGTGATGATTGCGCATTCAACGATTTTCGAACCGGTACGCAAGGAGGTGAAGGGCTATGAAATCGACCCGTTTGGCAAACATCTGTTCTGGCAAGTGGATATAAATCAGTAATTTTTCACTGCCCGGCATGCGTCCGGGCAATCTTTTTGCAATTTGTGCTCTCCGCATCATTTTTTGTCACAACAAACCCGCCTCTCTTTTGCTATAACTTCAAATGCATACTTGCAGATAACATGGAAAACTATCATGCGTACTCAAACTTTTTTTAAAGTTGCAGCGCTTACTGGTCTATTGGCTTTGGCGGGTTGTTCTTCAAAAGTCGCCGCGCCAGAACAATACTCTGGCTTTTTAAAAGACTACTCCGGCCTGCAGCAGACGACGTCTGCGACGGGCAAGCCAACGCTGCGTTGGGTTGATCCTTCCTATAATGAAGCTAACTACGACAGTATTATCTGGACCCCGATTACCTACTATCCAACGCCAAAACCCACCACGCAAATCGGGCAAAAAACGCTTGATGAGCTGTTGAATTACACCAATACCAAAATGAAAACGGCGATTGGTACGCGTAAGCCGATTGTGACCACGCCGGGTAAACATAGCCTGATTTTTCGCGGTGCAATTACCGGGGTGAGTTCGCAGAAAGAGGGACTGCAGTTCTATGAAGTGGTGCCCGTTGCGCTGGTGGTTGCCGGTACGCAGATGGCAACCGGACACCGCACCATGGATACCCATCTTTACTTTGAAGGTGAGCTGATCGATGCGGCCACCAACAAACCGGTTATGAAGGTGGTGCGTAAAGGTGAAGGTAAAGAGCTGAATAACGAAAAAACACCAATGACCTTTGCGACGCTGAAGCAGGTTGTTGATGACATGGCGACGGACGCCACCATGTTTGATGTGAAAAAGACCGCGAAGTAACGTAAAAAGGCCTGCATTGCGCAGGCCTTTTTATTCACGCCGTTCTTAAGCGCCTGAACCAGGTTTCCGGTTTGGTAAACATCACCATATTTCCTCCCAGAATCAGCGCTAATCCCACAATGCCGTTGATATGCCAGACGTAGCCTTCATACACCGTGGAGATGGAGAGCGCCACCAGCGGGAAGAGCAGCGTACTGTAGGCCGCTTTGCCCGGACCAATGCGGCCTACCAGCGTGAAGTAAGCGCCAAAAGCAATCACCGAGCCAAACACGGCCAGATAAACCAGCGCGCCGAGATAGCTCACCGTCCATTCCGGCACAAAGCTATCGCCTCTGTAAAGCGCAATGCAGCCCATGACCAGCGTGCCGTACAGCATTGCCCAGGCGTTGGTGGTCATGGTTTCCAGACCTCTGCGCTGATGACGCATGCTGATCATATTGCCCAGCGAGAAGCCGTAGGTGCCAAGCGCGGAAAGACCAATCCCGGTCAGGAGCGACGCGCTCCAGCCGCTGGCCAGCAGATCGTCCCAGAAGAGGGTGACGATCCCGACCAGGCCCAGCGCTGCCGCCGTCCAGAAACGCGCGGGCGGGCGCTGGCCGAAGAAAATAAAGCTATTAATGGCGTTGTAGAGCACGGCCATGGAGAAGATCACCGACTCCAGCCCGGTATTGATGTGCGAGGCGGCGGTGTAAAAGCACCAGAAGTTAAAGCAGAAAACGCAGCACCCCTGGAGCATGCAATAAAGGTGATCCCGCAGCGCCAGCGTGCGCAGGCGGCGCAGGGCGATTAACACCACCATCATCGTGAGGCTGGCGACGGCGAAACGCCAGAAAATAGAGACGGGCGCGGCAACGGGACCCTGCTGCAGGAAAATCGCAATCCACGTGGTTCCCCAGATGATCACCACCAGTCCGTATAATAATGCGTTCATACTCTTTCTCTTCTCAAACCACGGAAGCCCGCAGTATGGCGCTGAGATTCGCAGCGGGCTTGCACCTGCTTGCGGGTGACTTGCAAAATCTTGCGCTTTTTTCTTCCACCGGGTCTGGCAACGGGAGACAACTCTTCTTAGACTGATGTTTCGAACAATCATGCGCTAACGGTTATGTCACACGCTTACGATACCTTTGAAACGCTTTGCCAACAGAATGCGGTCCTGCGGGAGACCGTCTCGCTGAATTCGGGTATTCAGCTGGCAGCGTGGTACAACAAGCACGATACGATAACCGTGAAAAGTAACCACCATACCCTCAGCCTGTACGTGGCTGACGGCTACGAGAGCTACCAAAAAACGCCGGGCGGCTGGAAGAACGGCGGAGGACCGGACCGTTTCTGCCTGATGCCCAAAGAGAGCGAATCGACGTGGGATATCCGTGACGACCTGTCGTTTGTGCATCTTTACTGCACCGATGAACACCTGCGCGACGTGGGGGAAAAGATCTGGGACAAGCGGCCGCTTTCGCTGACCCTCGACGAGCGCATTTTTGGCAGCGATCCGAAGATCACCGCGCTGTATCGACAGTTTTTATTGGGCTGCGACTGGCAGCAGCACGCCAACCAGCTCACCCTGAGCACGGCCTCAACGCTGCTCCTGACCCATCTGCTGCAAAACTACGCTAACGTGCAGTGGAAGCTGCCGGTCGTCACCGGCGGGTTGTCGCCGTTCGTGCTGCGCAACGTGCTGGCCTTTATCGAAGAGAACCTGGGTCAGCCCCTGACGCTGGCTGAACTGGCGGCGCAGGCTGCCCTCAGCGAATACCATTTTGCCCGCATGTTCCGCCAGTCGACGGGGCTGGCACCGCATCAGTATGTGATGCAAAGACGCATGGAAAAGGCGAAAGAGATGGTGCAGCATACCTCAACGCCGCTAACGGATATCGCCCTGGCCTGCGGGTTTAACTCCGCCAGCCACTTCAGTAACCGTTTTCGCAGCGTTATGGGCCTTACGCCGTCTCAGCTGCGCGCGGCGAGCGCGTGAAAACAGGGCATAGCACACGCCGCCCAGCACCAGCCCCCAGAATGCCGAACCGATGCCCAGGAGCGTGACGCCGCTCGCGGTCATCAGGAACGTGACGATGGCCGCGTCGCGCTCCGCTTCGTGGCTTAATGCCTGATATAAACTTCCGCTGATGGTGCCCAGCAGCGCCAGACCGGCCAGCGTCTGGATCCAGCTGAGCGGCAGAGCGGCCATCAGCCCGGTGATCGAGCCGCCGAAAATCCCCGCCAGCAGATAAAACCCGCCTGCCGCGATGGCCGCCAGCCAGCGTTTATCGGCATCCGGATGGGCATCCGGGCTTTGACAAATGGCGGCAGTAATGGCCGCGATACAAACAGAAAAGACGCCAAAAGGCGAAAGCAGCAGCGCCAGCGCGCCGGTAGCAATGATGAGCGGCGAGACCGCCAGCGGGTAACCGGAGGCCTTCATCGTGGCGAACCCCGGCGCGTTTTGCGAAGCCATGGTGACCAGGAAGAAGGGCACGCCAATGCTCACCAGGCTGGTGAACGTGAACGTAGGGGCAATAAATTCAGGCATGACCAAAGAGAGGGTAACCTTATCCGTGACAACGTCACCGCCCGCCCAGGCCGCGATCCCCCCGACCAGCAGCGTGACCACGATGGCATAGCGCGGAGCCAGCGCCCTGGCGATGAGCCACGCCGCTATCATGCTGCCGCACAGCAGAAAGTGCCCCTCAAGATGCGCAAACGCGTGGAGGCCAAACTGCAGCAATACCCCGGCCAGCATGGCGGCAGCAAGCGAATGGGGGATCAGCTTCATCAGACGGGCGAAAAGGCCGGTGATGCCGCAGAGCAAAATAAGCGCGTTAGCAAAGATAAACACGCCGATGGTCTCTGCCAGCGTCACGCCGTGCAGGCTGGTGGCGAGCAGCGCCGCGCCGGGCGTCGACCAGGCGGTCAGGACCGGTGCTTTATACCACCAGGAAAGCGCCAGGGTGCTGACGCCCATGCCAATCCCCAGCGCGGTCATCCAGCCCGCAATCTGCTGCGCGCTGGCGCCTGCCGCAGCGGCGGCCTGCCAGATGATGGCGGCCGAGCTGGCGTAACCGACCAGCACGGCGACAAATCCTGCCAGTACGGCCGGAACAAGATGAGAGGAAGGGCGCATGATAACTCCGCTGTGCGTTATAACGTCCGTTATAAGGTAGCACTGTGCGCTATAGCGTACAAGTGGTATGCTGATCGCCATCAGGAGGAAACATGGACATCACACAACATCTTGCAACCACGCTGAAAGCGCTGCGCCAGGCGCGCGGCTGGAGTTTGTCGAAGCTCGCGGACGAGACCGGCGTGTCAAAAGCCATGCTTGGGCAAATCGAGCGCAATGAGTCCAGCCCGACGGTGTCGACGCTGTGGAAAATTGCCACCGGGCTGAACGTGCCGTTTTCCGCGTTTATCACGCCGGAGGCTGACCGGCAGGCGGTGTTTGACCCGCAGCAGCAGGCGATGGTCGTCAAGCCGCTTTTTCCGTGGGACGAAACGCTCGGGGTTGATTATTTTTCCATTACCCTGGCCCCCGGCGCGCTGAGTGAATCCACGCCGCATGAGGCCGGAGTGATTGAACATGTGGTGGTCATTAGCGGAGAACTGGAGATGAAAATCGACGGCGAATGGCAGACGGTTTATGCCGACTCGGGCGTCCGTTTTGCCGGCGATAAACCGCACGCCTACCGCAACAGCAGCGACCGGACGGTGCATTTTCACTCCCTGATTCATTATCCCCGCTGACGCTGCGCAAAACTGTTTCGCTGACGCAGACTTCTGACTACAATAGCCGCCATTTTGACCATAACGGATAACGACGAAGTATGCGCCTGCAATCCCATCATCTTGAACTTTTAAGCCCGGCCCGCGACGCCGCCATTGCCCGTGAAGCGATCCTTCACGGCGCTGACGCCGTCTACATCGGTGGCCCGGGCTTCGGTGCCCGCCATAACGCCAGCAACAGCCTGAGCGATATTGCAGAACTGGTGCCGTTTGCCCATCGCTTCGGGGCGAAAGTGTTCGTGACCCTGAACACCATTCTTCATGATGATGAGCTGGAGCCTGCGCAACGTCTGATTACCGATCTCTATCAGGCCGGGGTGGATGCCCTGATCGTTCAGGATATGGGCGTGCTGGCGCTGGATATTCCGCCCATTGAACTGCATGCGAGTACCCAGTGTGATATCCGTACGGTAGAGAAGGCGAAGTTTCTCTCCGACGTCGGCTTTTCGCAGATCGTTCTGGCGCGCGAGCTTAACCTGAATCAAATTCGTGATATTCACCAGGCCGCGGACGCGACGATTGAGTTCTTCATCCACGGCGCGCTGTGCGTCGCCTATTCCGGGCAGTGCAACATTTCCCACGCGCAGACGGGCCGCAGCGCCAACCGCGGCGACTGTTCTCAGGCCTGCCGACTGCCGTATACCCTGAAAGACGATCAGGGGCGCGTCGTCGCGTTCGAAAAACACCTGCTTTCCATGAAGGATAACGATCAGACGGCCAACCTGGGCGCCCTGATCGACGCGGGCGTGCGTTCCTTCAAGATTGAAGGGCGCTACAAAGATATGAGCTACGTGAAGAACATCACCGCGCACTATCGTCAGATGCTGGACGCCATCATCGAAGACCGCGGCGACCTGGCGCGCGCGTCGGCTGGCCGTACCGAGCATTTCTTTATTCCGTCGACGGACAAAACGTTCCACCGCGGCAGCACGGACTATTTCGTGAATGCCCGTAAAGGGGACATCGGCGCGTTCGACTCGCCGAAGTTTATCGGTTTACCGGTGGGTGAAGTGCTGAAGGTGGCGAAAGATCACCTGGATGTCCAGGTGACGGAACCGCTGGCAAACGGTGATGGCCTCAACGTGATGATTAAGCGTGAAGTCGTGGGCTTCCGTGCCAATACGGTTGAGAAAACCGGCGAAAACCGCTACCGCGTATGGCCGAATGAAATGCCTGCCGATCTCTACAAGGCGCGGCCAAACGCGGCGCTTAACCGTAACCTCGATCATAACTGGCAGCAGGCGCTGCTGAAAACCTCCAGCGAGCGTCGTATCGCGGTGGATATCGAGCTTGGCGGCTGGGAAGAGCAGCTGATTCTGACCATGACCTGTGAAGACGGCATCAGCGTGACCCATACGCTCGAGGGTCACTTCGACGTGGCAAACAACGCGGAAAAAGCGCTTAACAGCCTGAAGGATGGCGTGGCGAAGCTGGGCCAGACGATCTACTACGCGCGCGCTATCGATGTGAATCTGCCGGACGCGCTGTTCGTGCCAAACAGCCTGCTTAACGCATTCCGCCGTGAAACGACAGAGTTGCTGGATGCCGCGCGCCTGGCACAGTATCCGCGCGCCAGCCGTAAAGCGGAAACCGTCCCTGCGCCAGTCTACCCGGAGACCCATTTATCCTTCCTGGCCAACGTCTACAACCATAAGGCGCGCGAGTTCTATCATCGCCACGGCGTGCAGCTGATTGACGCCGCCTATGAAGCGCACGAAGAGAAGGGCGACGTGCCGGTGATGATCACCAAGCACTGCCTCCGCTTTGCGTTTAACCTGTGTCCCAAGCAGGCGAAAGGCAACATTAAGAGCTGGAAGGCCACGCCCATGCAGCTGGTAAACGGTGACGAAGTGTTGACGCTCAAGTTTGACTGCCGTCCATGCGAAATGCATGTGATTGGTAAGATGAAGAACCACATCTTCAAAATGCCGCAGCCCGGCAGCATCGTGGCGTCCGTTAGTCCGGACGACCTGATGAAAACGCTGCCAAAACGCAAGGGCAGCTAATTACCGAACGTGCGTGTCCGGTTTGCGCGATTTTTGCCACAGGTGATGCTCGCGCAAACCCTCCGCCGATTCTTCCGCAGCACTCCGCAACTCATCGCTGTCGGCTTCATGACGAAGCTGATGCGCGACGTTCTTTACCCATAAATATTCATGTCCTTTGTGCCCGGCCATAAGCTGGCCTGAAAACAGCGCACAGATAAGCATGATGAGAGATAACCCTTTTTTTATCATGGCTTCACCGCTAAATGATTTTGCCGGGTAATCATGGCGATTATTTCTTAGGGTTATTATTCAAAACGTCAAAGTACGGCAAAGAAAATGTCAAATACTGTTGGTATGGAATTCTTTTTAAGAAACATCCTAAATGCCACTAGCGCGCTGTAAACTACCACTTCTGGTAATTAAACAGACGTTTCTTTTAAGGATTATCCTATATAATAGTGATTCTCTGGCTAAGGAATGAGTCTCAATAAATGAAAAAAATAATCGCGTTTGCGCTCCTCGTGGTGGCCGTTGGTGCAACGGCAGGGGTTCGCTATATCGGGAATGATGAACCAGAATACATTCAGTCCGCAGAAACCCGCGTTGGTTCATATTTAACCAGTGATTACGGGCGTGTAGCCTGCAAGAGTAAAAAAGTAGACGTCCAACGCTGGGAATTAGATTGCCTGCATCAGGCAAGAGGAAAAATATTCCAGTTTGCGGTGTATCCTTCTGAAAAAGCCCCTTATGGCGTTTCGCGTTCGTTTTATCTCGAAGCGATTAACGACGATGCTAAGCAGAGCGCCGATCAGGGCCTGATGCGTTATTTGCAAATCAACACGAAGGCGAGTTAATAAGGCTGTTTAGCTTTCGTTAATCTAATCAGTGTTAGTTTGTAAGGGATCCGCAGCCCGACCATGGAGTGTCGGGACGTAGAGACCAAAATACAAATCTATCCATGCAAGCATTTACCGCCTTTTGGGGCGGTTTTTTTTTGGACGGTTCACTGCGGGCTTAACCCTGCGTGAAACCCTCGGCCGTTAGCGGGCCGTACCTGGACGTGAAAATTGCTTGCGGTACTGAGCCGGAGAAAGGGCAAACTGCTGGCGGAAATGATGACGCAACGTGGCCGCCTGACCAAACCCGGTCTGTTCAGCGATGCTGTCGATGCTTAACCGGCTGCTTTCCAGATAATCTTTTGCTCTCAGCAGACGCTCATTGATCAGCCAGCGAGCAGGCGTCGTACCCGTTGCCGCCTCAAAGCGACGAAGGAAGGTGCGCTGACTCATGCCGACCCGACGCGCCAGGGAGTCGACGCTGTGCGCCTCGATAAGATGCGTGTGCAGAAAATCAAACAGCTGGCCCAGGCGCTGGCTCTCCCGCAGCTGGGCCACCGGCCGGCTCAGCTGCTGTGGCTGTGAGCCATCCCGGTGAGGTGGAATGACCAGCCGCCGCGCCACGCTGTTGGCGGTTTCCATGCCATAATCCCGACGCACGACGTGCAGGCAGAGATCGATCCCCGCCGCGCTGCCCGCGGACGTCAAAATATCCCCTTCGTCCTGGTAGAGCACGTCCTCAACCACCTCGATGTCAGGGTAGCGGGCCTTAAGCACGTCAATATAGCGCCAGTGCGTTGTGGCCTTGCGGCCATTTAGCAGGCCCGTAGCGGCCAGCACGAACACCCCAGAACAGATAGAGAGCAGCCGGCATCCTCTGGCGCTGGCCTGGCGTAGCGCGCCGCAGAGCGCATCCGGAACCGGTGAATCCAGCCCCCGCCAGCCGGGAACCACAATCAGGTCCGCAGACGCCAGCAGGCTTAAATCACCATCGGTAATGATGCGGATCCCGCCCGTCGCCCGAAGTTCACCGTCGTCAACGCTCGCCACCGCAAAACGATACCATTCGTCGCCCAGCTCCGGACGCGGCAGGCCGAAGATCTCCACCGCCACGCCAAACTCAAAGGTACACAGACCGTCATACGCCAGCACAACCACCTGCGGGCGCGCAATTTGTCTTAAGTTTGTCATCTTTTTGCTGTTTTCTGGCATAAGCGAACGCATTCACGGGCTGAATTTGTGGATAGAGTAGTGTTAACACAAACGCCAAAGATGAGGAAGGATCATGAGCTATGTTACTGAATTTCCGGCTGCCGAGCCGCAGGAAGCCGTTACCCATTTTCTGCGTCGCCTGAGCGTCGAGACCGACTGCGCCGATGTGCATCATGCCATTGCCAGTGATGAGCAGGACTTTGTTTTGCTGCACGTGGTGGGGAGCCCGGCGCAGTTTGCCCGTCGTCACGTGCCGGGCGCTGTGCATATGCCGTGGAGCCAGATTACCGCCGAGCGCATGGCCCAGTGGCCGGAAGGCACGCTGTTTGTCGTTTACTGCGCGGGGCCGCACTGTAACGGCGCGGACAGGGCCGCGCTGAAGCTGGCGCGTCTCGGGCTGCCGGTCAAAATTATGCTCGGCGGCATCACCGGCTGGGAAGACGAACGCTACGCGTTTGCCGGCCAGGAATCCGTTGCCACCCTGTGAAGATGAATTTTTTTCAACACCCGTGAAATTTTCTCGTTTGCCGGAGCCGGTGAGGTATGACATTGTTTTCGGACATTTAGACATCCAGAAGTCTAAAGATTCAAATAATGAATTATCACTGCTGGCAATCATCGCCGGCAGACTGAGGAGATTTGCATGCAACGACACCACGCCCCATACCGCGCCGACGTAGTCGGCAGTTTTTTACGCCCGGATGCCATCAGGCAGGCTCGCCTGAAGTTCGCCAGCGGCGAGATTGATGCCGGACAGCTTCGTGCGGTCGAGGACGAGGCGATTCGCCACGTCGTCGAGCAGCAGTGCGCGTGCGGCCTGAACGTGGTCACCGACGGTGAGTTTCGCCGCGCGTGGTGGCACTTTGACTTCTTCGACGGCCTGCAGGGCGTCGAGCGTTACGATTCCCAGCAGGGGATCCAGTTTAACGGGGTGCAAACCAAAGCCCACGGCGTGCGCGTCACCGGCAAGCTGGGCTTTGGCAACCACCCGATGCTGGAAGACTTCCGCTATCTGAAAAGCATCAGCGGCAGCGCGCAGCCGAAGATGACCATTCCCAGCCCGAGCGTGCTTCATTTCCGCGGCGGTCGCAAAGACATTGACGCGACGGTGTATCCCGACCTGAACGTCTATTTTGACGATCTGGCAACCACCTGGCGCGACGCCATTCGGGCCTTCTACGACGCGGGCTGCCGTTACCTGCAGCTGGACGACACCGTCTGGGCCTACCTGTGTTCGGACGATCAGCGCCGTCAAATCCGCGAGCGCGGGGACGATGCCGATGAGCTGGCGCGTATCTATGCCCGCGTTCTCAACAAGGCGCTGGAAGGCAAGCCGGAGGATCTGACCATCGGGCTTCACGTCTGTCGCGGTAACTTCCGTTCCACCTGGATTTCCGAAGGCGGCTACGAGCCGGTGGCTGAAGTGCTGTTTGGGACGGTCAACGTTGACGCGTTCTTCCTGGAATACGATAACGACCGCAGCGGTGATTTCGCGCCGCTGCGCTTTGTTCGCCCGGGCAAGCAGCAGGTGGTGCTGGGCCTGATCACCACCAAAAACGGCGAGCTGGAGAATCCGGAAGGCGTGAAGGCCCGTCTTGGAGAGGCGGCGAAATACGTGGCGAAGGAGCAGATTTGCCTGAGCCCGCAGTGCGGCTTTGCCTCGACCGAAGAGGGCAACAGCCTGAGCGAAGCCCAGCAGTGGGACAAAGTTCGCCTGGTGACGCAGATCGCCAGCGAAGTTTGGTAAAAGCCCCTCCGCAGCGCTGCATTATAAAAGTGCAGCGCTGTACCATTCTGAGTCGTTCTCTTTACATCCCGCATTCCACCGCCCGCTATAGCGCAATTTTCATTCTGGCACTCTTTTTGCTCCTGCTTCGCTGAGACTTTTTTTCCGCGTCCATGCCGTAACGGACGTTTTCGCACAGCGTTCTTTTCAGGAGTGAAAATATGCAGCGTCGTACCTTATTAAAGGCCTTTGCGTTATCCGCGTCCGTCGTGGCGATGGGCATGAGTTTTGGCGTGCAGGCGGCCGACACCATCAAAGTGGGGATCATGCATTCTCTGTCCGGCACCATGGCGATCTCGGAAACGCCGCTCAAGGACGTTGCCCTGATGACCATCGACGAGATCAACGCCAAAGGCGGCGTGCTGGGGAAAAAGCTGGAGCCGGTAGTGGTGGATCCCGCCTCAAACTGGCCGCTGTTTGCCGAGAAGGCGCGCCAGCTGCTGAGCCAGGATAAAGTGGCGGTGGTGTTTGGCTGCTGGACGTCGGTGTCGCGCAAATCCGTACTGCCGGTGTTTGAGGAGCTGAACGGCCTGCTGTTCTACCCGGTGCAGTATGAAGGTGAGGAAATGTCGCCAAACGTCTTCTATACCGGCGCGGCGCCGAACCAGCAGGCCATCCCGGCGGTGGAGTACCTGATGAGCGAAGACGGCGGCGCGGCGAAGCGCTTCTTCCTGCTGGGTACCGACTACGTTTACCCGCGCACCACCAACAAGATCCTGCGCGCGTTCCTGCATTCGAAAGGGGTGGAGGATAAGGACATCGAAGAGGTTTACACCCCGTTTGGTCACAGCGACTACCAGACCATCGTCGCCAGCATCAAGAAATTCTCCGCCGGCGGCAAAACCGCCGTGGTGTCGACCATCAACGGCGACTCCAACGTGCCGTTCTACAAAGAGCTGGCTAACCAGGGGCTGAAGGCCACCGACGTGCCGGTGGTGGCGTTCTCCGTCGGCGAAGAAGAGCTGCGCGGAATCGACACCAAACCGCTGGTGGGTAACCTGGCGGCGTGGAACTACTTTGAGTCCGTGGATAATCCAACCAACCAGGCGTTCGTCGCGGATTACAAAGCCTATGCGAAGGCGCACAAGCTGCCGAATGCCGATACCGTGGTGACCAACGACCCGATGGAGGCGACTTACGTGGGGATCCATATGTGGGCGCAGGCGGTGGAAAAAGCGGGCACCACCGACGTGGATAAGGTGCGCGCGGCGATGGCCGGTCAGTCATTTAAGGCGCCGTCTGGCTTTACGCTCACCATGGATGCTACCAACCATCATCTGCATAAGCCGGTCATGATCGGTGAAATTGAAGGCAACGGCCAGTTCAACGTGGTCTGGCAGACGGAACAGCCGGTGCGCGCCCAGCCGTGGAGTCCGTTCATCGCCGGGAATGACAAAAAGCCCGACCAGCCGATGAAAACCGCCAGCAACTAGGCCATTGCCTCAGGGAGAAACGTCATGAACGCCATGCGCATGTTCATCGTTCTTGTATGGCTTTCCGGACTGCTGCCAGGGATGGCGCAGGCATCGGATGCCGATCGTTTTGTTGCCGCCAGCCGAAGCCAGCAGGCGGAGTTGCTGACGCAGTGGGCCGCCGCGCCGGATGCCGCGAGGCTGCCGCTGCTGCAGGCGCTGCAAAAGGAAAACCTGTATACCGACAGCCAAAAGCACGCCTTCGCGCAGCGTAACGGTCAAATGGTCTCGCTCGGTGACGCTCAGGCGGCCGCAGCGCCAACCAAAGCCGTCCGCCTGACGAACCGGCTGCGGGTGCTGGCCGCCACGGCTATCGCTACGCATCAGCTGGTGAGTGACAGTGTCACGGAAAGGCGGGCGGCAGCTCGTCAGCTTCAGCGGGATGCCCAGCCGGAGATGCTCGCGTTTCTGGAAAAGCGGGTAAGCGATGAAACGGATGCCGTGGCACGTAAGGCTTTGCTGCTTGCGGTAGCTCATCTCCAGCTGGCAAGCACGCAGGCGGAGGTGCGCCGCAAGGCCGTCGAATTATTAGGGCAGTCCGACGATCCGGACGAGGAATCCAGACTCACCCCGTTTACCCAGGCACAGACAGAGCCGGATGCCGGGGTTCGCGCCGCCGCGCAGGAGAGTCTGAGCCAGATCCAGCATCGACTGATGTGGGGCGATCTGCTGGGGCAGGCGTTTATGGGGCTGTCGCTCGGATCGGTGCTGCTGCTGGCGGCGCTGGGGCTGGCCATTACCTACGGCCTGCTCGGCGTCATTAACATGGCGCACGGCGAGATGCTGATGCTTGGGGCGTATGCCACCTGGATGGTGCAGCAGGCGATGGCCGGGCTTGCGCCCCAGTGGCTGGCGCTCTATCCGGTGATTGCCTTGCCGGTCGCGTTCTGCCTGACGGCGGGCATCGGGATGGTGCTGGAGCGTACCGTGATCCGCCATCTGTACGGTCGTCCTCTGGAAACGCTGCTCGCAACGTGGGGCATCAGCCTGATGCTTATCCAGCTGGTGCGCATGACGTTTGGCGCCCAGAACCTGGAGGTGGCGAACCCGGCATGGCTTTCCGGCGGGGTACAGGTTTTCGCCAACCTGACGCTGCCGTGGAACCGTATAGTGGTGCTGGGTTTCGTGCTGCTGGTGCTGTTCTTTACCTGGCTGATTCTGAATAAAACCCGTCTGGGGCTCAACGTGCGGGCCGTGACGCAAAACCGCAGCATGGCTGCCTGCTGCGGGGTACCGACAGGTCGCGTCGATATGCTGGCGTTTGGGCTGGGCTCGGGGATAGCCGGGTTAGGCGGCGTGGCGCTCTCGCAGCTTGGTAACGTCGGGCCGGAGCTTGGTCAGGGGTACATCATCGACTCCTTCCTCGTGGTGGTGCTCGGTGGCGTAGGCCAGCTGGCAGGCAGCGTGGCGGCGGCCTTTGGCCTCGGCATTTTCAATAAAATTCTTGAGCCGCAGATGGGCGCGGTGCTGGGCAAGATCGTGATTCTGGTGGCGATCGTGCTGTTTATTCAGAAACGCCCGCAGGGGCTGTTTGCGCTGAAAGGGAGGGTGATTGACTGATGAGCCAGCCGCTAACCTTAACGCTGGCGCGTAAAGCGCCGCGCACAACGCAGATCGCAGGCAGCCTGCTGGTGGCGTGTCTGCTGATATTGCCGTTTTTTGCCCTGCTGCCTGCGACGCATCCGCTGGCGCTTTCGACCTGGATGCTGACGCTGATGGGCAAAATCCTCTGCTATGCCATCGTTGCGGTGGCGCTGGATCTGGTGTGGGGCTATGCCGGAATGCTGTCCCTCGGGCACGGCATCTTCTTCGCCCTCGGCGGCTATGGGATGGGCATGTACCTGATGCGCCAGGCCGCGGGTGACGGTCTGCCCGCGTTTATGTCGTTTCTTTCCTGGAGCGAACTGCCGTGGTTCTGGTGGGGGACCCAGCATTTTGCCTGGGCGCTGGCGCTGATTGTGCTGGTGCCGGGGCTGCTGGCGCTGGTGTTCGGCTGGTTTGCCTTTCG
The DNA here is from genome assembly GCF_021892025.1 of Enterobacter cloacae complex sp. ECC445. NCBI lineage: Bacteria > Pseudomonadati > Pseudomonadota > Gammaproteobacteria > Enterobacterales > Enterobacteriaceae > Enterobacter > Enterobacter cloacae complex sp. ECC445. The sequence goes on along the minus strand of NZ_JAKLRZ010000002.1, from coordinate 383,185 downwards.
CTCAAAGATCAAAGGCGTCTATTTCTCGATTATGACCCAGGCGCTGACCTACGCGGGCATGCTGCTGTTCTTTCGCAACGAAACCGGCTTTGGCGGCAATAACGGCTTCACCGGCTTTACCACGCTGCTCGGGTTTTCAGTGACGGAAACCTCCACGCGTATCGCGCTGTTTCTGACGACCGTGCTGTTGCTGATTCTGGCGCTGGGGAGCGGATTTGCGCTGGCGAGGAGCAAGTTTGGCCGCATCCTGACCGCCGTTCGCGACGCGGAAAACCGCCTGACGTTTTGCGGCTACGATCCGCGGGGGTTCAAGCTGCTGGTATGGACGCTCTCCGCCGTGCTGTGCGGCCTGGCGGGGGCGCTGTACGTCCCGCAGGTCGGCATCATTAACCCCGGCGAAATGTCGCCGACGAACTCGATAGAAGCCGCCATCTGGGTGGCGCTGGGCGGACGCGGCACGCTGGTCGGGCCGGTGATTGGCGCGGCGCTGGTGAACGGGGCGAAGAGCTTTTTCACCGTCGCGATGCCGGAGTACTGGCAGCTGTTCCTGGGGCTGATTTTTATCGCCGTCACGCTGTTCTTGCCGCGCGGCGTCTACGGACTGTTTCGTAAGGGAGAGAAATAATGCAGCCAGCCGAAGGGTTATTCACACGCCAGCTGCCGGGCGACCGCTACCGAGACCAGACCGACCCGGTGCTTCAGCTTGAGGCCATTAACGTCAATTTTGATGGCTTTCAGGCCCTGACCGATCTCACGCTGCACATCGGCGTGGGGGAGCTACGCTGCGTGATCGGTCCCAACGGGGCCGGTAAAACCACGCTGATGGACGTGATTACCGGCAAAACGCGGCCAAAGAGCGGCCGGGCGATTTACGATCAGTCCATCGACCTCACCGCGCTGGAGTCTGCGGCCATTGCCCGACAGGGGATCGGGCGCAAATTCCAGAAGCCCACGGTCTTTGAGGCGCTGACGGTGTGGGAAAACCTGGAGATCGCCATGAAAGCCGATAAATCCGTCTGGGCGAGCCTGCGGGCCACGCTCAACGGCGAGCAGCGGGACCGCATTGACGAGATGCTGGTATTGCTGCGGCTTAGCAGCGAGCGCGACCGCCGCGCCGGGCTGCTGTCGCACGGGCAAAAACAGTTCCTCGAAATCGGTATGCTGCTGGTGCAGGACCCGCATCTGCTGCTGCTGGACGAACCGGCCGCCGGGATGACCGACGCAGAAACGGAATACACCGCCGAGCTGTTCAAAACCCTGGCGGGCAAGCATTCCCTGATGGTGGTGGAGCACGATATGGGCTTTGTTGAAACCATTGCCGATCGCGTGACGGTGCTGCACCAGGGGCGCGTGCTGGCAGAAGGATCGCTTCGCGAGGTGCAGGCCAACGAGCAGGTGATTGAGGTCTATCTGGGACGCTAAGGAGAGAGGATGCTACAGGTCAACGAACTGAATCAGTTTTACGGCGGGAGCCATATCCTGCGCGGCGTGAGTTTTGCAGCCGTCACCGGTGAAGTCACCTGCCTGCTGGGACGCAACGGCGTCGGGAAAACCACGCTGCTGAAGTGCCTGATGGGGCTCATCCCGGCGAAAACCGGGGAGATTATCTGGCAGGGGAAGAAAATCACCCACAGCAGGCCGCACCAGCGGGTGCAGTCTGGCGTGGCGTATGTTCCGCAGGGGCGCGAAATTTTCCCGCGCCTGACCGTGGAAGAGAACCTCCTGCTGGGGCTGTCGCGGTTTCCCGCCCGCGAGGCGAAGCGGGTGCCGGAAGAGATCTGGCGGCTTTTCCCGGTGCTTAAAGAGATGCAGCACCGCCGCGGGGGCGATCTCTCCGGCGGACAACAGCAGCAGCTGGCGATTGGGCGCGCGCTGGCGAGCCGCCCGCAGCTGCTGATCCTCGACGAACCGACCGAAGGCATACAGCCGTCGGTAATTAAAGAGATCGGCCAGGTGATCCGCACCCTGGCGAACAGGGGCGATATGGCGATTCTGCTGGTCGAACAGTTTTATGACTTTGCTGCCGAGCTGGCCGACAGCTACCTCCTGATGTCGCGCGGCACCATCATCCAGCATGGGCGGGGTGAAAACATGGAGCAGGAGGGCGTTCGCGGGCTGGTTGCGATTTGAAATGTTATAATATAACATCCTCATTCTTATAAAACGGAATGAGGGTGTTACTTTGGCTGCACATATTGGAAAATTTGCCATGACTCTGGGGGCGCTGCTGGTCAGCGGCCAGCTGTTTGCCCACTCGCACGGCCATCAGATGACCGAAGCGGAACAGAAAGCGGCAAACGGCGTGTTTGAGGATAAAGACGTGAAGGACAGAGCGCTGTCAGACTGGGACGGAACCTGGCAGTCCGTCTATCCGTTCCTGCTGGACGGCTCGCTGGATCCGGTCTTTAAGCAGAAGGCGCAGAAGGATAAAAGCAAAACCTTCGACGAGGTGAAGGCCTACTATCGTAAGGGATATGCAACGGACGTGGATGCCATCGGTATCGAAAATAACGTGATGGAATTCCATAAGGGTAAAGCGATCAGCCGCTGCCACTATGACTACAGCGGTTACAAAATTCTGACCTACGCGTCAGGCAAGAAAGGCGTGCGGTATCTCTTTGAGTGCAAGGACGCAGACAGCAGGGCACCGAAGTATGTTCAATTCAGCGACCACACCATCGGGCCGAAAGCCTCTTCACACTTCCACATCTTCATGGGCAACACCTCTCACGAGGCGCTGCTGAAAGAGATGGATAACTGGCCGACCTATTACCCGAACGAGATGTATAAAGAGCAGGTGGTGGAGGAGATGCTACACCACTGATGCTTTATTGCCGGGTGGCGGCTGCGCCTTACCCGGCCTACATTTTCTACGCTGCTTTGGGCGACTCGCACCATGCCTTCACGCTCATCCCGCGCAAAATCATCAGCCAGGCAATGATAATGGCGACCATCATAATGACAAACAGCGACCAGTGCGGCAGGTGGGTCAGGATAATACCGGTGATCATCGGGTTTGCCGCCGCGCCGAGCCAGCCCAGCGCCTGTGCGGAAAAATAACTTGCCTTCATTCCCGGCGGCGCAATATTGTCGATCAGCATGTATTCGCCCGGCGCATAGATAATCTCACCCAGCGTAAAGACGGCGGCGGCGATGCCCCAGTAAACCAGGTTTTCACCGGAGAGCATAAAACCGCCCAGCCCCACGATAAAAAACAGGGTAGCGAGGGTCATCAGCGGGCGAATATTGCTGGCGGAGATCTTGCGCCCGAGCGCATATTGCAGCGTCACCACCACGGCGGCGTTGACGGGTAAGACCACGGCAACCACCTTCTCGGCAAAATCGCTGTCCGCGTGCGCGGCGAGAACGTATTGCGAAATACAGCTCGCGAACGAGCCGCCGACGTAGGAGGCCAGCAGGCCAGACAGCGTATACCAGAACAGCGCGCGGTCTTTCAGCAGGACCGACGGCTGCCAGGGCATCTTCTCCTCGGCGGTATCTAACGCCACGCTCTTCTGCACGAAGAAATGAATAAATCCCAGCGGCAGGGCGGCGCAGAAGGCCGCCAGCCAGAACGGCAGCTGCAGGCTGTACATCACCAGCAGGGTGCCAATCGGCGGCCCGATCGTCCAGCCAATGTTCAGAAAGCTGTAGTTCAGCGAGAAGACGCGCGCTTTCTGGCTTGCGGTGAGCACGTCGGAGAACCAGGCTTTTAGCACTGTCGAAAAGACGGAATAGGCGCAATTGATCAGCGCAAAGAACAGCACCACCAGGGTGACGTTATCCACCAGCGGGATCGCGACAAATCCGGCGATAAACGCCACGATCGCGATCAGCATGTAGCGTTTTTTATCAAACTTATCGGCAAGAATGCCAAATCCCAGGCTGAACACCACGCCGATGGTTAGCGCAATCGTCAGGGCATAACCAATATTCTCCACGCTCATGCTATAGACGCGCGTGAGATAAATGGTCATGAACGGCAGCGTCGCTCCCCGACCGATGGTTAACAACAATGACGATGCCAGCAGCGCTGCGGTTGAGCGCCTGAGAGATGGTTTCATATTTCTGCCCGACAGTTGCTTATGCTTTTATTAGAGGTGTGTTAACAGGATTACCATGACATAAGGGGCTTGTATAGCACCTGGTTTATCCGTAAGTGCTTCTGCTGCCTGCCAGAATTAATGATCTTCTCGCGGCGTCCTTTTTTCTGTTACCTTGAAGTGTTAACAAATTATTAATAAATCAGGGGCAGGGTATGACGCGTAAAGACGGGCTGCTGGCGTTGCTGGTGGTCGTAGTATGGGGGCTCAATTTTGTGGTCATCAAGCTGGGGCTGCACAACATGCCGCCGCTGATGCTGGCCGGTTTGCGTTTTATGCTGGTGGCGTTCCCGGCCATCTTCTTTGTCGCCCGTCCGAAGATACCCTTCAAACTGCTGCTGGGCTACGGTCTGACCATTAGCTTTGGCCAGTTCGCGTTTCTCTTTTGCGCCATCAAGTTCGGTATGCCGGCTGGCCTGGCCTCGCTGGTCTTACAGGCACAGGCGTTCTTTACCATTATTCTCGGCGCGTTTGTGTTTGGCGAACGCCTGCAGGGCAAGCAGCTGGCGGGAATTACGCTGGCGGTGTTTGGCGTGCTGGTGCTCATTGAGGCCAGCCTGAACGGTCAGCACGTGGCGCTGCTCGGCTTTATGCTGACGCTGGCGGCGGGGCTGAGCTGGGCGTGCGGGAATATCTTCAACAAGCTGATTATGCAGCACGAGGCGCGCCCGGCGGTGATGTCCCTGGTGGTGTGGAGCGCGCTGATCCCGGTGATACCTTTTCTGCTGGCGTCGTCTGTTCTGGACGGTCCGGCCGTCATGCTTAACAGCCTCGTTGAGATCGACCTGACCACCATTCTTTCGCTGGTCTATCTGGCCTTTGTCGCCACCATCGTGGGCTACGGGATCTGGGGATCGCTCCTGGGGCGCTATGAAACCTGGCGCGTCGCGCCGTTGTCCCTGCTGGTGCCCGTGGTGGGGCTTGCCAGTGCGGCACTGTTACTGGATGAAACGCTGAGCGCGCTGCAGCTGTTTGGCGCCGTGCTGATCATGGCCGGGCTCTATATTAACGTCTTTGGCCTGCGCGTGCGCCGCGCGGCGCGGGTGTGATAAAGGCATAAAAAAAGCCCCGCGTCTGCGGGGCAAAAACGAATCAGAGGCCGTGCTGATTATAATAAGGCACGCCTAATTCGTCGGATTTGTCGCTACCAGCACCCATATGGTTGAAATCATAAGGCGACTGGTCATGTGCTGACGGCAAAATCATCGTATCAGGATTATTTTGCTGCGTTGCACGAGGGGTTTGCTCCGCGAAGGTCTGGCTGGAGAACAGCACCAGCAAGGCGAGGGCGGCGGAGGCGATAACTTTCATGATTTCCTCGGTTACGTCTGTGACAGGCGATAATTAACTACAGTGTTTTAACGGATACAGGTATCGGGATTCGCCCGGCACGCTGGTGATTCGGTACTTATGAGGCGGCACGTCAAAATAGTTCTTGAACGTACGGGTCAGGGTTTGCTGCGATTCAAATCCGTAGCGCTCCGCCAGGTAAAGGATTGGCTCATTGCTTTCTTTCAGTTTCTGGGCAATTTCCGTCAGCTTGCGGCTGCGAATATATTGACCTAGTGAATGGCCGGTCTCTTTTTTGAACATCCGTTGCAGGTGCCATTTGGAGTAACCTGAACGCTCTGACACTTTTTCAAGGGAGAGCGGCGATTCCAGGTTATCCTCGATCCAGTCCAAAATGCTATGAATGGTGATAGCGTCAGTATTGCGTCTGGACATCGTCATACCTCTTTTTCTGTTTACGGCAGTATTTTCTTAAGCAGAAGCTCAAGGGTTGCCACCTCATCTGCCGTTAAGTTTTTTGTTAGTTCCTGATGCAGTGTTTGTCCTACTAATTGATGACATTGCTCGCACATGGCCGCGCCATCGCTGGTCAGCTTCACCAGTACGCCGCGTTTGTCATTCGGGTTAGGGCTTCGTTCTATCCATCCTTTGCAGACGAGACGATCCAGCATGCGGGTTAACGCGCCCAGATCGACAGAGAGCACCTTTTTCAGCTCAACCGGTGTGATACACACTTCGCAGCGAATGGAGCACAGCACTTTGAACTGTGTTGCGGTGATATCCAGCGGTGACAGGTAGTCATTGAGCAGGCGATCTTTTTTCTGATTGACCATATGAATAAGACGACCCAGCGGAACAACGTCGTTAAAGATATCACTGGTGCTTTTCACAATGGTTGCCCTGGCAAGTAGTTAGTCACGGCAGATATTATTGCTCAGGCAAGTATAAGTCAACTGAATGAATAGGCCGATGCCACGAATTGCTAAAACGTTTCATGAACTTTTTTTGAACGCTTTAAAATCATATAGATAACCACCAGTTATCTTTTCCGAAGGAAAATAATCGTTACGTTGCGCGGATGGCCTAACGTCACACTTTCCCCCTATACTTGCGGGGATGAATATGGATAAGGACGACGATGCACTATGTTGGATTTAATTAAAGCAGTGAGTCTTGGGCTGGTGGTCTTGCTGCCGTTGGCGAACCCGTTAACCACGGTGGCGCTTTTCCTTGGGCTGGCCGGGAATATGAACAGCGCCGAGCGCAATCATCAGTCGATGATGGCTTCCGTCTATGTGTTTGCCATCATGATGGTGGCCTACTATGCCGGACAGGTGGTGATGAATACCTTCGGGATCTCCATTCCGGGCCTGCGTATCGCCGGGGGGCTGATCGTCGCTTTTATCGGTTTCCGCATGCTGTTCCCGGCGCAAAAAGCGCATGAGTCGCCGGAGGCCAAAAGCAAATCCGAGGAGCTGGAAAGCGAACCGTCCGCCAATATTGCCTTTGTGCCGCTGGCCATGCCGAGCACGGCGGGACCCGGGACCATCGCGATGATCATCAGTTCCGCGTCGACGGTGCGCGATAGCTCAACCTTCCCGGACTGGGTGCTGACGGTTGCGCCACCGCTGATTTTTGCGATTATCGGGATTATCGTGTGGGCATCGCTGCGCAGCTCCGGCGCCATTATGCGCTGGGTAGGCAAGGGCGGTATCGAGGCGATTTCCCGCCTGATGGGCTTCTTACTGGTCTGTATGGGCGTACAGTTTATTATTAACGGCGTGCTGGAGATTATTAAGACTTACCATTAAATTCATTGCCGGGTGGCGCTGCGCTAACCCGGCCTACGTTCGAGCAGTTGTAGGCCGGGTAAGGCGTAGCCGCCACCCGGCACAAACACTCCTCACCCGTGCTGCCCCTGTTCCTCCAGCGCCACCGGCCATTTGCGGAAGATAAGCACCGACCAGATCAGCGCCACCAGGGCCGGAATAGCCCCCAGATAGCCAATCGCCGACATCGAGACGTGCAGAATAACCTGATTTCCCACCAGCGCCCCCGCGCCAATGCCCAGATTGAAAATCCCCGAGAACAGCGACATGGCAACGTCCGTCGCGTCCGGCGCCAGCGCCAGCACCTTCACCTGCATGCCCAGACCAATAATCATGATCGCCACGCCCCAGAACAGGCTGAGGATCGCCAGATGGCTTTCACTGCCAGCGGCGGGCATCAGCAGCAGCAGGCAGGCCAGCAGCAGGCCGATGGCGCTGCTCACCAGCAAGGAGGCGTGCCGGTTACCCAGCTTGCCAAACAGCACGCTGCCAATAATGCCCGCGCCGCCGAGGATCAGCAGTAAGACGGTGGCAAAGTTGGCGCTAAAGCCCGCCACCACCTGCACAAACGGTTCAATGTAGCTGTACGCCGTGTAATGCGCGGTCACCACAATGACGGTAAGCAGATAGATACCCAGCAGCGCGGGGCGACGCATCAGCAGCGGCAGGCTTTTCAGCGAGCCGGAATGTTCGCTCGGCAGCGCGGGCAGCAGCTTAATCAGACACACCAGCGTCACCAGCGCGCCCATGCCAATAGCAAAGAAGGTGGTACGCCAGCCGAAGTATTGCCCCACGATGCGGCCAATCGGCAGGCCCAGCACCATCGCCAGCGCGGTACCGGTGGCAATCAGGCTCAGCGCCTGCGCGCGTTTGCCTGCCGGTGCCAGGCGGATTGCCAGCGACGCGGTGATCGACCAGAACACCGCATGGGCAAAGGCAATGCCGATGCGGCTTATGACCAGCACCGTAAAATTCCACGCCATAAATGACAGAATGTGGCTGCCGATGAACAGGGTAAACAGGCCGATCAGCAGCTTACGACGCTCTATCTGGCTGGTCAGCAGCATAAACGGTAAGGACATCAGCGCCACGACCCAGGCGTAGATGGTCAACATAATGCCCACCTGAGCCGTTTCCATCTGGAAACTTTCAGCGATGTCAGACAACAGCCCAACCGGAACAAATTCTGTGGTGTTAAAAATAAACGCGGCAATGGCCAGCGTGACCACGCGTAGCCACGCAACCCTGCGGGAAACTATGTTCGTTGTCATAGGGATGTCGGAGATTCGTTGCTGAAAAGAAGAGGTGACGATCTTAAAACGGCAAACGGCGAAAACTCAACCATTATGTGATGCAGATCTCAATATTTACCTTATGAAGGCGGTAGCCGGGAAGGCGGTTTTCGTTGAAGATAAAAGAACATCACAATAAAAACAGGCGGTAAGACAATGCAGGAGATTGATTTTTATCTGGTCGATGCGTTCAGCGACACCACGTTTGGCGGCAACCCGGCAGCCGTTTGCCCGCTGAACGCGTGGTTACCTGATGAGACCTTGCTGAAAATGGCGCAGCAGCATAATCAGTCAGAAACGGCCTTTTTCGTCTGCAGTAAAGGGGGCATTGAGCTACGCTGGTTTACCACCCTCACCGAAGTCAATCTCTGCGGTCACGCCACGCTGGCGGCCGCACACGTTCTGTTTACCGAGCTGGATTACCCGGATTCGCGGATCCACTTCGACACCGCGTCTGGCCGCCTGACGGTCAGCCGGGAGGGGGAGTGGATGACGCTGGACTTCCCGGCGTGTCCGACCCATACAGAGACACCGCCGCCGGAGATGCTCTCGGCGCTGGGTATCAGCCGCTACGTCGAAGCCCGTAAAGGGCGCGCCTGGACGATCGTTCTGGAGAGTCGCGAGCAGGTTGAGGCGCTTGCGCCTCACTTTTCGGCAATGACGCCGGGCGAGCATAAGGTGAGCGTGACGGCGCGCGGTGAGGGGGAATATGATTTTGTCAGCCGCTTCTTCTCACCGGGCGTGTCTGTCCCGGAAGATCCGGTCACCGGCTCCGCGCACACGATGCTGATCCCCTACTGGGGCGAAAAGCTGGGCAAAACGTCGATGTTTGCCCGCCAGGTTTCTGCACGAGGGGGGGATATACGCTGCGAGCTGAGAGGATCGCGCGTGCTGATGAGCGGGCAGGCCACACTTTATCTGAAAGGCACAGTTTTTCTGCGCTAGATACCCATAACAAGAGAGGAAGAGACAATGCAGAAAATTGATTTTTATCTGGTGGATGCCTTTAGCGACAAAACGTTTGCCGGCAACGCCGCGGCGGTATGTCCTCTGGAAGCGTGGTTGCCGGACGAGACGCTCCTTAAAATGGCGCAGCAGCATAATCAGTCCGAGACCGCCTTCTTCGTGCGAACGGACGGTGGGTTTGAGCTGCGCTGGTTCACCACGCGGGATGAAATTAACCTTTGCGGCCATGCCACCCTTGCCGCATCACACGTCATTTTTGAATATCTTGATTATCCGCATACCGAAATCACCTTCACCACCCGCTTCGTGGGCGAGCTGACGGTAAAACGCAGCGGCGACTGGCTGACGCTGAATTTCCCGGCCTGGTCGACGGAGGTCGTGGATAATCCGCCCGAGGTGCTGTTTAGCGCGCTGGGCATCACGGACGCCAAAGAGGTGCGCGTTGGACGCGATTACATGGTGGTGCTGGAGAGCCAGCGGCAGGTGGAGGCGTTAACGCCGGATATTGGGGCGATGCTTCCGCTGGATAAAATGGTCTGCGTGACGGCGCCTGGAGAAGAATATGACTTCGTCAGCCGCTTTTTCTGCCCCGGCGAAGGGGTGCCGGAAGATCCGGTCACCGGCTCCGCCCACAGCATGCTGATCCCCTACTGGAGCGAAAAGCTGGGCAAAACGTCACTCAGCGCCCGCCAGGTGTCCTACCGTGGCGGGGATCTGCGCTGCGAGCTGAAGGGCGATCGCGTGCTGATCGGCGGCCAGGCCACCCTGTACCTGAAGGGAAGCGTCTTTTTACGCTAACAGGGCAGTGCGATAAGTTAATCGTATGAAGCACCCGGGCAGGCCTGCGCTATGTTGAAATTTAGCCTCACATACAAAGCAAGGAGCCTGCCATGTATTCCATTACCTCTGAATCCGCACGTCACCCGGACATTCTCAAGCTGATCGCGGCGCTCGATCGCTATCAGAGTGAGCTTTATCCCGCCGAAAGTAATCATCTTCTCGACCTCGCCGCGCTGCCGGAAACCTCCCTTATCCTGATGGTTATTCGTGACCAGCAGCTGCAGGCCGTGGGCTGTGGAGCCATCGTGCTCAACGGTGACGGCACGGGGGAGATGAAGCGGGTGTATATCGATCCGGCCCATCGCGGGCAGCATCTGGGGGAGACGCTGCTGGCCGCTCTGGAAGATGAAGCCCTGAGCCGTCATTGCCACACGGTACGGCTTGAAACGGGGATCAAACAACCCGCCGCGGTGCGTCTTTACGCGCAGTGCGGGTACGATTTGCGTCCGGCATTTGCCCCGTATGTTGACGATCCGCTCAGCCTGTTTATGGAGAAGGCGCTGGTTGAAGACGTTCGTTTAGCAGCGCTATAAAGGCTTCGAGCTGTCGAGTCATCGCCCCGCGTCGCCACACCAGCCAGGTGGTGAGCCAGCGCCAGTTTTCTGCCAGCGGCCATGCCTCAACCTGATGATGTCCCGGCATACTCTCCAGCATCGAGCGCGGCATCAGCGCGATGCCCGCCCCCGCAATGACGCAGGCGAGCATGCCGTGATAGGATTCCATCTCATGAATGCGGCCGGGCGCGGCGCGGTCAGCGTGAAACCAGCTCTCCAGGTGTCGGCGATACGAGCAGTTCGCGCGAAAGGCGTAAACATCGCTGCCGCTGACCTGTGCGGCGCGTGAGATTTCCGCCTGTCCGGCGGGCGTGACCAGCATCATCTCTTCTCTGTAGACCGGCATCCCCTCCAGCTCAGGGTGCGACAGCGGCCCGTCGACGAAGGCGGCGCTTAGGGTTCCCTCCAGCACGCCGTCAATCATCGTCCCGGATGGCCCGGTAGAAAGGGCAAACTGGATGCGCGGATAGCGCTGGTTAAACTGCGCCAGCGTTTCGGGAATGCGCACGGCGGCGGTACTTTCCAGAGCGCCGAGGGCAAACAGCCCCTGCGGCTCGTCACCCGCGACGACCATCCGCGCTTCATCCACCAGCGCCAGGATCTGCCTGCTGTAGCGCAGGAAGTTATGCCCGGCGGGCGATAAGCGCAAACGCTGGTTCTCACGGATAAACAGCTCCACGCCAAGATCGGCTTCCAGCTGGCGGATGCGGGTCGTCAGGTTTGAGGGGACGCGGTGCACCTTCTGCGCCGCCTGGGTGATGCTGCCCGTCAGCGCGACGGCGTTAAACATTTCAAGCTGGGTTAGGTCCATAGCATTCTCGTTTCGTGAATAAGGTGGTCAGTATTATTCATTTTTAAGAAATAGCAGAGTGGGCCACAATGAATCAACCGAAATGCGTGGAGAACATCATGAAATATTCATCTGCTACACATGCCCTCTCTGTTAACCCGGCTACGGGTGAAACGATCGCAGCGTATCCGTGGGCGACGCCGGAAGAGGTAGAGCGCGCGATTTCTCTGTCTGACTCAGGCTATCGCCAGTGGCGACGCGAAAGCGTGTCCCACCGGGCGCAGAAGCTGCGGGATCTCGGCGCCGCGCTGCGAAACCGCGCGGAAGAGATGGCGCAGACGATCTCCCGTGAAATGGGCAAACCCATCCTGCAGGCGCGGGCCGAAGTGGCAAAATCCGCCGGTCTGTGCGACTGGTACGCCGAACACGGCCCGACGATGCTGCGCGCGGAGCCTACGCTGGTGGAAAACCAGAACGCGGTCATTGAATACCGTCCCCTGGGGCCGATCCTCGCCGTGATGCCGTGGAACTTCCCGCTCTGGCAGGTGCTGCGCGGCGCGGTGCCGATCCTGCTGGCCGGGAACAGCTATCTGCTCAAACATGCGCCCAACGTGCTCGGCTCTGCTGAGCTTATCGGGCAGATCTTTGCGGATGCGGGTTTTCCGGAAGGCGTGTTCGGCTGGGTGAACGCCACCAACGACGGCGTCAGCCAGGCGATTACCGATCCCCGTATTGCGGCGGTAACCGTTACCGGCAGCGTCCGAGCCGGTGCGGCGATTGGCGCCCAGGCAGGGGCCGCGCTGAAAAAATGCGTTCTGGAGCTGGGCGGCTCCGACCCGTTTGTCGTGCTTAACGATGCCGACCTGGATCTTGCCGTGAAGGCCGCGGTGGCGGGTCGCTACCAGAATACCGGGCAGGTTTGCGCGGCGGCGAAACGTTTTATCGTCGAGGAGGGTATCGCCGAGACCTTTACCCAGCGCTTTGTCGAGGCGGTTGCTGCGCTGAAGCTGGGCGCGCCTGACCAGGAAGAAAACTACCTGGGTCCGATGGCGCGTTTTGACCTGCGCGATGAACTGCATCAGCAGGTGCAGGCTACCATGTCGGAAGGGGCAACGCTGCTGCTGGGCGGAGAGAAAATCAGCGGCGACGGCAATTATTACGCGCCAACCGTCCTGACGAACGTCACCCCATCGATGACGGCGTTCCGCCAGGAGCTGTTTGGTCCGGTCGCGGCCATTACCGTCGCGAAAGACGCGGCGCACGCCCTGACGCTTGCCAACGACAGCGACTTTGGCCTGTCCGCCACCGTCTTTACCGCTGACGCTGCGCTTGCGGATACCTTCTCTCGCGAACTGGAGTGCGGCGGGGTGTTTATCAACGGCTATAGCGCCAGCGATGCGCGCGTGGCCTTCGGGGGCGTGAAGAAAAGCGGCTTTGGCCGCGAGCTTTCCCACTTTGGCTTGCACGAGTTCTGCAACGTGCAGACCGTGTGGAAGGATCGCGTGTAATCCCGTCATGTCGGCCCTCATCGCGAGGGCCGCTGTCATTATTCTGCAATGGTTCTGTCATTTTCATTTCGTAGACTCGCACGCGTCTAACGCATTGTTAATGAAGCTAATTATGAACCTAACGCAAATTTCTCGCCGTATTGCGCAGCGTCTTACCCCTCGTCGCTTTGGCCTGTTGACGGGCATCTTTTGTATTATTGGCCTTTTCTCCGCGCTGCAGCTCTCCTCATCCTTCCTGCTTAACGCCTCCCTGAACGAAGCCCAGCGCAACGAGCAGCAAAACCTGCTGGCCTGGCAGCAGCAGAGCAAGCTGGATCTGGCCCGCGTCTCCCTGCTGGCGGCAAGCGATCTGCTTAACCGCGCCGGCGTCTGGTTTATGCAGGATAAAGAGACCGGATCCGACGGAAGCTGGCATAGCCTGATGGATGATGCGCAAAAGGCGCTGGCGGTTTCACAGCAGGCGTGGAAGGCCTGGCTGGCGCTGAATCCGCCGAAAGACGACGCCCTGGTGAACAGCTATCAGCTTTTCTACGGCGCGATCGAAGAGCAGGCCGAAGGGCTTCTCAAAACCAACACGATTGACGCCTTCTTTGCCGTGCCGTCTCAGGCGTTTCAGTCTGATTTTAACGACAACTACGCTCGCTATCAGCAGGCAAGCGAAAAGCAGGCCATGCAGGGGCGTCAGAGCTTAATGGCGCAGCTCTCCGGCCTGCAAACGCTATTCCTGCTTGCGCCGGTGCTGCTGCTCGCCATCGCGGTTGCCGTCTGGTTCGGCATGTCCCGGTGGGTGATTACGCCGCTGCGTCGCCTCATTGCGCATATTAACCGCCTGGCGGCAGGGGATCTCTCCGGCACGCCGCCGAACGTCATGCGCTTCAACCGGGAGATAGGGCAGCTTAGCGACAGTATTGCGACGATGCAGCAGGGTCTCCAGCAGCTGGTAACGCAGGTTAGCCATGCCACTGCCACCATGGTGGAGAATATTGGATCCCTGGCGGAGGGTAACCAGAAGCTGTATCAGCAGTCGGCACGCCAGGCGAAAGAGCTGGAGGACGTGACGGCGCATATCGCGGCGCTGGAAAGCCATGTAGAAGGGAATACCGGCTATGCCAGGCTCGCCAGCACGCGGGCCGATGAAGCGCGCCAGGCCGCCGTAGGGGGCGACCAGATGATGTCGACCGTTAACGCGTCCATGCAGGCGATCGTCGACCGATCTTCTGAAATGCGCGGGATCGTGGCGATGATCGACAGCGTGGCGTTTCAGACAAACATTCTGGCGCTGAATGCCGCCATCGAGGCGGCCCATGCCGGAAACCAGGGGCGCGGGTTCGCCGTCGTCGCCCGGGAAGTTGGGCTTTTGGCCAGAAAGAGCAGCCACTCGACGCAGACCATTCAGGAGCTGATTAACCGCTCGCTGCAGGGCATTGAAGACGGCTCCCGCGCCGTTAATCTCATGGAAGAGAATCTACAGCAGGTCACCGGCCTGGTGGGAAATTTAAGCAGTTTACTGAATGAGATCTCAACCGCCACGCTCAGTCAGGGAGACAGTATTCATCAGATGACGCGCCAGCTTCAGGCGCTGAATCAGGTTTCCCGTCAAACGGATCTGCTGGTCTCTGACGCGTCGGATGCGTCGGAACGCCTGCAAAAGCAATCCGACCTGTTGCTGCAGGCCGTTTCGCGTTTTCGTCTTAGCGCCTGACGCAATACATTAGCCTCTGTTATACTCGCAGCCCGTTTTAGCCTGAGGGCAAGGAGCAAAGTGTGGCTGCGGTCATCCATAATGAAATGTTGGACGAGATTCTGGCGCAGGTTCGTCCGTTAATTGGAAAGGGGAAGGTTGCCGACTATATTCCGGCCCTTGCCTCGGTGAGCGGGAACAAGCTGGGAATTGCTATCTGTACCATCGACGGACAGCGGTTCCAGGCAGGCGATGCCACTGAACGTTTTTCCATTCAGTCCATTTCGAAAGTGCTGAGCCTGGTTGCGGCGATGCGCCAGTATGAAGAGGAAGAGATCTGGCAGCGCGTGGGCAAAGATCCGTCCGGCCAGCCGTTTAACTCCCTGCTTCAGCTCGAAATTGAACAGGGTAAACCGCGAAACCCCTTTATTAACGCCGGGGCGCTGGTGGTGTGCGATATGCTGCAAAGCCGCCTCAGCGCGCCGCGCCAGCGCATGCTTGAGATCGTTCGCCAGCTCTCGGGCGTGGACGATATAGCCTACGACCCGGTTGTTGCCCGCTCGGAGTTTGAACACTCCGCCCGTAACGCGGCCATCGCGTGGCTGATGAAATCCTTCGGCAATTTCCATAACGACGTGGCGACGGTGCTGCAAAACTACTTCCATTACTGCGCGCTGAAAATGAGCTGCGTTGAGCTGGCCCAGACGTTCCTGTTCCTGGCACACCAGGGGCACGCGCCGCATCTCGATCAGGAGGTCGTTTCTCCGCTGCAGGCGCGCCAGGTTAACGCCCTGATGGCGACCAGCGGGATGTATCAAAACGCCGGTGAGTTTGCCTGGCGGGTTGGGCTTCCGGCTAAATCCGGCGTTGGCGGCGGAGTGGTGGCGATCGTGCCCCATGAAATGGCGATAGCCGTGTGGAGCCCGGAGCTGGATGAAACGGGAAATTCGCTTGCAGGCGTGGCGGTTCTGGAGAAACTGACCCAGCGTCTGGGACGTTCGGTATACTGATGTCCGATCTGGATCCTCTTTTTTCCCGCCTGGCGCGATCGACATTTCGCTCGCGCTTTCGCTTAGGCGAGAAGGAACGACGGTACTGCTGGGACAAAGGCCCCGAAACCATTGACCAGCACGCCGCTGATTTTATTGAAAAGCGGCTTGCGCCCGCTCACCCCGTAAACGACGGCAAGCAGACGCCGATGCGAGGTCACCCGGTATTTATCGCCCAGCATGCCACCGCCACCTGCTGTCGGGGCTGTCTGGCAAAATGGCATAATATTCCGCAGGGCGTCACGCTCACCGCGCAGCAACGGTATTATATCGTCAGCGTTATTCATCACTGGCTGGTACTGCAAATGAACGCCTAAATTTGACGAGTTATGCTCCCGTTATATTTGTGTTATAGATGCATCCCAAGTGAGCCCCGATCATGCTGACGACCGCAATTATTGCCATAAGCCATCACATGGAATGATATTTGATGCGATCTGCCCTTACCGCTTTCAGGCCGTTCCAGCCCGACACGCCGCTGCGAAATGCCGCGACGATCTTTATTCTCACCACCTTATTTTATTTTGTGGGTGCGGAATTGCGTCTCGTGGAGGCCTTGTCGCTGTTCTGGCCGCTAAATGGCGTAATGGCAGGGATCTTTGCCCGCTATGTTTACCTGAATCGCCTGCATTACTATGCGGTATGTTATGTCGCAATGCTGTTGTACGACGCGGTAACAACCAACTGGGGGATGGCCTCCGTGACGATCAACCTGTCGAACATGGTCTTCATCGTCGTTGTGGCCGTGCTGATTCAGCGTGACAGGCGGTTGATGAAGAAAACCCCCGATCCGCTTAACGCATTACGCCTGTTTAACTACTGCCTGATTGCCGCGCTGTTCTGCGCCTTGCTTGGCGCGGTGGGCTCGGTCGGGATTGACAGTCATACCTTCTGGCCGCTTTTTGCCGACTGGTTCAGCGAACAGTTCTCAACCGGGGTGCTGGTGGTGCCCTGTATGCTCACGATAGGTATGCCCGGGAGCACGCCGGTGTTACGTCTGGAGAAACTGCTGCCGGTGATTGCGCTGATCGTCTCCGTTGCCGCGTCGGTGGTGATTGGCGGCGCGGGGAGCCTCTGTTTTCCGCTGCCGGCGCTTATCTGGTGTGCGGTTCGCTACTCATTGCCCGCGACCTGCCTGCTGACGTTTATCACTGGCGCGACTGAGATCGTTCTTGTCGCCAACGCGATTATTAATATTGCCGTGGCGACGCCCTTTACGACGCCAATGATGTTTTCAGTCCGGCTGGGCATTGCCACGATGGCGATCTGTCCGGTGATGGTATCCGTCAGCATGGCAGCCATTAATTCCCTCATCCGCCAGGTTTCACTGAGGGCGGATTATGACTTTCTCACGCACGTCTATTCGCGTTCCGGGCTCTATGAAGCGTTAAAACAGGAAGAGACGTACCGGCACTCCCGTTTTCTGACCGTCATGCTGCTGGATATTGATTACTTTAAAAGCATTAACGATAACTACGGCCACGAGTGCGGCGACCGCGTGCTGGCGTCGTTTGCCCGTCAGGTTCAGCAGGTTGTTGGCGAAGATGGTATGGTCGCGCGGATGGGCGGTGAAGAGTTCGCGGTGGTGGTGAACTCTGGCGATGCGCAGCACGGATTTGAACTGGCCGAACGTATCCGCGTGACCGTTGCCAGCCATCCGTTTACCTGGCGGAATCAGACGCTCTCTCTGACGGTCAGTATTGGCCTCGGAAGCGGGAAGGCCGAGGCCTGGCAGTTGACCGAGGTCTTCAACAAGCTCATGGCCGAAGCGGACGATCATCTCTATCGTTCCAAAAAAGCGGGGCGAAACCGTACCAGCGCCCGGGTGTCGGACGAGCACATTGTCGCGCCATCCGGAAATGAATCTTAGCTGCGTTAATCGTCATAAGGCATTGACGTGAATAGTAAGCGGCTTAACAGGATGTGGGGACACTGACAATGTCTCTGTTTAAGCTACGCTTTTAGTAAGGCTTTACGTCAGGAGACATTATGAAAGCACCTGCAACCCCTGAAAATGAAACAGACAGACTCAACTCGCTTCGTGAATCAGGCCTGCTTGAGATCGACAGTTCCCCGGCGTTTGACCGCTTAACGCGCCTGGCAAAACGCTTCTTCCAGGTACCGCTGGCGATGGTCAATCTCATTGATGAGCACTCGCTCATCGTTAAGTCGGCTGATGGTCAGGCACCCGGTTCCGTTCCGCGTAATATCTCATTTTGTGGCCATACGATCCTCGCCGAAACGCCGCTGGTGGTGGGGGATATGCTTCAGGACGATCGTTTTGCGGATAATCCGCTGGTGGCCGGTGAGCCTCGGGTGCGTTTTTACGCGGGGTTCCCGCTGCGCCTGCGTGACGGTGCAAGCGTCGGCTCGCTCTGCCTGATTGACTACGCCCCCAGGGAGTTTTCCGCAGCCGATCTCGCCGTTCTTGGCGATCTGGGCGCGCTTGCTGAAGATGAGTTTGCCGCCATCAGCGCGGCGACAACGGATGAATTAACCGGCTTATTCAACCGCCGGGGCTTTAATCAACTGGTGCGGTTCACGCTTTCGGTCGCCCGACGCCGGGCCGAGCCGCTGACGCTCGGCTGGCTGGATTTGGATCGCTTCAAGGAGATCAACGATCGCTACGGGCATGAAGAGGGGGATAAGGCGCTGAAGGCCATGGCGCAGCTGATGCGCACCTCTTTCCGTGAAGCGGATCTGCTGGTGCGTTTTGGCGGGGACGAGTTCGCCGTGCTGTTTGCCGATACGGATGAACAGGGCGCCTGGATTGCCATGCAGTATCTCGCCGAACAGGTCGAAAACTATAACGCGCGCAGGCTGCATCCCTGGTCGCTTTTATTTTCGTGGGGCCTAAGCGAATTCGATCATAACGGCAACGACCTGCAGCAGTGGTTGAAGGATGCGGATGAAAAGATGTACGCCATGAAGCAGCAGCGACAGCGCGCCCGGTGACATAACGAAAGCCTATGTCCGAACCGCTTGCGTTAATAAGTTGTTAAATACAAAGTGAGCGTATTCAACGTAAGGAAAAACAATGAATACCTCACTGCAAGTCAAAATCCTCACCGGGGAAGCAATCCTTGCGCACCTGGACGCGCTGGCCGGGATCCTCGAAAACTGCGTAAACGGCGGGGCATCCGTCAGCTTTATGCTCCCTTATAGCCTCGATAAGGCCCGTATTTTCTGGCGCGGCATTGCTCAAAGCGCAGCGCGAGGCGAGCGTCTCGTGCTTGCCTGTTTTGACGAGCGGGACGGCGTCATCGGAACGGTGCAGCTGATCACGGACCAGCCGGAAAACCAGCCGCACAGGGCCGATGTGGCAAAGCTTTTGGTTCACGAGAAAGCGCGTCGGAAAGGGGCCGCGATGGCACTGATGGAAGCGCTGGAAGCTGAGGCCAGGGCCAGAGAGATTTCCGTTCTGGTGCTCGATACCGCTACCGGCAGCGGCGCTGAGACGTTCTACCAGCGAGCCGGCTGGCAAAAGGTGGGGGAGATCCCTCGCTATGCCCTGATGCCGGACGGCGCCATGACGGCCACGTCACTCTTTTATAAGTTCTTATAATTATTTTGCACAACTACGCGGCGGATTGATCAAAACAGGGTTTCTGGTCGTTAAGTTTTGATAAGTTATCGTACCAATCTTATCAGGCTGTATGACTAATCATAAAAGGAACCCCCTTGTGAACACGCTCAACCGTCATGATTTTCCCGGTGCTCAATACCCCGAACGCATCATTCAGTTTGGTGAAGGCAATTTCCTGCGCGCCTTCATCGACTGGCAAATCGACCTGCTCAACGAGCATACCGACCTGAACGCTGGCGTGGTTGTCGTCCGTCCTATCAAGAGCGACTTTCCGCCGTCGCTGAGTACGCAGGACGGGTTGTACACGACGATTATTCGTGGCCTGAACGAGAAGGGGGAGGCGGTGAGTGACGCCCGGCTTATCCGCTCCGTGAACCGGGAAATCAGCGTTTATGACGACTATGACGCATTTCTGACGCTGGCCCACAATCCGGATATGCGCTTTGTGTTCTCGAACACCACCGAAGCGGGCATCAGCTATCACGCGGGTGACAGATTCGACGATGCGCCAGCGGTGAGCTATCCGGCGAAGCTGACGCGGCTGCTGTTTGAGCGCTTTAGCTACTTCAAGGGAGCGACAGACAAAGGCTGGATCATCATTCCGTGCGAACTGATTGACTATAACGGCGACGCCCTGCGCGAGCTGGTCTTACGCTATGCGCAGGAGTGGGCGTTACCTGCCGCTTTCATCGAGTGGCTTAATCAGGCAAACACGTTCTGCTCAACGCTGGTTGACCGTATTGTGACCGGTTACCCGCGCGACGAAGCGGCTACGCTGGAAGCCGAGCTGGGTTATCACGATGGGTTCCTGGACACGGCGGAACACTTCTATCTGTTCGTTATCCAGGGGCCAGCCTCTCTCGCTCAGGAACTTCGTCTCGATCGGTATCCGTTAAACGTGCTGATCGTCGACGACATCAAGCCCTACAAGGCGCGCAAGGTCGCCATCCTGAACGGTGCGCACACCGCGCTGGTGCCGGTGGCTTTCCAGGCGGGTCTGGATACGGTGGGCGAGGCGATGAACGACACAGAGGTCTGCGCGTTTGTTGAAAAAGCGATTTATCAGGAGATTATTCCGGTCCTCGATCTGCGGCGCGACGAGCTGGAATCTTTTGCCCGTGCGGTAACAGGGCGTTTTCGCAATCCCTACATCAGACACCAGCTGCTGTCCATTGCGCTCAACGGCATGACCAAGTTCCGCACCCGCATCCTGCCACAGCTGCTGGCGGGGCAGGAGGCAACCGGACGCTTACCTGCGCGCCTGACCTTTGCCCTGGCGGCGCTCATCGCGTTTTATCGCGCGGAGCGTAGCGGGGAGAACTATCCGGTGCAGGATGATGCATTCTGGCTGGAACGTTATCAGCAGCTCTGGGCGCAGCACCGGGACCAGCAGTTGACCACCCGTGATCTGGTGCAGGCTGTACTGCGCGTGAGCGAGCACTGGGAACAGGATCTGACGCAGGTGGCCGGACTTGTCGACCAGGTCACGCTGGATCTCGATGCCATTCTGCTGAAGGGGATGCGCGCAGCGGTGAAACCGCTTTGCTAATGACTTTACCCGGCTTCGGCCGGGTTTAAATACCCCTTATTTTAGTTACAACATACTATATACCCTGTTTTTAAAAACAGATGCAGCACCGTGCGGTTATTGCCTTGCAGGTGAGAAAATTCAATGTTTCGTTAACATGCTTGCAACCGTGAGGGGGATCACGTTTAATAGCCCGGCACTTTCCTTTCCTGAAACTCACTATGATTGTTCGTCCTAAACAGCACTGGCTCCAACTGATTTTTGTCTGGCACGGTTCGGTACTTCCCAAAATCTATACCCGACTGTTGCTCAACTTCCTGCTCTCTATCGCCGTAATCCTGATGCTGCCCTGGTATACCTCGCTGGGCATCAAATTTACCGTGGCGCCATTCAGCATTCTCGGCGTGGCGATTGCCATCTTTTTGGGTTTCAGAAACAACGCCTGCTATGCACGCTACGTTGAGGCTCGCCTGCTCTGGGGGCAGTTGATGATAGCGGCACGCTCGCTGTTTCGCGAGGTAAAAAACACCTTGCCCGACGATAAGCACCTTGGCGAATTCGTCCGCCTGCAAATTGCTTTTGCCAACTGCCTGCGCATGACCCTGCGCCGTGAGCTGACCGCCGGGCAGCTTTCTCGCTATCTTGCTGCGGATGATTTACGTAAAGTCATGGACGCCAGCTCACCGGCGAACCGTATTTTGCTGATCATGGGTGAGTGGCTGGCCGTGCGGCGGCGTAACGGGCAGCTTTCGGACATCCTGTTCCATAGCCTGAACAACCGTCTGAACGATATGTCCATCGTCCTTTCCGGATGCGAACGCATTGCGACAACGCCGGTGCCGTTTGCCTATACGCTGATTTTGCACCGCACGGTGTATCTGTTCTGCATCATGCTGCCGTTCGCGCTGGTTGTGGACCTGCATTACATGACGCCGTTTGTCTCCGCGTTGATCTCCTATACCTTTATCTCGCTGGACACCCTGGCGGAAGAGCTGGAAGACCCGTTTGGCACGGAAGATAACGATCTGCCGCTGGACGCTATCTGCAACAATATGGAACGCGATCTGCTGCAGATGAACGACGAAGAGAGCATTCCGGAAAGGCTGATGCCGGATAAGCACTATCAGCTGACCTGACGGGCGTTCCACTCGTCGCGGGTGATCTCCCACAGTTCGGAATCCAGCATGCCGCTGACGTAGGCTTTCTTCTCCGTCCTGATGAGCCGCATGCCGCTGCTGTCCGAAATACGACGCGAGCGGCCGTTTGCGGCCGCCTTCGGCGCACGTAATACGGGTTTGTTTAGCGTGTTGAACCAGTAATCAGTCGCGGCAATGCTGGCCTCGCGCATATATCCTTTGCCCTGGAACTCCGGCGCGAGCCAGAACCCGCGATTGTTGTCCTCGACGTCGTACAGGCAAATAATGCCCATCAGTTCATCCGGCACCTCGCGTCGTCGGATGCTCCAGAACCAGGCAATCCCTTTCGCCATATCCGGCAGCGCGACGTTGTTAACATAATTTTCCGCACCGTTATCCGGGTAGGGCCAGGGCACGGAAGAGACCATATAACGCACGATCTCCCAGCGTGGATACAGCTTCTGTATCTGGATGGCATCGTCGGCAACCAGCGGTTTTAGCAGCAGGCGTTCTGTCGTCAACGTCGGAATTGTCATGCGCGAATCTCCCTGTTTAGGCGTTATCTTGCCGGGTGGCGCTGCGCTTACCCGGCCTACTGGGTGCTAAAATATCAATGAGTTTCATATTACACTGTTTCGAAATGGCGATTAATGTCTAATGTGAGGAACACATGGCTATTACGGTAAGACCGCTGCGTGAAGACGATTACCCCCAATGGCGACCGCTGTGGGACGGCTATACCCAATTTTATGACTGCTTTTTAGAGGAATCCGTCACCGCATCAACGTGGGAAAGGGCGCTCTCAGCGCAATCGTCGATGTTCTGCCGCGTGGTAGAGAAGGACGAAAAGGTCATCGGTTTCGCCATGTGCGTTCTGCACGAAGGCACTTGGTCAACGGCCCCCATCTGCTACCTGGAAGATCTGTTTGTTGATGCTGCCGAACGCGGGGCGGGTGCCGGTAAGGCGCTCATCGACGCTTTGATTGAGGAGGGCAGGCGCGAAGGGTGGTCGAAACTGTACTGGGTCACCCGGGAGAACAATCCGGCGCGTAAACTTTATGACAAATATGGTGAAGCCGACGATTACGTCCGCTATCGCCTCTCCCTTTAAGACAAAAACGCCTGCGTTTGTATCGTACTGTATCAGCGTTCCACATACATACACAGGCTTGCAATAAACCCGCTTTCGCACATATTCGCAATACACTGCAGTGTTGTTATATCCCCGTGAATTGTACTCAACCGGAGATACCAACATGTTCAGCAAACTCGCTTTCTCAACCCTCGCACTGACCGTTTCTCTTGGCACCGTGATGTCCTGTCAGGCCGAAGTCGCCGGTACCAGCTTCGCCGCGGCCTTCGATCGTCCACAGCAAATTAACGCTGGCGATCTGAACGTCGGTTATGTCGACATTGGCCCGAAAGACGGCCAGCCGGTTATTTTACTGCACGGCTGGCCCTACGATATTCACAGCTATGCCGACGTCGCGCCCGCGCTGGCGGCAAAAGGCTACCGGGTGATTGTGCCGTCTCTGCGCGGCTACGGCACCACGCGCTTTCTGTCAGCCAAAACGCCGCGCAACGGGCAGCCTTCGGCCATGGCAAACGATGTTGTGAACCTGATGGATGCCCTGAATATCAAGCAGGCGGTATTTGCAGGATATGACTGGGGGGCGCGCACGGCGGATATCGTTGCGGCATTATGGCCAGAGCGCGTGAAGTCGCTCGTTTCGGTGAGTGGATACCTCATCAGCAGCCAGCAGATTGGCAAACAGCCGCTGCCGCCAAAAGCCGAGCAGCAGTGGTGGTATCAGTTCTACTTTGCCACCGCGCGCGGTGCGCAAGGCTATGCTAAAAACACGCATGACTTTGCGCGATTGATCTGGTCGCAGGCCTCGCCTGACTGGAAATTTAGCGATGCAACCTTTAACGCCAGCGCTAAATCGCTCGATAACCCGGATCACGTCGCGGTGACGCTCAGCAACTATCGCTGGCGCTTAGGGCTGGAGAAAGGCGAGCGCAAATACGACGGCTACGAGAAAAAACTGGCCACGCTGCCGAACATCACCGTACCGACGATCACCATCGAAGGCGGAAACAACGGCGCGCCGCATCCGGCACCGCAGGCCTACGCGGGTAAATTTACCGGTAAGTATGAACACCGCACCTTTGGGGCGACCGTAGGACACAATCCGCCGCAGGAAGATCCGCAGGAATTCGTCAAAGCGGTGGTCGACGCAGATAAACTCTGAAATGTGCTATTTTCAATACGTTACCCTTCGGTCTGGAGATTTCGGTGGAGCATATTGATCATATCCTTGTCGTCGATGACGACAGGGATATCCGTGAACTGATCGTCGATTATCTCGGCAAGTCTGGTTATCGCGCGACGGGGGCGGCCAACGGCAAAGAGATGCGCGTCGTGCTGGATAAACAGCATATCGACCTGGTGGTGCTGGACGTCATGATGCCCGGTGATGACGGTCTTACGCTATGTCGGCAGCTGCGCAGCGGCAAACATAAAGATCTGCCTATTCTGATGCTGACGGCGCGCAATGAGGAGACGGACAGGATCCTGGGGCTGGAGATGGGAGCCGATGACTACGTGGTGAAGCCATTTGTTGCGCGCGAGCTGCTGGCGCGTATCAAAGCGATTTTACGCCGTTTTCGTACAATGCCGCCCAATCTACAGGTGACCGAAGCAGGGCGGCTGGTGACGTTTGGTGAATGGCAACTCGATACCGTCGCCCGGCACTTAATCGATCCGGAAGGGATGATTGTCGCGCTCAGCGGGGCGGAATATCGCCTGCTGCGCGTTTTCCTCGATCATCCTCAGCGGGTGCTGACCCGCGATCAGCTGCTCAACCTGACGCAGGGACGGGACGCCGAGCTGTTTGAACGCTCTATCGACCTGCTGGTTAGCCGGGTTCGCCAGCGCCTGAATGAAGATGCCCGCACGCCCGCCTACATTAAAACCGTGCGCAGCGAAGGCTACGTTTTTACCATGCCGGTCACGATTAAAGAGGCTCACGAATGAGGTTTTGGCCGCGTTCTCTGCTGGCCCGTTTGCTGATCGTCGTGCTGCCCGGTCTGCTGCTGGCTAACGCCCTGAGCCTGACGCTGGTCATGATTGAACGCATGCACAGCGCCCGCTCGGTGATGCTCGGTAATCTGGAAAACGACGTCGCAACCAGCGTCGCCATTTTAGACCGGCTACCGGCCAGCGAACGCGCCGCCTGGCTGCCGCGGCTGGAACGGGGTAACTATCGTTATATTCTGGGCTCAGGTGAGCCCGGCCCGGTGCCGACGGATACGCGTTCGCAGGATGCTATCCGTACCTTAAAAGCGACGCTTGCGGCAGAGTATCCGCTCAGCTTCACCGCCGTTCCCGGCGCCGTTTCCCACATCCAGGCGCATCTTACGCTACGCGATGGCTCGCCGCTGACCATTGACCTCATCCCGCGCATGCCGCCGGTCGCCAGCTGGCTCCCCGTGGTACTCATCCTGCAGCTGCTGCTGCTCGCGGCATGCGCCTGGTTTGCCGTGCGCCAGGTCGTGCGGCCTTTTTCACAGTTTACCCGTGCGGTTGACTCCCTCGAACCGGGAGCCACCACGCCAATGGCAGAGAAAGGGCCGATGGAAGTTAAGCGGGCAGCCCATGCGTTCAACGCCATGCAGGCACGCATTCAGTCTTACCTTAAGGAGCGGGCGCAGATCCTGGCCTCCATTTCTCACGACCTCCAGACGCCGATTACCCGCATGAAGCTGCGGGTCGAAATGACGGAGCAGCCTGAACTGCGCGACAAGCTCCTGAACGACCTTGATAACATGTCGCGCCTGGTGCGGGAGGGCATTGCGTATGCCCGGTCATCAGAATCACTTGAAGAGACGACCCTGAAGCTGGAGCTGAACGCATGGGTCAACAGCATCGCCAGCGATTATCAGGACATCGGTAAAAACGTGCAGTTTCAGGCAGGCGAAGTCCGCTTACCGATTGTTACCCGCCCGCAGGCGCTTCGCCGGGTGATGACCAACCTGCTGGATAACGCCCTGAAGTTCGGGGAGTATGCCGTCATTACCCTTGATGCGTCATCTGCCGCACAGGTGATTATTCACATTACGGACGGCGGACCGGGGATCCCCGAGGCCGAGCTTGAGGCGGTACTGCAGCCGTTTTACCGGGTTGAAACATCGCGCAACCGCGATACCGGCGGAACCGGCCTCGGCCTTGCCATTGCCGCGCAGCTCACCGCTCAGCTGGACGGGAAGCTCCACCTGGCGAACCGGGCCGGAGGCGGGCTTGACGTATCCATTACGCTACCGCGCCGCTAGCGAATTGTACGGTTTTGTATCTCCCGCCCAGGGGGATACAGGGCCAGACAAAATCCGCGTTTTTACACACATCCTGAATACATCCGCACGATGAAATGGCCTCACTGCAGCGTCGCAGGACTTCTATCGTGAGGTTTCTATGTTTCTGGTAATCGCTTTTCTGGGCGGGATGATAAGCCTGCTCAGTCCATGTACGCTCCCGGTTATCCCGCTTCTGTTCGCCGGTTTTCAGGGGCAACGACGCCATATTCTGGCCCTGCTTGCGGGGATGATCGTGATGTTCACCCTGGTGGCGATGGTTGTCACCGCCGCCAGCGCGTGGATCGCCGAGGCAACCCTCGTCGGGCGCTGGGTCGCCCTCGTCATCCTGGGCGTGGCCGCGCTGGCGTTAATTTCTCCGTCATTCGCCCAGCGTATTGCAGGGCCAGCCGTCAGCGCGGGTAATATCCTCAACACCCGAAGCGGCAGAACGCGCGGTATGGCATCGGCTTTTCTGGCCGGGCTTGCGGTCGGGCTACTCTGGTCTCCCTGCGCCGGGCCCATTCTGGGGGCGATATTCAGCATTAATATTGCGGGGCATTCCGCCATTGCGACGGGCGCGCTGTTGGCGGCCTACGGCAGCGGATGCGCGCTGATGCTGGGCCTGCTCGTTTCAGGAGGCCGCAGGCTGATGGCGCCGTTAAGAGCTAAATCGGCGCTGATGGCAAAGCTGCGGCAGGGGGCGGGCGTGGTGATGCTGGCAGCTGTAGTGCTCAACGCCACAGGGATGACGTCGCTCCTCAGAGGGGCAAACGGCATCGCGGATCGTCTGGAGACAAGGCTTCTGACGCTGGTGAAACCGACGAACGTGCCGGTGAAGCTCCAGCCGGTCGTGATGACAAAGCCCAGCAGCCAGTTGCCCTCATTGAGTGTGGGAACCGGGTGGATAAACGGTGACCCTGTCACGTCTGAATCCCTGCGAGGGAAGGTGGTGCTGATTGATTTCTGGACCTGGGACTGTATTAACTGCCAGCACACGCTCCCGCATGTGCGAGACTGGGCCGCGAAGTACCAGCCGCAGGGGCTGGTCGTGATTGGGGTTCACACGCCGGAATATCCCTGGGAAAAACCGCTCGCCTCGGTGAAAAACGCGGTCAATAAATGGCAGCTGCCGTATCGGGTGGTGACGGATAACAACTACCAAATCTGGAACGCTTTCGGCAACCAGTACTGGCCAGCGCATTACTATTTCGATGCCAAAGGCCAGCTGCGCTATACCGCCTTTGGCGAAGGCGATTATGAGCAGCAGGAAAAGGTTATCCAGCGGCTGCTCAAAGAGGCCCGGTCTTAGCCCCGTTCAGGGCTGACGCTGAGCCACAATAAACAGCCGCGGGAAAGGCAGCAGTATCTGCCCGTTTTCCTGGAGCGGATACTGCTCTTCCAGGAGCTCATGGTAGCGTTTCAGGAAACGTTTCTGCTCGCTCTCATTCAGTTCCTGAAGCCACGGACGCAAGCCGGTGGCGCTGACCCAGTCAATGATGGCCTGGTGGGAGCGCATTTTATGGAAATAGGTTGTCCGCCAGATATCCACCTCACAGCCCGCCTCCGACAGGATGTCGTAATAGGCACGCACGCCCGGCAGAGGTTCCCGACCGCGATCGGGGTAGTCTTGCTCCAGCGCCACTTCGCGCATCGCTACGTGAGTCGGCTCAAGCCAGTTGTCTGGCATCTGGATCGCCAATACGCCATTCAGCGCCAGGAGAGAAACAAGGTGCGGCAGGAGATCGTAATGGTCTGGTATCCACTGTAGCGATGCGTTAGCGTAGATCAGATTCAGCGGCTGGCCAGGCTTGTACTGGCGGATATCGGCCTCAACAAAACGGCAATCGGGTAACGCGGTGCGCGCTTCCTCGAGCATTGCAGGGGAGTTATCGACCCCGGTAATCTGTGCCGACGGCCAGCGGTGCTTCAACAACGCAGTACTGTTTCCTGGCCCACAGCCCAGATCGGCGATGTTTGAAACCTCATCCAGAGGAACTCTGGCGAGCAGCTCAGCGGCAGGACGCGTTCTTTCCGCGCCGTATTGCAGGTAAAGAGAAGGATTCCAGTCGGCCATCTTCAGATCTCCGTTTTGCGTGTACCAGCAAGAATAGCACAGGCCGACACCCGCACTGAGGCAGGCGTCGGAACAGGAGCAGATTACAGAATGCCTTTCAGCGCAACATGATAGAGGAGCATAATGGTCTTCCCGTCGACAATCCTGCCCGTTTCAATGCCGCGTAACGCTTCTTCAAGCGTCATTTCCAGCACGTCGATATCTTCTCCCTCCGCCTTGATCCCGCCACCTGCGCCGGTTTTGTCTTTCGGCTGGTATTCGGCAAGATAGAAATAGAGTTTTTCCGTGACGGAACCCGGGCTCATATAGGCTTCAAAGATTTTCTGCACGCCTGAAACCTTGTATCCCGTCTCTTCTTCCGCTTCTGCTTTTATGCGGCTTTCGGGATCCATGTTGTCCAGCAGCCCCGCGGCGGCTTCAATTAAGTCGTCCTCATGACCGTTAATAAAGACGGGGAAGCGGAACTGGCGAGTCAGGATCACCGTCTTTTTATCACGGTTGTAGAGCAGGATAGTCGCACCGTTCCCGCGGTCATAGACTTCCCGCTGCTGTCGCTGCCATTCGCCGTCACGTCGCTGCAGGTCAAAGGTGTATTTCTTAAGGACATACCAGTTATTTGACAGCACTTCACCGTTGATGATGCGCACATCTGCACGTTTTGATTGCACGTTTGTCTCTCCTTACGTAGAGTAATCATAATAAACAGCATTATCGTGCACAATCAAGATAAAACATGCAACATCAGGAATTAAGATGCTCACCAGTCAGCGAAAACAATTGATCCTTGAAAAGCTCGGCGCCGAGGGCCAGGTCCAGTCTAAAGCGCTCAGCATTATCTTCGATGTCTCTGAAGACACCATTCGGCGCGACTTACGCGAACTGGCGGCAGAAGGGCGTTTGCAGCGCGTTCACGGCGGCGCGCTGCCGTCGTCTTCCGCTATTGTGCCTTTTGCGGAACGTCAGTCCGTCAAAATGGATGCCAAAAAAAAGGTGGCGCAGAAGGGCGCGCAGCTGATCTCTTCGGGTCAGGTGGTGATTGTTGACGGTGGAACGACCACCTCGGAGCTGATTACCTTCTTACCGCCCGATCTGCGTATCACCGTGGTGACGCACAGCCCGAGCATTGCCCTGGGGCTTGTCGATCATCCGTCTATAGAGGTGATTCTGATTGGCGGCCGCTTGTATAAACACTCAATTGTCGCCGTCGGCGCGGCGGCCATTGAAGGCATCGAAAATATTCATGCGGATCTGTTCTTTATGGGCGTGACCGGGATCCATCCCGAAGCAGGGCTGACGACCGGCGATTTCGAAGAGGCGTGTATCAAACGTGCATTTTCCGGCAGAGCCGCCGAGACGGTCGTTCTGGCTTCGCCGGAAAAAATCAACACCGCTTCTTCGTTTGTGATTGGCGATGTGTCCCTGGCGAATACCATTGTTGTCGAGGACGATACCGATCGTGGCTGGGTGAACGCGCTATCGGAAAAAGGGGTATCGGTCGTGCTGGCTACGGCATGAGCCAGCCAGATAACTGACTGGCTCGGTTACGTTAAGCCTGAGGAATGCTCTCTAGCGTAGTATAGACCTTAAGGCCAAGTTTCCGGGCCACGTCAACGTCCATATCCGCCCCCTTAGACGCACCGGCAATACGATAAATCGCATCGCATTTGGTGATGAGCCGGTGAGCAACGGGGTAAAGCATTGATTCCGCGATCTCATCTCCCAACGATTTCGAGCCCGCGGCCGTCGCCAGCGGAAGGGCCAGCCACTCCCCAATCACCGGGACGTGACCTCTCTGGTAAACATCTAAGGCCGCGCGTTCAAGACGGGCAAGATTCTCATCAATACGAGCCTGATTGCCATCAGTGCCGCTTCGATAGGGCCCGGCAATTAAAATTAGCTGTTGTGTCATAGATACCTCGTTACGTGTTTTTGCATGAGCTTGCAGGTTTGCTAGTGACTAAACGGAATAATAACCGGCAATATCGTGCACACACAAGAAGTATCGTGCATTAAGAAGAGTGTTAACGGCTACATAACGGATCATTTTCGTCCCACAAAGGTCCAACGCAGGTAGTCGTAAAGCCAGTTATACAGCATCGTGTATGGCAGGAAAAAGAGCACAAGACCAATCTCAACAAAAAATGCTTCTGTGATGCTTAAATCCAGCATAAACATAGCCACGGGGATCAGGGTGACGATAAGTCCTGTTTCAAAGCCAACCGCATGGATAGCTCTCACGAGAAATGTACGTTGAAAGCGGTGTTTTTTCTGCAGGGAGTCAAAGAGTTTGTTGAAGAGAAAATTCCATGCGGTGGCGGTAAGTGCGGAGATCGCGGATAACGAGCCAGACTGGAGTACGGAAACGTTCATCAACCGTGCCAGAGACAATGCGATGATAGTGTTGGCCGTTACTTCAAAAATGACGGCATGGAAAATTCGTTCTCTATAACTTTTATCTAATATGTTTTGTCAAAGCGCAATTCAAATGACCGTATTCCGGCTCAATTAAAATGTCCACTTTGATCTCGATTTCTCTTTGCTGGTAAACTGTCTTCCGACTGACACAACGGGATGATTGACGTCATGCTTCGATACGAATTAACGCCTAACAATGCCGGATTTGTACTGTGGGGAGATTCAGAGGCGCTGGATGAGTTACACCAGTTAATCCATTTCCTTGTCGATGAAAGCCCTCTGATAGAAGGTAAGGATGGCTTTATGTTGTCCCTTGCTTATGATATTCGCAAGGCAAGAGAAGGCTGTCGCAGAACTGAACAATATGAGTATGAGAGCCAAGACACATACAATATTTATGGGGTCGAGCTTTTATGGCCACTTATTTTAATCCAGATAGCTTTATTCCGGCGTTCAATGAGCTATATCCAAGTGAATAAAAATCACTTGTCACAGATGTATTCATTTGAGCACATACTGGAATCCGCGTTAAAAGAGTTAATCCCAGAGTGCTGGGAAGATCTGATAAGAATCGCCAAATGTGCCGCCGATTCAGATTTTAAGTCGCTTGAAGATAGCATCGACAGCAGGTGCTGCTATTTTATCAATCTGCAACCTGAAGCCAGAAAAAAACAATTAAGAAATATTCTCTGTTCGTTTGATTCGCTATGGGGGAAATATAACCGTAATAAAGAGGACATAAAAATGTTGAATGAAATGAATAGCACTACTTGGTATTGGCCAGAAAATATAACATGGTAAAAAGAAGGGGAGTCAGGCTCCCCGACAACTTTATTTAGATAAAGAGTTCAGCCTATCTATAGACTGCCGCATCTTTTCCTCGTCTTCCCAGGAGTTACGCTCATGATAGACCGAGTGCCCAAGCTCCCAGAGGTTCCAGTGCCTGATCTGCTAGTCTTGGCAACAATTGGCGGTTACCACGCATCCCACATCGACGGCTGGCCATACTTGAGATTGAGCTACAGGCGGACATTACTATTGAGCCTCTACATGTTTGGTGCGCATAATGTATATTATGTTAAATCACCTACTGTGGTAAATAAGTTCATAAGCCCCTTCCACTAACTTGGATAAGCCATAGTGACGTATTTTTCCCTCCTTGATCAAATCTCCCAGCGTTCCCGCGATATCACCTATTTCCATGTTGATCCGCAGCATTACGGTTGGTTATTTGCCGTCAACATTGAATGGGGCTAAGTGCGATTAACCGTCGCCTGGTGCAACGTTACCCTCTGGAAACGCTCTTAAAAGGTGCAGTACTGATTGCCGCTACTGCGTCCCTGATGCTGGCGGTTGCGACAAAACAGGATGTCGGTGGAATCGGCCTAATTGCTTTCGCAATCTTCATCCTGTTTTCAATGAATGGCATTATTGCCGCCACCGCAACGGCCGCCGCGCTGGATGCCGCTCCGAATGCTGCGGGGTCGGCTTCGGCACTGATTGGTTCACTCCAGTACGGCAGTGGCATCGTTTCATCATTGCTGTTGGCGATGTTCAGCGATGGAACCCAATGGACGATGGGCTGGATTATCACCCTTTTCACTTTGGCCAGTGCAGCTATGGCGCTGACCACCCGAATGAGCTCCGGTGATTTTTTTTAAGCGCTATAGCGTAACGTATCAATCATTAAGGCAAAGGCCGGTGGGTGCTGTTTTCTACTGGGATAATAAAGGTAATAACCGGGAAATACCGGGCTCCACTCCTGCAATACCTCAATGAGTGTTCCTGATTCAAGCTGCTGCTGAATCATGTCTTCAGGAACAAACGACAGGCCGAAGCCGTCTTCTGCCGCATCGATTCTTTCAGAGAGGTGATTGAAGGTAAGCTGGCCATCCACCTTTACCTGAAGCGGTTTTCCGTCTTTTTCAAACTCCCACTGATATAAGCCGCCCAACGTCGGAAGACGCATATTGATACAGCGATGGCGCTGAAGATCGTGTGGGGTATCAGGAATGCCATAGCGGGTAAAATAGTCGGGCGAACCCACCACGACCAGCCGCAGGTCTGGGCCGATGCGCACCGCGACCATATCTTTTTCGAGGCTTTCTCCGAGGCGAACGCCCGCATCAAAACGGCCTTCGACGATATTTACAAAGCCGTTATCAACAACCAGTTCAACATTAATTTCGGGATATTCACGCAGGAATGGTTTGAGTTTCGGCCACACCAGGCTTTTCGCCGCATGCTCTCCGGCTGAGATACGAATATTCCCGGCCGCCACGCCGTTAAGCTGCACCAGCTGTTCCAGTTCCTGTTCCAGCTCTGTCAGACGAGGCTCCAGACAGGCGATGATCCTCTCCCCCGCTTCCGTAGGTGCCACGCTGCGCGTGGTGCGTGTCAGCAGACGGATATTAAGTCTGGCCTCCAGCGCCTTCATGGCATGGCTCAGGGCTGACTGGGAAACACCAAGTTTGGCCGCCGCCCGGGTAAAACTTCGCTCCCGCGCCACGGCCAGAAAGAGCTGAAGTTCATTAAAGTTTTCTTTAAGCACCCGTATTCCCTAAGTGTGTTGGCTAAGAAATTAATCATGAGAAGAGTTCATAGAAGCAATCATTTTAGCCCCATTATTCTCAATAATCACAGTTGATACACTTATCACAGTGAAATGTTCCGATTACATAACAGGTTCATAATGAAAGTCTTAATTAAACATCTTTAACAGGCGGTGAAATCTGGCTGGTACTCTCTATTTCCCGACCAAAAAGTGC
Organism: Enterobacter cloacae complex sp. ECC445; assembly: GCF_021892025.1. Taxonomy (NCBI): domain Bacteria; kingdom Pseudomonadati; phylum Pseudomonadota; class Gammaproteobacteria; order Enterobacterales; family Enterobacteriaceae; genus Enterobacter; species Enterobacter cloacae complex sp. ECC445. The sequence goes on along the minus strand of NZ_JAKLRZ010000002.1, from coordinate 349,423 downwards.
GGTAAATAACGGATGCAAAGAACCGTCCAAAGATGAGCAAATCGATTCTGGCACGAAGCGAATAGACTGACTGACCTGAAGGTCCGCAATGAGCCGTGAATTCAATGGGTCGATGCAACGCTATCCTTAATCAAAGGGGGGCTATGAAACGATGAACTGTTCTCTTTACTGCCCCATAGCGGATATCAGAAAATCAATCAGGGCCTTCACTCTTTTCGTTTTACCCGCGTTTTTGGGGTAATAAAGATACACTGGCGGATAGGTTTTCCAGTAGCTCTCCATCACGGGAATAAAATGCTCCCTGTCGGGCTGTAACTGCCAGATTGGTTCAAACAAACGTCCAATTCCAAGCCCGTTACGGATCCCGTCAGCCATAACATCAATATCGTTGCTGATTAACTGCCCGGGCATCTCAACCGTCAACTGCTCTCCGCGATCGTTCAGGATCAACGGAAGGATGCGGTTGTTAGTGATGAAACGGTAGCCAATCAGCTTGTGTTGGCCTAGATCTGACGGCACCTCAGGCATTCCGTGCTCGCTGATATAAGCTGAGGATGCATATAACCCTTCACGAAAGGGTTTCATTAACGGTCGCGCCACTACCCCACCCTCAAGGATATCGCCAAAACGGATCCCAAGATCAAAACGCTCTTCGATAATATTCACGGTACCGTCGTAGACCGATATTTCCAACTGTATACCCGGATATTGCTGACAGAATTTCGCCATGGCAGGCTTAAGAATTAACAGATAGGCAAAACGCGAGAGCGTGATCCGAACGATACCAGAGGGCTCCTGATTCTGGTCGCGAATGCTTTCAAGCGAATTTTCCAGCGACTCCACCGCCGCAGCGGTCTGTTCCAGCAGCAGCTGCCCGGTTTCCGTCAGCTCAATACGGCGCGTCGTACGCACAAAAAGCGGATGGCCAATATGCTCTTCCAACAGCTTTAGGGCATTACTTACTGAGGGCGGCGTAATTTCCAGTTTTCTTGCGGCTGCTGAAATATTGCCCTCACGTGCAATGCTCTGAAAGATGCGTATCTGGTTATAAAGGGCGTTATTCATAATGCATTCCTTGAGCAATCTCTGCCTGATTATTAAGTACAGCCTAATGATGCTTAAGTCAATCTCCCTCTAATCTTCCTGAAATGCGCCTCTTATACTTTACTCTCTTTCTACACCGACCTGAGATCAGGAGACAAAGATGCGTATTTTATGTCTGGATATCCCCGCTCCTGGAGCATCGCTGGAAAGCTATGCTCCGCACCTTAACGCTGAAGCGTTGCACGCCTGGGGATTGTATAAATCCGGCTTCATCCGCGACATCTACTTCCGTCAGGACAGACCTGGCGTCGCTATTTTTCTTGAATGTGACTCTGTCGATGAGGCGATGAACGTCATGGCCGAATTCCCGCTGGCAAAAGCAGGCTTACTAAGCTTCGAGTGCATTCCGCTTGGCTCATTTATTAACTGGGAAAATCTCTTTGCCGCTGAATTTAAAAATAAAGAGTGAGGCCCGATATGAAACCTGCAGATAAACCCGTGCTGTGTGTCGTTTCCAGCCACCCGATTAAAGGCGCATCCGGCGTACCGACCGGTTTTTTCCTGGCAGAGCTGACGCATCCGCTGAAAGTGCTGGAAGATGCCGGACTAAAAACGACGATAGCCAGCATTCGCGGGGGACAGCCTCCGGTGGATGGATTTGACCTCAGTGACCCTGTCAACGCCTGGTACTGGAACGAAACCAATTTTCAGCAGCGTCTGGCAACCACCCCTGCGCTATCGGAGCTGAACGGTGCCGATTATAGCGCCGTTTTCTTTGCGGGCGGGCATGGCACCATGTGGGATTTCCGTGACAGCCAGGATGCCCAGCGCATTATCCGCGAAGTGTATGAAAGCAATGGGATTGTCTCAGCCGTCTGCCACGGCCCGGCGGCACTGGTTGACGCCAGGCTCTGCAGCGGCGAATACCTGGTGAAAGGCAAAAACGTGGCGGCCTTTACCAACAAGGAGGAAGAAGAAGTACAAACGACGAACGTTGTTCCTTACCTTCTGGAAACAGCACTCCGCGAGCATGGCGCACTTCATCATGAAGCACCAAACTGGTCTGAAAACGTGGTTACCGACGGTCGCCTGATCACGGGGCAAAATCCCGCTTCAGCGCAAGGTGTCGGTGTAGCGCTGTTAAATGCCCTTCGCCAGACAGCTTAAGCCATTCATTTCTCTTTCACCGTTACTCACCCTCTTTGGCCGGTTTACATCAGCAACATTCCGGCCTTTTTTCAGGAGCTGAATATGAAAAACCTTCCTCCCGTCGCGCTCGGCACCTGGTCCTGGGGCACAGGCTTTGCCGGTGGCGACACTGTATTCGGTAATCATCTTTCTGATACTCAGATGGCAGAGGTGTTCACCACGGCCATGAGTAAGGGCCTCAATCTCTGGGATACCGCTGCTGTCTACGGCATGGGAAGTTCCGAGGCAGCGCTGGGAGCATTAGCCCGTCAGTGTGTTCGCGAGGACATGATTTTATCCACTAAATTCACGCCGCAGATTGCGGACGAACAGTCAGCGCAGCCTGTCAGCGATATGCTTGAGGCCAGCCTTGGACGTCTGGGCGTGGACGCGATTGATCTCTACTGGATCCACAATCCTTTGGACGTCGAGAAATGGACGCCAGGACTGATCCCACTTTTGCAAAGCGGCAAGGTCAAACGCGTCGGTGTGTCCAACCACAATCTGGCACAAATCAGACGCGCCAACGAGATCCTTAACGCTTCCGGTTATTCCATCAGTGCAGTACAGAATCATTACAGCCTGCTCTATCGCGCTTCTGAAGAGGCCGGGATCCTTGAGTATTGCCGAGAAAATAACATCACGTTCTTTGCTTACATGGTCCTTGAGCAAGGCGCGCTCAGTGGTCGTTATGATTCAAATCATCCCATGCCTGCCGGAAGTGGCCGGGCCGAAAGTTATAACGCCGTACTGCCGCAGATAGAGAGATTAACCGCCGCCATGAAAAAAATGGGGGCCGATAGGAATGCCAGCGTTGCGCAGATAGCCATCGCATGGGCTATTGCGAAAGGTACCCTTCCACTCATCGGTGTGACTAAAGTCCAACACGTTCTGGACGCCGCCAGCGCTTCAGATATCCAGTTACGCGATGAGGAAATCAGCCTGCTGGAACAACTCGCTGCAGAGACCAGAGTGGATACACGAGGCGCATGGGAAAAACCGATGGTGTAAACCCCGTCTTTGTATGAAGGCTAAGAATATGAAAATCATTTGCCTCAAAGAAGATTATCTCGACAGCGAGTTAGGGCGAGCGTGTATGCCCGTTGCGCTTGAGCAGGCGCCTTTCCTTGGTGACTGGGGGAAAACCGTCGCTGATGGTCATCATCCGGACCGAAGCCGGCCGCATGATGACCGGGCACAATAAGTTCGGCCGACCATTATTAGTTTTTGTCTAAAAGTGAATGAGCCTTTACTGCTCTAAAAAAAATAATGGTGTCACTCTATACTGGGTTAAATATTCACCAAGACATTTAACCTATTGAAATGAAAAATATCCTTGTTATTTCAGGTCATCCTGAGCTGAACCGTTCCGTCGCCAACGCCACTATCCTCGATGAAGTGGCGAGCGCCCTTCCCGATGCTGAAATTCGTCGTCTGGACTGGCTCTATCCGGACGGCAAATTCAACATCGCCGCGGAGCAGGAAAGCCTGCTCAGGGCCGATGTGATTGTCTGGCAGTTCCCTTTTTCCTGGTATGGGCTGCCCGGGTTAATGAAACAATGGCTGGACGAGGTCTTTGTCCACGGCTTCGCGCATGGCTCAACGGCGAAACTGGGCGGTAAAAAGCTGATCCTCTCCTTCACTACAGGGGCGCCGCAGGCGCTCTATACCGCTGACGGTTTCTTTGGCCATCCCATTGAAGCGTATCTTATTCCGTTCGAGACCACGGCAAGGCTGTGCAATCTCGAACTACTGGCGCCGGTTTATACCTGCGGTATCAGCTACGCCGACCGGGATGCCGACAAAATCGCGCAGCAAAAAGCGCTTGCCCGGGAACACGCTTCAAGGCTTGTCGATGTGCTCAACATCGTTTGTAAAGGATCCTCGTGAAAAAGACTCTTATGCTTTTAATTTGCATGCTAATCAGCAGCCCTGTCTTTGCAACAAAACTGGACGCGCCGGATAAGGTAGTGATGAATATCTTTGAGCTAGGCGTCAGGCCCGATCGGGACAACGACTTTGCAGACGTGGCCAGGCAGACGATTTCCGCTTCGGTTGATCATGAAGCAGCTACGCTGGCGATGTATGCCCTGCAACGCAGCGACAATCCACGTCAGGCATTCATGGTCGAACTCTATGAAAATGAGAGTGCTTATCGCAAACATCTCAATGCCGCCCCATACAAAGCATTCGCTGCTCGTGCACCTGACATTATTGACAGTAAAAATAAAATCGCCCTGGAGCCACAGTTTCTGGGCGATAACCACATTATACCGAATGAGCGAACCATCAATAATCTGGTGATCGTCGAGGTAAAGCCTGAATTTCAGAGCGAATTTAAAAACATCGTCCTTCCTGAAATGGCCGAGTCGCTCAAAGTAGAGAAAGGCGTGTTAGCCATGTATGCCGGTACAGATTCAGAGACGCCAAACCGCTGGTATTTCTATGAGATTTACGCCAGTGAGGAGGATTATCAACTGCACCGACAAACGCCGCACTTCCTGGATTACCTCAGGCAAACGGCGCATATGAGCGCCAGGAAGGACGCTATCCCGGTAAAACCGGTATTTCTTCGTAACAAAGGCGGAATCAAACAGGATCCGCAACGTTGACCAGTAAGGACTAACATGAAAAGCGTACTTGCAGCGGCGGCCATGTCGCTTGTTATTTCTGATTTTGCCAATGCTGAGGAAACAAGAGGTAAAGCTATGATGAAAATTGAACCTTCAGCGATCTCGGAAGCTGATATTCGTGCCGTCTCACCGGCTCTCGCACGCTTTGGTCGCGAAGCTATTACTGAAGATCTGTGGACACGCGACGCCCTCTCGCCCAGGGATCGTAGTGTGGTAACCGTCGCCATGCTGATAGCCCGCAACCAGCCTGCCGAGCTTAAGCACTATATTGACGTCGCTCTCGATAGCGGCGTGACGCCAGCGGAATTATCAGAAATCATTACCCATCTGGCGTTCTACTCAGGTTGGCCAAATGCAATGTCAGCCGTCGGCGTGACAAAAGCGGTTTTTGAATCTCGCGGCGTCACGGCAGATGCACTTCCTGAAGCTTCTCCGGACCTGCTTCCCCTCAATCAGGAAGCAGAAAAGCAGCGTTCAGAGACGGTGGAAAAAAACGTGGGCCCAATATCTCCAGGCCTGGTTAAATTCACTGCCGATCCACTCTTCCTGGATCTCTGGCAAAGACCCGCTCTGAAACCCCGCGACAGAAGCCTGATTACGGTCAGCGCGTTAATCGCATCCGGACAGAGCGCGCAGATTGGCTATCACCTTAACAGAGCGATGGATAATGGACTTTCTGCTGAGGAGGCTGGTGAAATCGTTACCCAGGCTGCGTTCTACGCTGGCTGGCCAAATGCATTTACCGCTGCCCCGGTTGTCGGAGAGGTGCTAAACAATCGATCATTGAGTAAAAGGTAATATAACTGAACACTAAAACCTGAGGTTCCGATGTTGCATGGCTTTCTTGTAAAAAAACCGCCGCGACCGGCGGTTTTTTTATGCCTTCCTATGCCTGCGCAACCAGATTAACTTATACGCCGCAGGAATAATAAACAGCGACAACAGCGGCGCGGTGATCATCCCGCCGATCATCGGCGCCGCTATACGGCTCATGACTTCTGACCCGGTCCCCGTCCCCCAGAGAATGGGCAGCAGCCCCGCGATGATCACCGCAACGGTCATCGCCTTTGGTCGCACGCGAAGCACGGCACCATGATAAAGAGCATCATCAAGCCCCTGCTCGGTGAACGTTTCCCGATGGGACAGCGCAGGATGCGCTTCAATGGCATGACGTAAATACATCAGCATCACCACGCCAAACTCCGCCGCGACCCCGGCCAGTGCGATAAAGCCCGTGCCGGTTGCCACAGACATATGAAAGCCCTGCCAGTAGAGGAACCATATCCCGCCTACCAGGGCGAAAGGCAGACTCATCAGGATCAGCAACGCTTCATCCACGCGCCGGAACGCCAGGTACAGCAGAATGAAGATGATCATCACCGTCATCGGCACCATCAGCTTTAGCTTCTTGTTCGCGTGCTCGAGCAGTTCAAACTGTCCGGAGAATGACACGCTAGTACCTGGCCGCAGCTTCACGCGCTGACCGATGGCCGTCTTGATGTCACTCACCACCGATACCATATCCCTGCCCCGCGCATCGATGTAAATCCAGCTGGCGGGTCGGGCATTCTCCGTTTTCAGCATCGTGGGGCCGGAAACAACCTTGATATCAGCCACATCGCCCAGCGTGATCTGCTGCTTCATCGGCGTCAGGAGCGGCATCTGCTTCAACGCGCTCGGGCTGTTCCGGTAGTCCTGCGGATAGCGAACATTAATCGGGTATCGGGCGACGCCTTCCACCGTTTCGCCCACCGTCGCCCCGCCGATAGCCGAGGAGACGAACAGCTGCACGTCGCCCACCGTCATCCCGTAGCGGGACGCTTTTTCCCGGTTGATATCCACATCAATATAGCGCCCGCCCTCCAGGCGTTCAGCCAGGGCCGACACCACGCCCGGCACCGTTTTGGCGACCGCTTCAATGCTCTGCGCCGTCGCGTCGATATCAGCCAGAACGGTACCGGACACCTTGATGCCGATGGGGCTTTTTATCCCGGTTGACAGCATATCAATGCGGTTGCGGATGGGCGGAACCCAGAGATTTGCCAGGCCGGGCAAACGAACGGTTTTATCCAGCTCGTCAATAATCTTGTCAATCGTCATGCCGGGCCGCCACTGGTCCGCGGGTTTAAGCTGAATGGTGGTTTCCACCATTTCGAGCGGCGCGGGATCCGTTGCCGTTTCGGCCCTACCGGTCTTGCCGAAAACAGACGCCACCTCCGGCACGGTTTTGATGAGCTTGTCCGTCGTCTGCAGGATCGCCGCCGCTTCTGCCGGAGAGACGCCGGGAAGCGTGGACGGCATATACAGCAGATCGCCTTCGTTGATCTTCGGCAGAAACTCTCCGCCCACCTGGCTCAGGGGCCAGATCACCGTGAAGATGGATAAGGCCGCAATCAGCAGGGTTGTTTTTGGCCAGTTGAGCACCCGAAGCAGAAGCGGATGATAGGCGTTAATCAGCCATCGGTTCAGCGGGTTACTGTTCTCTGCGGGGATTTTCCCGCGGATCCAGAAGCCCATCAGGATGGGGATCACGACGATGGCCAGCGCGGCCGCGCCCGCCATCGCGTACGTTTTGGTGAAGGCCAGCGGACCAAACAGCCGCCCCTCCTGCCCCTCGAGGGTAAAGATGGGAATGAAGGATAAGGTGATGATCAGCAGGCTGATAAACAGCGCCGGGCCAACCTCGACAGAGGCATTGGTGATCACCTTCCAGCGGGTGGCGTTATCAATCTGCTCTCCCGGATGCTGGTGATCCCACTCCTCCAGCCGCTTGTGCGCGTTTTCAATCATGACGATGGCGGCATCCACCATCGCGCCGACGGCAATGGCAATGCCTCCCAGCGACATGATATTGGCATTTAGCCCCTGGAAATGCATGATGATAAAGGCAATACACAGGCCAAGCGGCAGAGAGATAATCGCCACCAGCGCGGAGCGGACGTGCCAGAGGAACAGCGCGCAGACGATGGCCACCACGATAAACTCTTCGAGAAGCTTGCCGCTCAGGTTATCAATGGCCCGGTCGATGAGCTGGCTGCGATCGTAGGTGGTGACAATCTCGACGCCTTCCGGCAGGCTGGCCTTCAGCGTCTCCAGCTTATCCTTCACCGCTGAAATGACCTCGCGCGCGTTTTTGCCCGAACGCAGGATCACCACGCCGCCCGCCACTTCACCCTGCCCGTTCAGCTCGGCAATACCGCGCCGCATTTCCGGCCCCGTTTGCACGCGCGCAACATCGCGCAGGTAAATCGGAACCCCGTTCACGCCGGTTTTGAGCACGATATTATTGAAATCTTCTATCGTCTGCAGATAGCCGCTGGCGCGGACCATATACTCCGCTTCCGCCATTTCCACGGACGATCCCCCTGCTTCCTGATTAGACGCCTCAAGCGCCTGCTTAACCTCCGGCAGGGTAATGCCGTACTGGGCCAATTTTAACGGTTCGATCTGAATTTGATACTGCTTCACCACGCCGCCAACCGAGGCTACCTCAGCCACGTTTGGAATCGTTTTCAGCTCAAATTTCAGGAACCAGTCCTGCAACGAGCGCAGCTCGGCGAGATCGTGCTTTCCGCTGCGATCCACCAGCGCATACTCAAATATCCAGCCCACGCCGGTCGCGTCAGGACCGATTTCGGAACTCACGCCGGCAGGCAGTTTGCCCTGAACCTGATTCAGGTACTCCAGCACGCGCGAACGGGCCCAGTACAGATCGGTGCCATCTTCAAAAATGACGTACACGTACGAATCACCAAACTGCGAAAAACCGCGCACGGTCTTTGCGCCGGGAACCGAGAGCATGGTGGTAGTCAGCGGATAGGTCACCTGGTTTTCAACAATCTGCGGAGCCTGTCCGGGATAGCGGGTTTTGATAATCACCTGAACGTCAGAGAGATCGGGCAAGGCATCGACCGGGGTGTTGATGATGGTCCATGCCCCCCAGACGCTGAGGAACAGCGCCCCCATCATGACCAGAAAACGGTTGGCCACTGACCGTCGGATAATCCATTCAATCATCATCGTCTCCTTAATGGCCAGCATGCGCGTCGTGAGCGGTTTCAGCCTGACGCATGCGCTCCAGCGCGCCGGTGATATTGGCCTCCGAGTCAATCAGGAACAGACCGCTGACCACCACCGACTCCCCCTCTTTCAGGCCAGAACCAATGCCGGACTGCTGCTGAGATTCATGCAGTACGTGTATTTTTTTCGGCACAAAGCGCCCCTCTGCGTCAACGGTAATGACGCGCTGCTCCCTGCCGGTATCGATAACGGCCTGGGACGGGATCAGCAGCATCTCCTGACTTTGGGTATTCAGCTGCAGGTATGCATTCATGCCCGGTTTCAGCAGCTCATCCTTATTAGAGACCTGCAGGCGAACCTGCAGCGTACGGGTGGCAGGATCCACGCTCGGCAGAAGATTCCATTTTTCCACCGGGAAGGTTTTATCCGGATATGCCGGTATGGAAACGGCAAACTGCGAGGTATCTTTCAGCAGATATGCAATGGACTCAGGCACTGCCGCGCCGATCCAGACCGGATCCATCCCCTGTATTTGCGCTACCACCTTATCTTTCGAAATGTTCATGCCGGTACGCAGGTCAAATGCCGTAATCACCCCGTCGATCGGCGCCCTGATGGTAAACCGGGTCTGAATGGTGCGGGTCGCACGCAGCCTCTGAACATCCTCCTCCGGCATCCCGGCCAGCCGAAGCCGTTCCAGAACGCCTTTTATTTGCGTTGGCGTTCCGCCGGTGCCGGATAGCAGCAGATACTCGCTCTGGGCCTCAACCCAGTCAGGAAGGGTAATATCAATCAGCGGCGCGCCTTTCTTTACCTTATCGCCAATCGTCAGCGGGTAAACTTTCTCCACGAACCCGTCCGCGCGCGCCTGCACAATGACAAACTGATAGTCGTTGTAGCTGACGTTGGCTGGGATCGTCTGGCTATAATTCAGCGTTCCGCGCGTCACCTTTTGCGTTTTTAATCCCAGGTTCTGAACCTGCGTGGGGTCAATACGTATTCCGGCACCGCTTTTATCATCATTTTCATCCGCATATTTCGGCACCAGGTCCATATCCATAAACGGCGATTTACCCGGCTTATCGAATTTAACGTCCGGCTTCATCGGGTCATACCAGAAAAGTACCTTTCTTTCTGGTGCGCTACTTTCCGTTTTTACAGATGAATGAAAAACCTGCCATGCAGTCACCGATATCAGCCCCCCCGCAATAAGGCTGCTGACTATCATGGCAGCGTATTTTATTTTTAAAGATGCCATGCTGCTTCTCGCTATTTAATGCTCTTCAGTAAAGAGATATTGCCCTGCTGGACAAACGAAAAATCAACGTGGCTACCAACTTTTAAGGCATTGATACTCTCGTCAGCCTGAAGAAAGGTGAAACGCATCGTCATCGCGGGCCAGCCCACCGCCGGGATAGCATCATGGGCAATAGTGACTTTTTTATTCGTGAGATCAATATCCTTGATAATGCCAGTCCCCTTTATGATCTGCTCTGAGGTTCCTTCACTGGCAACATTCATTCCTGCGTGCTGATGTACTTCGGCCTGAAGGCTGGCGGAAAACATTACGGCGATCGCGCCGAAGGCAAGGGTTTTAAGTGAATTACGCATTTTACTTTCCTGTTTAATGAAATGAATTTATTCGACCCAGCCGCCGCCCAGCGCGGTGAAGAGAGTAATTTCATTCACCTGACGGGCATAAATAAGGTCGAGAATAGTTTGCTGCGTGGAGAACAGAGAACGTTCTGCATCAAGCACTTCGATATAGCTCACTGCACCGCTGGAATATAACCCTCTGGCACGTTGCAGGGTAATATTCAGCGAATTAAGATACCGCTGCTGGGCATTAATTTGCTGGTTAATGCTCTCCCGCAGCGCGAGCGCGTCGGCAACCTGTTTAAAGGCGGACTGAATTTTTTGTTCGTAATTCACAACCGACTGCTGCTGGCGAATTTCAGCCAGCTTCAGGTTGGCTTTATTCCTGCCTGCATTAAAAATGGGGATATCAATTTTAGGGATAAAATTCCACATCCCACTGCCCGTCGTGAAAAGGCTGGACAGTTCCGTGCTGCCCGTTGAAAGCCCGCTGGTCAGGGAAATGGACGGGAAAAAGGCCGCGCGCGCCGCGCCGATATTCGCATCGGCCGCTTTAAGCTGATATTCCGCCTCCATGATATCCGGACGCTGCAGCAGTATCGCGGAGGAAAGATGGGGCGGCAGCCTGACCGGCGCAATATCGCTGGCGTTCATGCCGCCGTCGCCCGGCAGCGCGCGATACGTCCCCAGCACCAGCTGTAGCGCATTATTGGCCTGCGCCAGCTCCCCCTCTCGTTTGGCAATCTCTGCCTGCGCGCTTTCGATCTGCCCCTGGGCCTGTTCCAGCGCCAGGACGTTCGCACTGCCCGTCACAAGCTGCTGCTCAACGAACGCAAAAGACTGTCGGTAATTTTTCAGCGTATCCCGCGCGATACGCAGCTGTTTATACGCCAGCTGCTGGTTGAAATAGCTCTGCGACACGTTAGAGACGAGCAGAATATGCACCGCCCGGCGGGCTTCCTCGCTGGCAAAATAGTTTTGTCTGTCGGCCTCACTCATGTTCTTCAGCTTGCCGAAGAAATCGAGTTCATAGCTCAGCGCAAGACCCGCGTCGTACTCCTGCTCGGTGGGTTTGTCATTTTTCAGCCCTCCGCCGTAGGTGATACCCGCGGACGCGTTCAGCTGAGGATAACGATCCGCATCCGTTACGTTGAGCTGCGCCCGGGCTTCTTCAACCTTCAGGGCGGCCATTTTGATATCGCGGTTATTTTTCAGGGCTTCCGTAATCAACCCGGCTACCTGAGGGTCGACAAAAAAGTTGCGCCAGCCGGTGTCCTGATACCCGGCCTGCGCGGGGCTCAGGCCGTTGCGCGAGAGCGAAAACTGCTGGGGCACCGGCGGCGCCGGAGGCGGGTACTCAGGGGCCAGCGAGATGCAGCCAGCGAGGATAAACACCGTACCGATGCTGAGTCGTTTTAACGGGAACATAATGGTTCAGATAGAGTCCAGATTATTTTTAGGGCTACTCTACTGAACGCATCCTGTTTGACGGGTGACAGGATAATGACAATGTTGTCATTTATGGCGTAAGTCATTGTTAACGGCCTCAGGCTCACTAGAATGTCGTCAGCAGCCAGTAGGGGAAAAAGATGAAAATACTGATCGTTGAAGACGAAATGAAAACCGGGGAATACCTCAGCAAGGGGCTGACCGAGGCGGGGTTTGTGGTGGACCACGCTGACAACGGCCTGAACGGCTACCATCTCGCCATGACGGCGGAATACGATCTGCTGATCCTCGATATCATGCTGCCCGACGTGAACGGCTGGGATATTGTCCGCATGCTCCGCTCCGCCGGAAAAGGAATGCCCATCCTGCTGCTCACGGCGCTCGGTACGATTGAACACCGGGTTAAGGGGCTTGAGCTGGGCGCAGATGACTATCTGATCAAGCCTTTCGCCTTTGCTGAGCTGCTCGCCCGGGTGAGGACGCTGCTGCGACGCGGAAATACGGTGATCGCGGAAAGCCAGCTTCAGGTGGCGGACCTGACGGTTGACCTCGTGTCGAGAAAGGTCAGCCGGGCCGGGAATCGCATCCTGTTAACCAGCAAAGAGTTCAGCCTGCTGGAGTTTTTTATGCGCCATCAGGGGGAAGTGCTTCCCCGCTCCCTGATTGCCTCCCAGGTGTGGGACATGAACTTTGACAGCGACACGAACGCGATTGACGTGGCGGTAAAGCGGCTGCGGGCAAAAATCGATAACGATTTTGAACCGAAGCTGATCCAGACGGTGCGCGGCGTAGGCTATATGCTGGAGGTACCGGATGCGCGTTAAGCCCCTCCGACGCCCTTTCTCTCTTGCGCTGCGGCTGACCTTTTTTATCAGCCTCTCGACAATACTGGCCTTTTTCGCCTTTACCTGGTTTATGCTCCATTCCGTTGAAAAGCACTTCGCCGAGCAGGATATCAGCGACCTCCAGCAAATCAGCACCGCGATGCACCGCATACTGCAGTCTCCGGCCGATCCCGACCAAAAGAAAATCAGCAAGATCAAAGAGTCGATCGCCAGCTACCGCAACGTGGCCGTCCTGCTCCTGGATCCGCAGGGAAATACCCTGTTCAGCTCGGCACAGGGGGCAGCACTGCGCCCTGCACTCAATACAGCGGATTTCGACGCACACCGTCGCGCGCGGGACGTCTTTCTCTTGACGGTTGAAGACCCCGGCACGCCCATGCACGCCGGGTCCGGCATGAACATGGAAACGTACCGGATCGTCGCCTCTGCTGGCGCGGCGACGCTGCAGGGCAAAACCCAGGACTACGTGATGCTGATCGGGCTCTCCATTAATTTTCATCTCCACTATCTTGAGGCGCTGAAAAAAAACCTTCTGGCGATTGCCGCGGTTATCAGCCTGCTGATTATTCTTGTCATCCGCATCGCGGTGCGCCAGGGACATTTGCCCCTGCGTAACGTCAGCAACGCCATTCAAAATATCACCTCAGAGAATCTGGACGCGCGGCTGGAGCCGTCCCGCGTGCCCGTTGAGCTGGAACAGCTGGTCATCTCCTTCAACCAGATGATCGAAAAGATTGAAGATGTCTTTACCCGTCAGGCGAATTTTTCCGCCGATATCGCCCATGAAATCAGAACGCCCATCACCAACCTGGTGACGCAAACGGAAATCGCGCTGAGCCAGCACCGCTCGCAGAAAGAGCTGGAAGATGTGCTGTACTCCAGTCTGGAAGAGTACAACCGAATGACCCGCATGGTCAGCGACATGCTTTTTCTGGCGCAGGCGGATAACAATCAGCTGATCCCCGACCGGGTAATGTTTGACTTAAGTGCCGAGGTGATGAAAGTCTTCGATTTCTTCGAAGCCTGGGCGGAAGAACGCAATATCATGCTGAAATTCAACGGGAAGCCCTGCCTGATTGAGGGCGATCCGCAGATGTTAAGAAGAGCAATAAGCAATCTGTTATCCAATGCCCTGCGCTATACGCCGGGAGGTAAAACGGTCACGGTCTCCATCAGAACGCGGAATAACGACGTAGAGCTGGTGACGGAAAACCCCGGCACGCCGATCCCGCAGGAGCATCTGCCAAAGCTGTTTGACCGTTTTTATCGCGTCGATCCGTCCAGGCAGCGCAAAGGCGAAGGCAGCGGGATCGGGCTTGCCATCGTGAAGTCCATCGTCACCGCGCATCACGGAAAAGTCCGCGTGGAATCGGATGCGGTATCCACTCGCTTCATCCTCTGCGTACCGGGAAAAACGACCTGAGCGCTTAGCGCACAGAGCGGCACACCTCCAGAACCGTCTCCCTGAGCCACCGGTGCGCCGGGTCCTTCTCCATGCGCGGATGCCACATCTGTGACACCGTGATGGCTCGGGCTTTAAACGGCAGCTCAAAGACGTGCACGCGCTCGTTCATCGGCTGATTAAGCAAGTACAACGCGGGCACCATTGCAATCAGGTCGGAGGCCAGCGCCACGGATAGCGCCGTCGGAAAGCCGGGCACTACGCTGGCGATCTTGCGCGTCATCCCGCGCTCCGCCAGCGCCTCATCGGCAAACCCGTGTAATGAGCCGTCCGGCGAGGCCACCACGTGACCCCACGCGACATAATCGTCAAGCGTGACGTCAGGCTGTAATGACAGCGGATGCCCCTTGCGCACCGCGCCAACAAACCGATCCTGGAAAAGCCGCTGCAGCCGTATCTCTGGCCCCATATTGCTCTGCACGCCAATCTCCAGGTCGACAAGCCCCTCCCGCAAATAGCGCGACGTTTTTTCCGGTTTTGGCGCAAAGCGGATGCATACCCCGGGCGCAGCGCTCGCCACCGCCGCGATGAGCAGCGGCCCAAAGGCCACCACAAAACCGTCGTTGGCACGGATGGTAAACAGCCGTTCGAGGCCTTCCACCTTCAGCGCGTCGGTAGAGGGCTGCAGTACCGCCCTTGCCTCCTGTACGGCGTTTCTGGCGCGGTCCCGGGTCGCTTCGGCCCAGGGCGTCAGCACCATATGACGCCCTGCACGCACCAGGATAGGGTCGCCGGTCACCTCCCGCAGCCGGCTCAGGGTGCGGCTCATGGCGGAAGCGCTGAGATTCAAACGACGCGCCGCGCCCGCGACGCTGGCTTCCGCCAGCAAAACGTCGAGCGCAGCCAGCAGGTTAAAATCAGGATCGGACATGATAAATCTCCAGATGTGGCGTTACGCGCAACGATAAAGTGCAAATGCTGCGTCTTCCGCCCTGTATAGCGCATGATTATAGTCTCGTCATCACTATTCTTATCCGGAGTAACGACGATGACGATCTTCTCAAACCAGCCCGGCGATGAAGGTTTACCCGGGCATGAACGCGCCCGGGTCCTGGCCGCCGTCATGACCACCACGCTGATGGGCGTCTTTGACGGCACCATGATCAACATCGCGCTCCCCTCCATGGCAAGGGCGATGCAGGTCCCCGCGAACGTTGCGGTCTGGTTCGCCAATGGTTATCTGCTGTCTGCGGCCATGACGCTCGCCATCTTTGCCGCGCTGGCGGCGCGCGTGGGCTATCGCCCGGTGTTTCTGGCCGGGCTTGCCACCTTTACGCTCACCTCGCTCGGCTGCGCGCTGGCAACAGCGCCGGAAATGTTAATCGGCATGCGTATTCTGCAGGGCATCGGCGGCGCGGCCACCCTGAGCATCGCCCCGGCAATCCTGCGTTCCGTTTTTCCGGGCCGACTGCTTGGCCGCATTCTGGGGCTGCACGCCCTGCTTATCGCCTCCAGCACGGCGATTGCCCCCGTGTTGGGCGGGACGATACTGGACGCGCTGAGCTGGCAGTGGCTGTTCGCCATTAACCTTATTCCGGGCAGCATCGCCCTGCTGCTGGCATGGCGGGCCTTACCGCGGGAATCGGCCGTGGACCGTACTCCCTTTGATGTGCCGGGCGCCGTGTTCTCCGCCGCGCTGTTAGGTTCGGCGATTATGCTGGCCGACAGCCTTCAGCGGGTGACGCAAGGCATTAACCTGGCGGCCACAGGCTGGGGGCTGCTCACGCTGTTCAGCGCCCTCGCCTTTATCTTGCGCATTCGGCGCGCGCAACATCCCATCCTGCCGCCCGTCATGTTTAAAAACGGACGCTTCACCCTCGCCGCGCTGACCTCGCTGGCGTCGTTTGTGAGCCAGGGCATCACCTTTGTCGCGCTGCCGTTCCTGTTTCAGAGCGTGTATGGCTACAGCCCGGCGGTGTCGGCGCTGCTGTTCACCCCGTGGCCGATTGGCATCGTGCTGATCGCGCCGCACGCGGGGCGCTGGGCGGATAAAATCTCCGCGCCGCTGATCTCGACAATCGGGCTAATGATATTTGTCGGCGGGCTGGTCCTGCTGGCGACGCTGCCGGACAATCCTTCCGCATGGAATATCTGCCTGCGCAGCCTGGTGTGCGGGATGGGGTTTGGGTGCTTCCAGAGCCCCAATAATCGGGAAATGCTCGCTAACGTGGCGCGGGAATATGCCAGCTACGCCTCCGGCGTGTTGTCGATTGTGAGGACGTTTGGCCAGTGTCTCGGCGCCGCTACGGTGGGGGTTCTGCTTGCGATGACCGGAGCAGACCATGACCGGGCCGTGCATCTGGCGCTGTGGATTGCGGTGATGGCCTCAACGGGATCGGTATTGTTTAGCCTGAGCAGGCTGCGCCCGGCGGCGCTGCGCTTGCACGGGCCTACAGGATAATTTCACCATGTAGGCCGGATAAGCGCAGCGCCATCCGGCAAGAAAGACGACTCGTTCGTTTACTCCAGCGCCAGCAGCGCAAAGCTCGCCAGCCAGTGCCCGCCGCTGTAGTGGCTGCCGACCACGTGCTCGACGCTCGCCGCCAGATGCTTCGCCACCGCCTCGCGCAGCGCCTGCTGCGCCGGATGGTTTGCGGGAAGCGCGCGAGCAATATGCTTCATGCACCACGCGCGGCTGAGGTTTAACCCGTCGAGATGGGCAATTTTCGGGTCGGTACGATCGCTCACTTCCGCCGGGTTCATCAGCGCGGCAACGGAACCGACATCCGGCAGGAACGCGTCAAACCAGGCCGGAAAGTCTTCGGACACCTTGCTCATCAGCAGCGCTTCCGTCAGCGCGCCGGAAATATACTCGTCTCCGCCGGGTTCGTAGTGCGCCGGATAGCGCGTGTCGGCGAGATAAAAGCGGTCCGCCGCCGTCAGTATCGCCTGCTCAAGCGCGTTATCTCCTGCGGCTCGGGCATAATCGATCGCCAGCGCGAGGGCAAACGCGGTGTTGTAGTGTGTCCCGACGCGGATCGGATAGGTGAGCTTGCCGAGATAATCCACCAGCCGGTTGCGAATGTCCTGGGTGAGCGGCTCGAGCGTCCGGGACCAGCCTGCGGCCTGCGGCAGCAACGACTGTTTCAGCTCCTGGGCCAGCGCCAGCAGCCAGCCGTAGCCGTACGGCCGCTCAAACGAGGCGCGGAACGGCGCGGTAAAATAGGCCAGTTCCTTAGCCACGTTCTCTTCGGTCAGGTGTTCGTCAAATAGCGCGACGATTTCATCCCGGCACGGCAATTCGGGATAGAGACGCACGCAGCGCAGCAGCAGCCAGTAGCCGTGCACCGCCGAGTGCCAGTCAAAGCAGCCGTAGAAAATCGGGTGCAGTTCGCGAGGCGGCAGCACGTCACCATCATCATTCAGCAGGTGCATGATGTGGTTCGGGTATTCCTGGCGCAGATAGGTTAAAGGCATGCGGGCAAACGCGTCGGCCTGATGTTGCGTTAATTCCATAACAGCTCCTTAGCGAAACACGAGGAAATACATTAAGAACACGTTCACCACCAGCAGGGTTAACGCGGTCGGGATCTGGATCTTGATCACCTGATATTTGTCCTTCAGCTCCAGCAGCGCGGCGGGAACGATGTTGAAGTTCGCGGCCATCGGCGTCATCAGCGTGCCGCAGTAGCCCGCGTACATGCCAATCGCCAGCAGCGGCGCCGGGTTGCCGTGATGCACGTTGATCAGAAACGGCAAGGCGATCCCCGCGCTCAGCACCGGGAAGGCCGCAAAGGCGTTACCCATGATCATGGTAAACAGCGCCATCCCCACGCAGTAAATCACCACCAGCATGAAGCGGCTATCCGGGTTCACGAACAGGCTCACCACCTTTTGCACGGAGTCACCGGTGTTGGCGGCCACGAACACCCCGCCCAGCATGGCCAGCATCTGCGGCAGGATCACCGCCCAGCCGATGGTATCCACAAGACGGCGAGACTGGCGAACCGCGTGCAGCGGCGTGCCCTTCGTCAGCCACCAGCCGGTGAGGATCGCCGCGACGCAGGCCACGCAGAGCGCCGCAAGGGTAAGCTGTTTCTGGTCAAGAAGATAAACGCCGCCAATCGACACGCCCTTCAGGAACAGGGTCCCGATAACCGTCACCACGGGGATCATCAGCGCGGGCAAAAACAGCCAGTTTTTCAGCCGGTTCGATGAGGCAACGCGCTCCTCGTCGGATGCCATTTTATAATGCCCTTTCCCAACCAGGCCAAACCCCGCCAGCAGCGCGATGGCGATCACGCCGCCGCCAATAATCCGGTACGCCAGCGATTTTCCCAGCTCCTGAACCATCAGGTCGCCAAACAGGAAGATCCCGCCAAACAAGAACCAGAACAGCGCCGTGGTAAAACGTTTAGGATTGGCGCGATCGCGCAGGGTCATCACAACCAGCAGCATCACGATAAAACCAATCAGGTAGTACACGCGGTTAATGGTGATAAGGGTCATCATTGCGCGGCCTCCTGCGTACCCTGCTCCGCGCGCCAGGCCATCACGTCGCGACGGATGCTGGCATCCAGGCGCAGCAGGCGAGCCATATGAATAATCAATGCCGCAATGGCGGTTGGAATGGCCCACAGGCCAATATGCAGCGGTTCGATGCCCGGAATACCGTTCTCTTTCAGGAACGCGTCAATCAGCAGCACCGCGCCAAAGGCAATAAAGATATCTTCCCCAAAGAAGACCGCGATGTTGTCACACGCGGCGGCATGGGCTTTGATTTTGTCGCGAATGTGCTGCGGCAGCTCGCCGTATTCGTTCAGCGCTGCCCCTTCGGCCATCGGCGCCAGCAGCGGGCGCACCGTCTGGGCATGACCGCCCAGCGACATCAGCCCCAGCGCGGCGGTGCCTTCGCGGGCAACGAAATAGAGCATCAGAATACGCGCCGAGGTGGCGCTGGCGATCTTCGCCACCCAGGCCTGGGCGCGCTCCTTAAGCCCGTAATATTCCAGCAGGCCAATCACCGGCAGGATCAGAATGAAGGTGGCCAGCGATCGGCTGTTCACGAACTTTTCGCCAAAGGTCTCCAGCAGCATCCCGAAATCCATACCGACCAGCAGACCCGTCGCCAGCCCAGCCACCACGACCACCAGCAGCGGGTTGAAGCGCAGTGCAAAACCAATAACCACGATCGGAATCCCGATCAGCGGCAGCAGCGTAGTACCGTCCATAACGTTTACCCTATCGAAAGTGAGCGTTGCGCGCCGACGGCTATTTTTTTAATTTGCGGCGAGCGATGTTGTGTTTTTGGGCAGGCTTCACAAAACCTGCGCTAAAAAGCTATATCTGAACCTCAAAAACATGTAAACAAATTATCAATAAAATGTTCTTATTTTATCGATGAGTTTACATTTCTGGCTAAGGAACGTTATGACCCCGAAAAAGAGTGCTTCACCCGATCGCGACGATATCAACGACGGTCGGATCGTCTCCTCCCGCCACCTGGTGTCGGAGCGCTGCGCGGAGCTGTCAGAGCTGGAGTACGCGCTGATCATGACCAGCAACGCGTTTAATAAATGGATGGTGCGCTGCATGACCGCCGCGGGCGAGCCCGACATGGGCGCCTTTGACGTCTCGCTGCTCCATCACGTAAACCACCGCGACCGCAAAAAAAAGCTGGCCGATATCTGCTTCGTCCTCAACGTGGAAGATACGCACGTGGTGACCTATGCCCTGAAAAAGCTGGTTAAAGCGGGCTACGTGACGAGCGAGAAAGCGGGCAAAGAGCTCTTTTTCTCCACCACCGAGGAAGGGAAAGCGCTGTGCATGAAATACCGTGACGTGCGGGAGGCGTGTCTGATCGCGATCCACGCGGAGAGCGGCATTGCCGGGAAGTCGATTGGCGAGACCGCGCAGCTGTTACGCACGATCTCCTCCCTGTATGACACCGCCGCCCGGGCGGCGGCGTCGCTATGAGCTTAAGGACGCCTGAACAGGGTAATACTGCGCCCGGCCAGGTCATATTCTACGGCATCGGCGATCGCTGTCCCGGCGGCAGCGTCGTTCGCCGTAGAGAGCTCCAGCACCCATCCCCCTTCACCAAACTGCGGGATCTGGAACGGCACGGTGCCTTCAAACGGGTTGAACAGCATCAGCACGTCGTGCCAGATGCCCTCCTCCTGCCGGAGATCCGGCCTGCTGATGGAGACCCCGAGCGTTGAGCCTTCATCCCACTGCTCCGCCTTCTGCGGGCCGCCTCCGGCATTGAACCAGCGGATCTCCAGCCCGTCGCGCCAGCTCTCACGGCGCAGCAGCGGCTGCTGCGCGCGAAGCGCAATCAGCCGTCGGGTAAAGTCGCGCAGCGCGGCGTCGTTTTCGGACAGCCCCTTCCAGTCGATCCACGAGATCTCACTGTCCTGACAGTAGCCGTTGTTGTTGCCCTTCTGCGTGCGGCCAAACTCGTCCCCCGCCAGCAGCATCGGCGTGCCGTGGGAGAACAGCAGCGTGGTCAGGAAATTGCGCTTTTGCCGTTCGCGGGTAGCAATAATATCCGGGTTTTCCGTCGGCCCCTCCTCGCCGTAGTTGTACGAACGGTTATCGTTGTGCCCGTCGTTATTGTCCTCGCCGTTGTCGGCGTTATGCTTTTCGTTGTACGACACCAGGTCATTCAGCGTAAAGCCGTCATGGGCGGTGATGAAGTTGACGCTGGCCCACGGGCGACGCCCGCGCAGATCGTACAGATCGCCAGAGCCGAGCAGCCGCGCGGCAAAGTCCGTGGAGACGTTATCGCCCTTCCAGTATTCGCGAACGGTATCGCGATATTTGTCGTTCCATTCTCCCCAGCCCGGCGGAAAACCGCCGACCTGATACCCGCCGGGACCAATATCCCAGGGTTCACCGATCAGCTTCAGCCGGGACAGGACCGGATCCTGAGTCACGGCGTCGAAGAAACCGCCGCGCGGGTCAAACCCTTCCGGCTCGCGGCCCAGAATGGTCCCGAGATCAAAACGAAAACCGTCTATGTGCATGGATTCCGCCCAGTAGCGCAGGGAGTCCATCACCATCTGCAGCACGCGCGGGTGCGAGGTATTCACCGTGTTGCCCGTCCCGGTGTCGTTGATGTAATACCGGTGCTGGTCGGGCAGCGTGCGGTAGTAGCTGTAGTTATCGATCCCCTTAAACGAGAGCGTGGGGCCAAGCTCGTTCCCCTCCGCCGTGTGGTTATACACCACGTCCAGAATCACCTCGATGCCCGCATCATGGTACGCGCGCACCATATCGCGAAAGCCCTGGATCCCCGCCGGGCCGCAGTAGCGCGACGCCGGAGCAAAAAAACCGAGGGTGTTATAGCCCCAAAAGTTCTTCAGTCCGCGGTCGAGCAGGTGCTGGTCGTCCGGAAACCAGTGCACCGGCAGCAGCTCCACCGAGGTGATGCCCAGGCTTTTGATGTAGTCGACCGAGGCTTTGTGCCCCATCCCTTCAAACGTCCCCCGCAGCTCGGGCGGAATGGCCGGGTTCATCTGTGTAAACCCTTTTACGTGGCTCTCATAAACAACGGTATGCGGCCAGGGCACGTTCGGTCGGCTGCCGTCCTGCCAGTCAAAGGCGTTCGGGTCGATGACCCTGCATTTCGGCGTGAACGGCGCGCTGTCCCGCGTATCAAAGCTCAAATCTAATTCGTCGTGCCCCAGCTCATAGCCAAAATGGGCGTCGTTCCAGTCAATATCGCCCACCAGTTCCCGGGCGTAGGGATCGATAAGCAGCTTATGCGGGTTGAAGCGGTGACCGTTCTCCGGGTCGTAAGGGCCGTGGACGCGATAGCCGTAAAGCGCACCGGGCTTCAGATCGGGTACGTAGCCGTGCCAGACCTCGTGGGTATATTCCGGAAGCGTCAGCCGGGCGATTTCCGTTTTCCCGGACGGGTCAAACAGACAGAGCTCCACCCGCTCGGCGTGGGCGGAGAACAGCGCGAAGTTGACCCCCTTCCCGTCATAATTAGCCCCCAGCTGCTGGCCATCACCGGCCCGAATTTCAAACGTAGTATCCTTTGCCATTGTCGTTCTCCACGATTATTCGCAGGTAAGCAGAACCAGTACAGATCCCTTTTCTGACGTTAAATCCAGCGTCTTTTGCAGCATGCGGCTTTCGCCGCTGAACAGATCCCGATAGCGTTTTCCGGCCAGTTCGTCGGGTAACGCGACCGTGGTATTGACCCACAGCTGATGATTGTCGGTAACGTCAAAAACCAGACGCGACACGGCAACGATCAGCGCCTCGTCGTCCTTAACGCGCGCATAGACAATCAGATTCTCCTCGCGATCGCCGGTGACCTTAAGCGGCAGCCAGTCGCCGTAGCGGAACAGCGCGTCGTAGTGCGGCCGAAGCCGCAGGAGCGTGGCGGTAACAAACTGTTTGACGCTTCCGTCTCGCCAGCATGCCGGGCTGTCAAACACCCCGGCATCCGCCGCGCTGAGGTTTTGTACCAGCGCGTCGAAGTCCGGCTCGCGTCGGTTGTCCGGGTCGACCAGGCTGAAGTTAAGCGCCTCGCTGCCCTGGTAGATATCCGGCACGCCGGGGGCCGTCAGCTTGATCGTCGTCTGGCTCAGGCTGTTCATCAGCCCGGCGCGAATGAAGGGCTGCATCGCCTCGCTGAAGTCGTGCAGGAACAGGCTATTGTCGGGCGAAAGCAGGTGCCGCGCGTAGCTCAGCACCACGCTCTCATAGCTCTCGTTGCTGTCGATCCAGTCGGTGCGCTGTTTCGCCTCGCGCAGGGCTTTTTCGAGGAAGCCGATAAAACGCTCGGCAAGCGATTTCAGCCCGTCGGCGTCGTCCGGCGACAGCGTGGCGGGCCAGACGCCCGCCAGCGCCTGGTAGATCATCCAGGTATCGGCGGCGTTCGGCGCGGTACCGTCATTGAGAAAACGCACCTGGGTCTGGTTCATCTGCCGCCAGCGGGCAAGATTTTCGCCCCACCGTTCCGGGGCTTCCGTCAGGGCGTAGAGGCGCGCCCGAGCGTCTTCCCCGCGCTTGGTATCGTGCGTGGAGGTGCCCAGCAGCGCATCGGGCTGACGGGCCAGACGAATGCGCATCTCCTGATGAAAGCGGGATAATGAAAACGCGCGCGGGGTCGGGTCGGCGCCCACTTCATTGAGCGCCAGCTCGAGGTTGTGGCGAAAGAACAGCGTGTCTTCAACGGACTTCGCCATCAGCGGCCCGGTCAGCTGCTGGAAGCGGGTTCTGAACAGCGCGGCGGACTCGCGGCACGCTTCCGGCAGGTCGCCGGTAAGAATGCGCACGATCAGGCTCAGCGCCGCTTCGGAGGTTTCCACGCCGGCGACCACGCGGCTAAGCAGCGCCACGTCCGGCGGGGTTAATCCCTCCCGGGTGCCGTAGGTGCGGTACACCGGAAAGGCGATAAGCAGCTCGCGCAGCGCGTGGCGGATATCGTCGCGCGGCAGCGCAACCTCATTGCGGCGGGCCAGATCGTCGGCAAGGTTCAGCAGCGTGGTGAACTCGCCTTCAAAGTTGCGATCGACCATCAGGCCTTTGGCATCGCGCAGTTCGGCGTGGCGATCGACCGTGACGCCCAGCGTCTCGTCGTGAACGGCCTCCAGGCGCGGCAGGTTCGCGTCGTCGACCAGCACTTCCGCCAGCGAGGCGATAAACTCGTAGCCGGTGGTCCCGGAAATCGGCCACCCGGCGGGGAGCTGCTCCCCTTTGGCGAGGATCTTTTCGACCGTGATATAGCAGTCGGGTCCGGTTTTCTCCCGCAGATGCTGCAGATAGCCCAGCGGATCCGCCAGGCCGTCAACATGGTCGATGCGCAGGCCGTCCACCGCGCCCGCGCGGACCAGCTCAAGGATCAGGCGGTGCGTATCGTCAAAAACCGCGTCATCTTCAACCCGAACGCCCACCAGCCCGGTGATCTCGAAGAAGCGCCGCCACGAGAGCTGCTTTGGCGCTTCCCGCCAGGACATCAGCCGCCAGCTTTGGGCCTCGTGCAGCTCGGCAATGCTTTTATACTCGCTGTACGTCCCGGGGTTGAGCGGATACTCGGCATCATAGTAAACCAGCGCGGCCTTTTTAGTGACAGGGTCACGTTTTAGCGTAATGGCTCCCTTCTCCAGCTCCGCCTCAAAGGTGTCGCCGAGGAACGGCAGCGTCAGCGGGCGCGACCCGTCGATGTCGAAATAGCGAAAATAGCGGCTCTGCTGTCCGTACTCAATTACGTCCCGCCACCAGGGGTTTTCCAGCGAGGTGGACATGTGGTTCGGGACAATGTCCAGAATCAGCCCCATACCGGCCTGCTTAAGCGCCGTGGCCATGCGGTCGAAACCCTCTCGTCCGCCGATAGCGGGGTCGATTTCATTCGGGTTGGTCACGTCATAGCCGTGAGTGGAACCTGCCGTGGCGGTAAACACGGGCGACGCGTAGAGATGACTGATACCGAGATCCTTCAGATACGGCACCAGCGCCGCAGCGCGGTCAAAGGTCATGCCGTTACGGAACTGAATACGGTACGTGGCGAAAGGGATCATAACGATGCTTCTCCATCAGCAAAGCGAACGACAATACCGTTCGGAGGTAAAACGTCAGTGACCTCATGCGAGGCGAAACGCGTCTCCCCCGGAAGAGCGGGCAGCGCGACGGGCTTGATGCCGATATTGAGCGCCAGAGAGAGCGTCCCCGACGGGAAGCGCCAGCTCACCGCCACCATGCCGGGCGCGGTCTGAATCACCTTGCCCTCCACGTGGCCGCCAGGATGGAG
Source organism: Enterobacter cloacae complex sp. ECC445 (assembly GCF_021892025.1). Classification (NCBI taxonomy): domain Bacteria; kingdom Pseudomonadati; phylum Pseudomonadota; class Gammaproteobacteria; order Enterobacterales; family Enterobacteriaceae; genus Enterobacter; species Enterobacter cloacae complex sp. ECC445. The sequence goes on along the minus strand of NZ_JAKLRZ010000002.1, from coordinate 324,478 downwards.
AAGCGGCACGATATAGCGATGGCGCAGCGTCAGCAGGTGGCGCGTGTAGCGCAGCCACGTTTTACCCTCGTCGGTGGCAATTTTATTCCAGTCAATCTTTGAGCGGCTAAACGTGTTCACGTCGTTCGGATCCGGGACGGTTTCATCGTGACCGGCGTGGCCGGTAAACTCCTTCGCGCGCCCTTCCCGCACCGCCCTGGCCAGTTCGCCGTGAAAGTCGGTGAAGAACAGGAACGGGTGCGTTTCACCGTACTCCTCGCCCATAAACAGCAGCGGGATATGGGGGGAAAGCAGCAGCGCGGCCAGCAGCACCCGCGTCCTGTCGGCACCCGCGAGGGTGATAAGCCGCTCGCCCTGGGCGCGGTTCCCAATCTGATCGTGGTTTTGAATAAAGTCGACGAAGAACTGGGGGGGCTGCGTGCGGCACGCCACCCCGCGGGATTCGCCGGTTTGCAAAGAGACCTCGCCCTGGTAGACAAACCCTTCCGCCAGCGCCCGGGCAAACTTTTTCTCCGGCTCGAAGGCAAAATCCTGGTAGTAGGCGTGCGTCTCGCCGGTGGCAAAAACGTGCGCGGCGTTGTGAAAGTCATCATTCCACTCGCCGGTGAACAGCGGCGCGTTGCCATGCGCATCACGGGGATGCAGGAAAATCACGTTGCGGCTGTCTTCCGTGGTCAGGTGAACGTGTCGGTGAGGAATAGCCTCGCGGATGCGGGTGGCAATCTCTTCGAGAATATGCGTCTCCGAGCCGTCTTTAATCTGGTCGATGGCATCAAAGCGCAAGCCGTCCAGGCGGTATTCCGTCAGCCAGTAGAGCGGCGCGTCGGTGATGTACTGCCTCACCGGCTCGCGCTCGTAGGCAATGCCGTTGCCCCAGGGCGTCATCCGCTCCGCGTCGAAAAACGCGGGCGACAGCAGCGGCAGGTAGTTTCCTTCCGGCCCAAAGTGGTTGAGCACGATATCCAGCACCACGGAAAGCCCCAGCCCGTGCGCGGCGTCGATCAACGCGTGGAAATCCTCCGGCGTGCCGTAGGCAGCGTGCGGAGCATACAGCAGCACGCCGTCGTAGCCCCAGCCGCGGGAACCGCCAAACTGGGAGACGGGCATGACCTCGATCTGGGTAATGCCCAGTTCTGCCAGATAAGGCAGTTTTTCTATGGCCGCCCGGAAGGTGCCCTCCGGAGTAAAGGTGCCGATATGCAGCTCGTAAATGACCGTCTCTTCCCAGGGGCGCCCCGCCCAGTCCCGGTTGACCGGCGGGTAACGGCGGGGATCGATCACGATAGAGGGGCCGTTAACGTCCCCCTTTTGCGCGCGCGATGCCGGGTCGGGTATCGCCATGCCGTTCTTCAGGACCAGCTGATACTCTGTGCCGTGCGTAACGCCGGATACGTCTGCCTGAAACCAGCCGTTGCCCGCTGCCGTCATCGGCACGTCGGCGCTGTTCAGACGTAGCGTAAGTTCTTCCTGTCCTTCTGCCCAGACGCGAAAACGTACAACGTCATCGGAAATAAACTCAGCGCCCCACCGCTTTTGAAATGTCCTGAATTCCATTCATTGTCCTCGAATGACCCACGTTTTACGCGGAACGAAGTACAAGCTTAGTTCAGGATTAAAAGTGTGTTAGCCCGGCGAACTTAACCGCTTCGTCTATTCTTTATGAATTAACTCACTACAGGGAAATTTATGCAGATTCGAAAAGGATTAAATACCGACCTCGCACGTCTTGAATGCTATGACTTTTCTTTCACCGTTAACCACATTGCGCGAGAGCCCTTTATCCACTGTGATTTGCATATCGAATCCGTCGCCGAACCCTGGATAAAAATCTACGAGCTTGACATTCAAACCCTTGAAAATCACTGCGTTAATCCGGACGCCATATTTCTTGTCGCCGAAACGGATGACGGTGAAATAGCGGGATTTATTACCGCCTCGATCGGCTGGAATAAATTTATCTCGGTAGATTATATTGCCGTGGAGCGCACGAAGCGCAGAACCGGCGCCGCGCAAAAACTGATGGCCGCCGCACACGTGTGGGCCAGAAGCGTAAACGCGCCGGGACTGCGGCTGGAAACCCAAAATGTGAACGTCCCGGCCTGCCTGTTTTACCGTCGCTACGGATTCACCCTGGGCGGCTACGACCGTTATCTGTACAACGCCCTGCCGGAAAAAGACGAAGTCGCCCTGTTCTGGTATTACATGCTGGTGTAGCGACGCGGCCTTCATATTTCTGTCACTGAACTTCATTACGCTTTCGGGATTTTATCCACGGTGTTGAGGAAAGAAGTGTGAATTCAATGGCTAAGGCATTACTGCTGGCATTACCGGTTTTGAGTGCAGCGGCAGCGGCGACGGCCGCCGAGAGCGGCCTGTGTGAACCTAAAGCGTACGAAATGGCGCTGCGCTATCAGCAGAAATCGGCGGAAATCATGGCGCTTCAGCTGCAGACGTATCGGTTTGCCACCGAGCGTTTCAACGAAAAGTTAAAGGAGCTGAAAACGCCTGAAAATTACGCCGTGGTGATGGACCTGGATGAGACGGTGCTGGATAACACCCCGCTGCTGGTGCGCGACGTGGAGCAGTGTCACGACTATACAAAATGGGATACCTGGAGCGACTGGGAAAAACAGGGAAAACCCGGCCTCATCCCGGGCGCGAAGGCGTTTCTTGACCATGTGAATCAAAGCAAGGTGCGGATCTACTATGTCTCGGATCGTATGCAGGAGAATAAAGCCGACACGCTGAAGACGCTAAACGCCCTCGGCCTGCCGCAGGTATCCGACGAGAGCGTCCTGCTGGATACGGTCAGCAAGGAAGAGCGTCGTCAGAGTATTCTCAAAAAGCAGCAGATCGTGATGCTGTTTGGCGACAGCCTGCCGGATTTCGCCGTGCAGTTTAAAAACAAAAAGCCGAGCGAGCAGCAGCGCGAGCTGGTTGAAGCCAGCGCGGAACACTTCGGCAACGACTGGATTGTGCTGCCTAACGCCGCGTATGGCGCCTGGTCTAAAGCCACGCCGGACGGCTGGAACGCACCGCTGAAAAAATAACGCCTTACGGGCCGGGCCAGGCTTCACCGCCGCCCGGCTGTCGCGTTGAGCTATTCAGCGTGTTTACAGGTCCTATCATTTCTGGGCAGGTTCTTATACTTTTACGGAACAGTAAGATGAGCACGTTCAAAGGAGACTCGTATGCTTACCGTAAAAAAACTTGCTCTGTCCACGCTGATTTCCAGCTCACTGCTTATTTACCCCGCGCTGCAGGCGTCGGCTGAAACGCCGCAGCACGTCGTGAAACAACCGGCGGGCGGATACCGCGTTCAGGTCGGTGACGTCATGGTCACCTCGTTTACGGACGGGACCGTCGCGCAGGACCTGCACAAGCTGCTGCGCCGGACAACGCCGCAAAACATCGATGCGCTGCTCGCGAAGAATTTCCAGACCAACCCGGCCGAGGTCTCGATCAACGCCTTTCTGATTGCGATGCCCGGACACAACATTCTGGTGGATACCGGTTCAGGCCAGCTCTTCGGTCCTGATGCGGGCGGACGCCTGGTTGAAAGCCTCGCCACGCAGGGGATTAAGCCCGAGGACATTACTGAAGTCCTGCTGACCCACGCACACTCCGATCACGCGGGCGGTCTGGTAAAAGACGGCAAGGTGGTGTTCAGCAACGCGCGCGTATTCGTTGGCAAACCCGACGTCGACTTTTTCTTTAACGACGACAATCAAAAGAAAACCGGCTACGGCAAGAACTACTTTGACGTCGCGCAGAAGACCTTAAAGCCCTATCTGGACGCCGGCAAAGTGGTGCCGTTTAGCGGCACGGCTGAGATCCTCCCGGGGCTGACCGGCACGGTTCATCCCGGCCATACGCCGGGTTCAGCCTTCTACACGCTCACAAGCAAGGGCGAGAAGATCACCTTCGTCGGCGACATCATTCACGCCGCGGCGGTCCAGTTCCCGCAGCCCGACGTAACCATCACCTACGATGAAGATCAGAACAAAGCGGCGGGCGTGCGCGAACGGGCGTTTGCGGACTTTGTGAAAAACAGAGACCTGATTGCCGCGCCCCATCTGCCGTTCCCGGGTATCGGCTATGTCACCAAAGGCGAAAACGGCGGCTACGCCTGGGTCCCCGTCACCTATACCAACCGGGACGCCAGCAGCGCGAAATAAGCGGATGGCGGCGTCAGGCGCGATCGAGGGTAGTCAGAAATTTTTTAAGCACTTCTGAGCGAATAATCCGGTGGCAAATCAGCGTCAGCTCGCTTTCCCGAAGCCGGTCGAGGATGTCCACGTAAACGACATTCTCGACGCTCACCGCCTTTGCCGAGGCGGGCAGCAGCGCCAGGCCAAACCCTGCCGACACCAGGCTTATCACCGTGGGCACGTCGGTCGCATTCTGCACCACGTCAGGCTGAAATCCCGCCCCGCTGCAGGCGTCGTAGAAATACTGCTCCAGCCCCATGCCTTCCGGATCGCGCAGGGAGATCCATTTTTCATCTTTCACCGACGACAGCGTCAGCGCGGCGGACCCGGCCAGAGGGTGCTGACGATACAGCGCCAGCACCGTTTTCTCGCGGGTGAACGGGCGGCTTTGCAGATCCTCCGGCAGCGACGGCAGCGGCGCGCGGATGATGGCCACGTCCAGCTGGTTGCTCTGCACGGCGGCGTAGAGCATTTGCACGTTTCCGGTCATCAGCGACATGGTAATGGCCGGCCAGCGCGTATGCATCTGGCGCAATACGGCGGGCAACCTGCCGTCGAACATCGCGCTCGATACGCACCCCAGGTTTAACACCCCCTGCTCGCCCCTTGCCGTTTGCCTGGCGTCCAGCACCGCCTGCTCGGTTAACGAGATGGCGAGCCTGGCTTTCACCAGAAACGCTTCGCCCGCGGGCGTCAGGGTCAGGCGGCGGTTGGCCCGGCTGAAAAGCGTGACGCCTAAACGTTCTTCCAGGGCCTTTACCTGCTGGCTCAGCGCCGGTTGCGCCATGTTCAGGCGCTCGGCGGCCCGGTGCATGTGGAGCTCTTCGGCCACGACGATGAAGTGGCGCATCTGACGAAACTGCACGCGACGCCTCCTTTTTGATATGAATTTACTTATCAATTTAGCAGTAATGATGCAATTGATGCTATCGGTCTTTGCCATAAAAATGGAGGCATTCAACCGTGGGAGGAAAATATGGAACATAAGATTAACGATCTCCGCAGCGCCATCGCCTTACTGCAGCGTCACGAAGGGCAATATCTTGAAACCCATCATCCGGTCGATCCTAATGCAGAGCTGGCGGGGGTTTACCGCCACATCGGCGCGGGCGGTACGGTCAAACGCCCGACCCGCATCGGCCCGGCCATGATGTTCAACAGCGTGAAGGGCTATCCGGACTCGCGCATTCTGGTGGGCATGCACGCCAGCCGCGAGCGCGCGGCGCTCCTGTTAGGCTGCGAGCCCTCTGAACTGGCAAAACACGTCGGCCAGGCGGTGAAAAAGCCGGTAGCGCCGGTGGTGGTTCCGGCCTCGCAGGCGCCCTGCCAGGAGCAGGTTTTCTACGCTGACGATCCTGACTTCGACCTGCGCAAGCTGCTTCCGGCACCGACCAACACGCCGATTGATGCAGGCCCGTTCTTCTGCCTGGGGCTGGTGCTGGCAAGCGACCCGGAGGACAGCTCGCTGACGGACGTCACCATACACCGCCTCTGCGTTCAGGAGCGCGACGAGCTTTCCATGTTCCTTGCCGCCGGTCGCCATATCGAAGTCTTCCGCAAAAAAGCGGAAGCGGCCGGAAAACCGCTGCCGGTGACGATCAACATGGGGCTCGATCCTGCCATCTATATCGGCGCGTGCTTCGAGGCCCCCACTACGCCGTTTGGCTACAACGAGCTGGGCGTCGCCGGGGCGCTGCGCCAGCAGCCGGTCGAGCTGGTACAGGGCGTGGCGGTTAAAGAGAAAGCGATCGCGCGCGCCGAAATCATTATCGAAGGTGAACTGCTCCCTAACGTGCGCGTAAGAGAAGATCAGCACACCAATACCGGCCACGCGATGCCGGAGTTCCCGGGCTACTGCGGCGAGGCGAACCCGTCTCTGCCGGTGATCAAGGTGAAAGCCGTGACCATGCGACACCGCGCGATCCTGCAAACGCTGGTGGGACCGGGGGAAGAACATACCACCCTGGCCGGCTTGCCGACCGAGGCCAGCATCCGCAACGCCGTTGAGGAGGCGATCCCGGGCTTCCTGCAAAACGTCTACGCCCATACCGCGGGCGGCGGCAAGTTTCTCGGGATATTGCAGGTGAAAAAGCGCCAGCCGTCAGATGAAGGGCGTCAGGGCCAGGCGGCGCTGATTGCCTTAGCCACCTATTCGGAGCTGAAGAACATCATTCTTGTCGACGAAGACGTGGATATTTTCGACAGCGACGACATCCTGTGGGCGATGACCACCCGCATGCAGGGCGATGTCAGCATCACCAATCTTCCGGGGATCCGCGGCCACCAGCTCGATCCGTCCCAGTCGCCGGACTACAGCAACTCGATTCGCGGCAACGGCATCTCCTGCAAGACCATCTTCGATTGCACGGTGCCGTGGGCGCTGAAGGACCGCTTCGAGCGCGCCCCGTTTATGGAGGTGGACCCGACACCGTGGGCGCCGGAGCTGTTTGCCGACAACACAAAATAAAATCACGCGCGTATGGCCTGCGGGTCATACGCTGATTTTCTTCTCAAGCGTGGCAATATTTTCCCCCGCCACGCGTTCCACGGTGAAACGATCGACGCTCAGCAAAATGAGCATCAGCCCCCTGCCGCTCTCCAGCAGCGGCGACATTTCACAGAAACGGTCTCGCCTGGCGGCCTCAAGCCGCTCCAGCGGGAAGGCGTCACCCGCGTCGGTAAAAATAACGCAGGCATCGTTGCCGCGAATGTCGAAACGTACGCTAAAGAGGCGCGAGCTATCCTCGTGCAGCGCGTAGCGGATGATATTCGTCGCCGTTTCACAGACGGCGAGATCGAAGGCGAAACGCCACTCGTCGTCTACGGCAAGCGCGCCCAGCCGCTCTCCCAGCCAGGTGGCAAGCGGCGTCAGGGAATCGATCGCCGCCGGAAATTCAGCACGATCCAGCCTCGGCATCTACGGCCCCAGCTGCGCAAGCGCGCTGCTTTTATCCGGGTAGATGCGGAATATGCGATCCATTCGGGTCAGGGTGAACATATTCATGATCCCCGGGTTCAGGGCGCACAGCGCCATTTCGCCTTTGCCGTTCATCAGCTTAAACAACGATACCAGCATACCCAGCCCGCTGCTGTCGATGAAATCCACTTTGCTAAAGTCGACGATTAAGGCTTTACGATCGCTGCCAATCTCTTCAGCTACAGAGGCCTTAAACGCGGCGGCAACAGAGGCGTCCAGCCGCCGGATCGCGGGCGTAAGAATGTTGACGTGCGGTAGCCTTTCAGTATTAACAATCATTTTGTTCTCCCTGACGCTCGATCACTAACAGTGAAACGTCATCGGTTAAGGCGGTCGGTTCATCACGATTCGCGTTGCGCCAGCCGGTCAGGTGATTACCGAACCGCGGCAGAAGTTCATCAAGCGGCAGCCGGGCATGTTGCTGAAGCCAGCGTTCAAGACGCTGCGGGCCAAACTGCTCTCCCCCGACGTTCTCGCACTCCGTGATACCGTCGCTGAATATGCATAAGCGTTCCCCTGGATTGAGGGTAAACGTGACGTCGTCCCAGCTCAGGTCCGGGATCAGCCCGACCGGCGGTCCGCCATCGCCCACGGACGTGACGGCACGCGCCGCGTTCACAATAAGGGGGGTAGGATGGCCGGCCTGGCACAACACCCCCTGACCGCTGGCTGGATCGATCACCCCGTAGATGATGGTGAAATAGCTGGTAATGTCGCTCTCTTCGCTGCAGAAGCGGCTGTTCAGTATTCTGACGACCTCGGCAGGCGACTGAATCCCCCCCTCTTCGGTAAACAAAAAACGATCCACCACTCTGCCGTGCAGGAACTGACGCGCCACCGCCAGGGACATCATCGCCGCCCCCACGCCGTGGCCGGACACATCCACGCAGTAAAACCCCAGATGCGAGTCAAGAGCAAAAATATTGAAAACATCACCCGCGACCCACGCTGAGGGTAAAAAAAGCCAGTCGGAAAAATAGTCGCCGAAGCGTAAGCGGTGCGAAGGCAGCACCGAGTGCTGAACGCGCGCCGCCAGCTCAAGATCCTTTTCAATCTGGCGTAACGCTTCACTCAGACGCTTGTTGTGCGCCGCAAGGGTCGCCTCCAGCGTGAGAATGCGTACCCCGGCGTGCAGTCGCGCCCGCAGCTCGTCCTGCTCGACGGGCTTATTTAAAAATTCATCGGCTCCGGCGTCAAACCCCCGCGCCAAATCGCCCGAATTCTCACGCGCCGTCAGCAGAATGACGTACACGTAGTGACCCCATTCCCGACTACGGATCGCCTTGCAGAGGGCAAGGCCGTCCATTTCAGGCATTTCCCAGTCGCTGATTACCATGCTGACGGGCTGGCTGGACAATATCTCCAGCGCGGCGACGCCATTTTCCGCTTCGCTCACGGTGTAGCCCCACTGGATAAGCATTCGAGAGAGTAAGCGACGATAAATCAAAGAATCTTCAACGATTAATACGTGCAGCGCCGACATGTATCCCTCCTAGATGGGTAAGAACCAGATGAGGCTCACGGTCCCTTCCCTGAATTTTGCATTCCCGCTGCCATGACCCGGGTAGCGCGTCCCCGCATAGTTCGCATACTGGATGGAAAACGATCCCGGCGTGTAGCCCGCGTAGCCAAAGCTGTAGCTGTAATCGCCGTTCCAGGGCTGCTGCTGGCTGCTGTCCGGGAACCAGAACGCCGTTGCGCGAACGAAGAAATGTTGTTTGAAGGTATAGCCGCAGCCGCCGAGCATAACGTTTTTATTTTTGCGGATGTCATCGCTGCTGAGATCGTAGTAGCGCGGAACCCAGCTGTATCCGACCTGGCAAATGATGGAATCCCCTTTATTAATCAGGAGCGTGTTTTCAACCGGCTTGGGCAAGGAAAACTTATAGGCCAGCGTGAACGCGCCCTGTTCGAAGTAGGTGTGTCTCCGGCTGCCCGACGTCCAGAAGTGGTTTTCGCCGTAGTTGCCGTAAACCAGGCTCACCGTATTGGCATGCCAGTCGTCATAGCCGAAACTGTAGCGAAAGTCCGCGGTGTAGCGGTTGGTATCTCTGATCGGCAAGCGAGAGGTTATGTTGGCAAACCAGAAGCTGTAGGGGGAATACTGCAGGCTAAGATTGAGCGTCTGGTTGAGCGTGTTCTTCTGCGCGGCGCCGTCCGAGCTGTTAGGCACGCTCACCAGCTGCTCTTTCAGCCCTGAACTAAAGCTCAGGGCACCAGAAAATTGCTTTTCATTCCCCGAGAACAGCCGCCCCCAGCGGCTGGTAAAGACCCCAGCCTGAACCGGTTCGCCGTTCCGATCGCGCAGCGTGTCTGCCGCATCCGCCGCGGGTATCGCGGCGAGCAGGACGCCCGCCAGAAGCCATTTTTCGCGCATAGCCGCCATCCTTAGTTAGGTATCCAGCGTGCGGCAACGTTGTATCTTGCCATCAGCCACAACATGCCCAGCGCCGCCGCATGCACTAGCGTATTTTCTATCCAGGCATGACGCCATAAGTCGAAGGTGATGAACTGGCTCATCAGCAGCACGACGTACACATGCAGAATAAAGGTATAAAGCGAGTGCTGGCCAAGCGGGATCAGAAACCAGCCCAGCAGACGATTGAGCGGCACCCAGCAATACGTCAGCACCAGATAGACGGTGACCATCAGGGCGATATCGTTCAGCACCCGCACCGGGCCCAGCTCATTTTTTGCCGCCCAGGTGTGATAAAACGCATTGAAGCTGTCAGGCGAAATGACGTGAAGCAGCAGCGCGGGCGGCATAAACGGGTTGGTATGGTTCTGGGCAACAAACGCCAGACCGAGCGCCACTATCACCAGCGCAGCTACCACGGCTTTTCCTGGCGGAGTGCGGGCGAAAGAGATCAGTTCGGCTTTATACCAGCCGCTGGCCATGCCCAGCACGAAGATGAACTGCCATGCCAGCAGCGGAAAGGCGAATTCGAACTCCGACGGCGTGAGCCGCACCGGCCACTGCTGCCACAGGCCGTACGCCAGCAGCGACAGCCCCAGCAGCCACCAGACTTTACCCTTCTGCAGCATCCCCAAAAACAGGGGGCTGAATAACAGCAAAAAGATATACAGCCCCAGAATTTGCGTCTGATGCGGGCCAATCTGCAAATAGAGAATAATGTTGAACCAGGTCTCCTTTATTTGCGGCGTAACCGGATAAAGCGACCAGCTTTCACCCGAAAAGCGATCGGTAAAGTGGGTGACCTCGAAAAGATTAATATGCGGCACATAGCTCAGCAAAATAAACGACACTATGATAATGATATTTACGCGATATATTTTCCAGGCTCTGCGATATAGCCCCCAGGAGACCGTGAGCAATACCGCTTTTTGCAGGCGCGCGCGATTCAGCATGCCCAGCATAAAACCGGAAAGTATGACAAAACCCTCTGCACCGGTTGTTAACCCAAAACGCTCCCAGGAGAATATATTAAATATTGACATCACCTCGGTATGCGCCACCACCATCATGACGAGGGCAATGCCGCGCATAAAGTCGATTCTCAGGTCCCGAGCGCCCGCAACGGAGTAACGCCATGATATTGATTTAACTTCATCTTCTTGCGCTATCGACGGCGCAACATGGCTCATAGGATGTCCTTTACCTGGAAAAAGAAAACGACGTTATAAATAAAGTAGATAGCCTAAAGGAATAGTATCCGCAATTTATCGCAGGCAGAAGAAAACAATTAAGCTGAATTTAAAATTAATTAACTCCTACTAAATAACAGCAATAAACGTCGCTGGACACTTTTATTCGGCGTTCTACACTTACCTTAAATCTTGTTTAGTCGCTAAATTTTACTTTCGGGCCACTGCCTGCGCCGCAGAATGGGTCTGCATTTTTCACGGAATCAGGAACGCCGGAACTATGGATTTTTATTTTTCACGTTTTGAACAACGTCGACCTCCGGAACCGTTAAAAACACCGCGCTGGGTCATGATGACCTGGCAGGTGCTGGCGGTCGCGGCGCTTATTCTGGGCGCAAATTATATTTACTGGCGCTGGACCGCTTCCCTGAATACCGACGCGCTATGGTATGCCATACCGCTGGTCCTCGCCGAAACCCTGGCCTGGATAGGCACCGTGCTGTTTACCATCAACTTGTGGAAAGAACAGGATCCTCCCCAGAGCCCGCCGCCTGGCGAGATTAACGAATGCCTGGCACCTGACGAGGCCGTAGAGCCCCGTCCCGTTAAGGTGGATCTGTTCATTGCCACCTATTCGGAAGACACCGAGCTGGTCAGGCTGTCCATTCGCGACGCCCTGAAGATGGAATACCCGTTCCCGATTGACTATCGCATCCACGTGCTTGACGACGGTCGCCGACCGGAGATGAAAGCCGTTTGTGAAGAGGAAGGCGTTAACTATATCAGCCGTCAGACCAACATCGGCTTTAAGGCGGGCAACCTGCGCAACGGCCTTGAGCAAACCGACGGCGATTTTATTGTGATCTGCGACGCCGATACCCGCGTGTTTCCCACCCTGCTCAGCCATACGCTGGGCTATTTTCGCGATCCGGATGTCGCCTGGGTGCAGACGCCGCAGTGGTTTTTCGACCTTCCGGAAGGGGAAAATCTGTCGCGCTGGGGGCAGCGAAAAGCCGGAAAAGTGGGCTACGGCCTGGGCTGGCTGATTCAGAAATTTGTCGGACCGGTCACCGTTGGCCGCGACCCGTTTTTTAACGATCCGCGCATGTTCTATGACGTGATCCTGCGGCGGCGCAACTGGGCCAACGCGGCATTCTGCTGCGGCGCGGCGTCCATCCACCGTCGCGAGGCGGTCATGCAGGCCGCGCTGCGCAGCTACGTCTGGTCCGTCGAAGAGGAGATCCATCGCCATACCCGCGACATCCGCGATGACGAAACGCGCGAAGCGCTGCAGGAGGCGATGCGCCCGCACGTGGCGTTTGACACCGAGCTCACCCCCTACAAATTCCACGTCTCCGAAGATATCTACACCTCGGTGCTGCTGCACGGTGACGCCGCCCGGCGCTGGCGCTCGGTCATGCATCCGCGCGTTGAGTCGAAGATGCTCTCGCCGCAGGATATGCTGACCTGGATGATCCAGCGCTTTAAGTATGCCGCCGGTTCGCTGGATATTTTGTTCCATGACAATATCTTCAGCCGTAGCCGCTTCAGGCTTTCGCTTCCCCAGACGCTGATGTATGCCACCACCTTCTGGTCCTATATGGCCTGCGTGTGGAACACGGTATTTTTGATCTCGCCCATTATCTATCTGTTCACCGGCATTCCGCCGGTCTCCGCCTGGTCGACGCCGTTCTATCTCCATTTTCTGCCGTTTTTTATCGTCTCGGAGCTGGCCTTTATGTTCGGGACCTGGGGGATTTCGGCCTGGGACGGCAGAGCCTCTTACCTCTCCTTCTTTTCCATGAACCTGCGCGCGCTCGATACGGTGCTGCGGGGCGAGCAGATCAAATTTCACGTCACGCCAAAAGAGCGGCAGACGGGCCGTTTTCTCTACCTGGTGAAGCCGCAGATTGCCATCGTGGTGCTCACCCTCGCAGGGCTTATCTGGGGAGGGATTCAGGTAGCGCGCGGTCAGGTGGACGATCCTTCCGGCTACGTCATCAATATTTTCTGGGGTGGGGTGAACATCGCCGCCATGCTTCCCCTGATTTTTGCGGCCATGTGGACGCCCGCTGAAGAGGACGAGGTCACCCCATGAGGATACGTGATGCCCTGCTGCCCGCGCGCAGTTACCTCACCATTTTGCTCGGGTTTCTGCTCGGCTTTGCCGTGGTGGTCTGGGTTGAAAAACAGATGCCCACCCGCGTGGAAAGCAGCGGCGGCATCGCGCTCAGTAAAGACTTCCCGCCGCTGCCCGCGAAGCGCGCGCTGACCTATGACGAAGCCATCTGGGCGCGGGTCGCCTGGCAATACTACGTGAATAATACCCAGCCGAACGGCCTGGCGAACGCCAGCGACGGCGAGCCCTGGCTGAGCCTCTGGAGCGTGGGTAGCTACCTGTTTGCGACCGCTGCTGCAGAGCAGCTCAACATTATTTCCGCCGATGAATTCGACGAGAGGATCGGCACCGCCCTGTTCACGCTCGGGCAACTGCCGCTCAACGAGCAGAGCCTTCCCGCCGCGTATTACCATGCGGATACCCTGAAGATCCTCGGGAAACCCGACGCCTCGGCAATCGGGCTGAGCCGCCTGCTGACGGCGCTTCAGACCCTGCTATGGCGCTATCCTCAGCACGCGGCGGCTATCCACGATCTGATTAGCCTCTGGAACATCGGCGCGCTGATAGAAAATAACGACCAAAGCCAGGCGGCCGTGCCGCTCCACCACTGGGCGCTGACCGCTGACGAACAGCGGGACAGCTTTGGCTACCGCCTCTACGCCAGCCATACGCTGCGCCTGATTGACAGCGCGGCGGGCCTTGCGGTCACCAATCCGCCGGAAGGGCAAAAGATGATCGATCTGGACGGCGTGATGGTGCCCGATGAAGGGCTACGCACGCCCTGGGGAAAGCAAACCTCCCTCATCAGTCTCCCCTATCTGTTAACCGGCCTTGAGCTGGGCTTTGATGCGAAGAGCGCTGAAATTGCATGGCGAATTATGCAGATCCAGCAGCGGCGCCATAGCCTGCGTACCCCAAAACCGCCGGTCAGCACGGATTATGCCGAACCGGCGCCGGATTACGTCAACGATCTGCCGAACAGGCAGCCGGTTCAGGCGCGCAACCTGCGCGACGAGGTGCCGGAGAAAGTGGCGATTACCTCCACCCGCACCGCGTTTGCCTGGTATGCCCTGTTCCGCAACAGCTGGAGCGAAGCGCTGCGCCAGCAGGTTCTGGCCCTTCAGGTGCCGGGTAAGGGCTGGCAGCGCGGGTTAAATCTCAACAACAGCGTCAACGCCGTCGTGGACGCCGATACCAATGCCATCGTGCTGGAAAGTTTGTCTTACATCGCGCATGGTCAGATGCTCTGTCTGGCCTGCCTCTACACTTCCCCCTCAGCAGGAGCAACGCCATGAAGCCACGATCCCCGATCCTTTTCCACCTGCTCACGGGAATAACGATCTGCTGGCTGGCCTTATCGACCGTGCGTGCGGATACCGAGCTCCCTGCATCAGGTTACTCCCCGCGCAGCGGCGAGCTGACGGCCCGAGAGATGACCATCGCGAAAAACGCCTGGCAGTATTTCGTTGCCAACTATCAGCCCACGACGGGCCTGGTGAATGCGGTCAATAAATATCCCTCCACCACCATGTGGGACAGTGCCTCCTATCTGGCCGCCCTGACGGCGGCGCGCGAGCTGGGGATCATTGATAAAGCGGAATTCGATCGCCGGATGCTGAAATTTCTCGCCACGTTAAACACCTTGGTACTGTTCCGCAACGAGCTGCCCAACAAGGCCTATAACACCATCAGCGGCCAGAAGGTGGACTACACCAACAAGCCCGGCGAAATTGGCTTCTCGGCGCTGGACATCGGGAGGATGCTGGTCTGGCTGAAAATCATCAAAGAGCGCTATCCGGAGTATGGCAACAGCGTGGATAACGTGGTGCTCGGCTGGGATTTCAGCCATGCGATCGACCCCTGCGGCACGCTGTATGGGGCCTATCTGGAGAACGGCCAGCCGAAATATGTTCAGGAAGGTCGGCTGGGCTATGAAGAGTACGGCGCGGCCGGTTTCCAGCTGTGGGGGTTTAATACCTGTAAAGCCAGCCGTCCGCAGCCTTACGAGCTGGCCGAAATCTACTGCGTGCTGGTCCCGTACGATACGCGCGATCCGCGCAACACGTCGCAGCATAACTACGTGGTGACGGAATCCTACCTGCTCTACGGGCTGGAGTTTGGCTTTGATAAGCCGACCGACCGGGACAACGCCCCGCGCGACTACTCTCTGACGTGGATGAAAAACTTTGCCGACCGCGTTTATCAGGCGCAGGAGAACCGCTATACCATTACCGGTGTTCTCACCGCGCGCTCCGAGCACCAGCTCGATAAAGCCCCGTACTTCGTATATGACACCGTCTTCAGCGACGGATACAACTGGAACACCATTACCGATAAGGGCCAGTTTGTTCCTAACGCTGCCGCGATATCGCTGAAGGCGGCGCTGGGCATGTGGGTGCTGTGGAACTCCCCTTATACCGACCGCCTGCTGAATACCATTGAGAATGCCAACGAAGAGGGAAAAGGCTACTACGAAGGGCTGTATGAAAACGGTGACGGCCCGATCAAAGAGTTCACGGCGAACAATAACGGCATCATGCTGGAGGCCCTGCTGTTCAAAAAAGAGGGAAAACTGCTGGCCTTCAACACCGACAACCCGAAGAGCAAGGATTTTGCCCCGTCTTTGTGGGATCAAAAGCTGCTCGATCAGTTTGAAGAGAACAACGCACAGCGCAACCGCCCGTTCCTGAGCAGCACGCCGTCGGTAAAAAGCTGGTGCGACCGAACCGGCGTCACGCAGCGCACCCAACCCGCCTGTCAGGCCTGTCAGTGCGCGTCATGCAGCGCGGACGAGCCCGTTAAACTGCCTCCGGTGACCGCGCAATGCTTAAAACCATAGCCAGAGGGCTCGCGGGATTACTCCTCGCAGGCGCGACCGTCTTTGCTCTGTTTGGCCATCAGGGAGCAGGCTGGCGCTGGCTCATCAACGGCGGCTGGCATTCCAGCGCGCGTATCTCAGCCCTGACGCCGGAAGAGCAGGCGTGGGCGGCTACCGCCTGGCGCTATTTCGCCAATAATACCCAGCCGCAAACCGGGCTGGTCAACGGAAGCGACAAACAGCCCCGCGTCACGCTCTGGCAAATGGGCGATACGCTTATCGCCCTGCTGGCGGCAAAAGAGCTGGGGCTGATTGATGACGCCGAGTATGACGCTCGCTTAACCCGTATCATGGGCACCCTTAACCGCCTGATGCTGACCGATGCCAAGACGCCGGGCCGACTCTATTCCAGCCAGACGGGGGCGTCGGTCGACTTTAGCGGCACCCCTGCCCATACTGGCTGGTCCGCGCGCGACATGGCGCGCCTGATGCTCGCCCTGCGCCTCACCGCGGAGCGGGAGCCGCAGTACAGCGAATACCTGGATAAAATTATCCTGCGCTGGAATTTCTGCCCGGTCATCGACAGCGAGGGCGAACTGTGGTCATCGTCCCTGCAAAACGGCCAGCCGGTTGTACGGGAAGAGCTGCGTCTGGGCGAGAGCGAATATGCCGCGACGGGGTTCCAGCTGTGGGGGTTTTCTCCCGATAAGGCGTTCACGCCCCCGGCGCGCCACGTCATCATCGCCCAGCGACGTCTGGCCGTGGACGCGCGGGATCCGCGCACCACGTGGCAGCCCTCTTTGATTACCACCCTTCCCTATATGCTGCCGGGCCTGGAGTTTGGCTGGGAGCCCGACGGCGTGGGGGCCGACCTGCAAAAGCGGCTGCGCAAGCAGGCCGAAAACGTCTGGCTGAGCCAGAAGACCCGCTGGGAGACCGATAAAATCCTGACGGCAAGGGCTGATTTCACGCTCTCACAGGCACCCTGGCATATTCAGGATGCCGTCTGGGGAAATGGCTATGCCTGGAACGCGGTCGGCGACGATGGCCGGGACTACACCCGTTTCTCGCAGGTATCGACCAAGGCGGTTTTTGCCCTCTGGGCGCTATGGGACACCCCGTACACCGACGTGCTGATGTCGGTGACAAAGCATCTTAACGACCCGCAGAAAGGCTGGTACGAAGGCCGCCTTGAAGCCACGGGCGATACCAACGCTGCGTTAACCCTGTCCACCAACGCCACGGTTCTGGAAGCTCTTTTCTTTAAACACAACGCCGGGCCTCTGTTTGACGTCCGTCGCGCGAAGAAAGAGAGCTACTTTTCACGCCGCCTGGCAGAGGAATACACGCCCATCGGGCACTGTCTGCCGGGCGAAAGCACCATAAGGAGGAGGCCGTGAAGTTCTATCGCGATCTGTTTGAATCCAGCCTGAACCGCGTCTTTCCTGATAATGAAAAAACCGCGTTTTTTCAGACGTTCTATGACGCCTTCGTCCATATGTCGCCCGAAACTGAAGCGCATTTTTCTCGCCTGCCGGAACGGGAAGGTCAGCAGACCCTGTTTAAAAGCTTCTTTGCCATGCTGGCGGTAGACGGCGCCCTGATCGTCCCTGATTTTCTTGAGCGCCTGGCGCGGGAGCAAAGCGATGACGGTCTTCATCTTCCCCCGCGCTTTTTTGCCCTGTGGCGAGAAGCCATGCTCAACGCGGTGAGCCTGCGCGATCCGCTCTGCGACGATGAGATCCTGACCGCCTGGGCGATGGCCATCGCGCCCGGTCTGGAATACCTGCGCCGACAGGCAGAACTGCATTACCGCGCGTAGGGAGAATCACGATGAGCGCATTCACGTACGATCTTAACGCGCTGCCGGCCGCCGTCATGATTTATGACCGTGATGAACGCCTGCAGGCCTGGAATCACAACGTGGCCCTGTTCTATCCGGTCATCACCCCGTGGCTGAAGGAAGGGACGCCCCTTGAAGCGCTGGCGGAGCGCTTTATCGATGCCGTTTACAACGTCGATCCCGGCCTGCGCCAGACGTTGCGGGAGTCGATTGTGCGCAACTGTCGGCAGGATAAACACTGCGAGGTGCGCCAGGCCGGACAGCGCCGCATCTTCGTCCAGCACCAGCGGCTCGCGGACGGCGGCATTGTCAGCCTGCACAGCGACATCACCGAGCTGGACGAAGCCCAGCGCGCGCGCCACCAGCTGCATGACGACTTTTTGCTGACGGCGGAGTCCATTCATATCGGGATTTGGGACTGGCAGGTTTCCGGCGACACGCTGCAGGTGAACGATACCCTGCTTGCCATGCTCGGTCAGTCACGTACGCAGTGGCGATATCCGGTGCGTTTTCTGCTCAATCATGTCCACGAGGACGATCGCGCTGCGCTGCGCAGGGCGCTGCACGCCTCGAAGCAGGATCACCGCCCGGTCTTTGAATGCGAGATCCGCGTGCATCACCCTGGCGAAGGGCTGCGCTGGATGCTGCTGTCCGGGCAGGTCGTCACGCTCTCCATTGAGGGAAACGCCGAGCGGGTGATTGGCACGCTTCAGGATATAACCCGGCGCAAAGAGGCTGAAATTCAGGCGATCGCCTCGGCCCTTGAGGCAAAAAAAGCCAACGAGGCGAAAAGCGCGTTTCTGGCGAATATGAGCCATGAAATCCGCACCCCGATGAACGGCATCATCGGCATGACCCAGCTATGCCTCGATACCCCTCTCAGCGCCGATCAGCGCGATTATCTGACGCTGGTGATGAGTTCAGCGCAGTCTCTGCTGCATATCATCAACGATATTCTCGATTTTTCCCGTATTGAAGCTGGCAAAGTGGTACTGGACTCCGGGCCGGTTAATATTCGCCCTTTTATACAGTCACTGATTCGCCCTCTAATGCCCGGCGCGAGTGATAAAGGCATTGAACTTCTAGTGGATATCGCACCCGTTGTACCAGACATCCTGCTTGTTGATGGCGACCGGCTTCGTCAAGTCCTGACTAATTTACTGGGTAACGCGCTGAAATTTACCCATCAGGGGGAAATTATCCTGATTGTCGAGCCCGGCGATAGCGAGAGTCACTGGCGTTTTCGGGTTCGCGACAGCGGCATTGGCATACCGGCTGATAAGCAGAAGGTCATTTTTGAAGCCTTCAGCCAGGCGGATAATTCAACCACCCGCCGCTATGGCGGAACAGGACTCGGGTTAACCATTTCTTCGTGGCTGGTTTCAGCAATGGGAGGCAAGCTAACGGTTAGCAGTGAGCCCGGAAAAGGCAGCGAGTTTGCCTTTACGTTACCGCTAGCCGCCTGTGCGCTCTCTTCAGAGGAACGGCCATATAGCCACCGATTCAATGGAGAGGCGGTACTGGTGGTCGATGACAATACAACCAACCTGCAGTTGCTGGCCGCCATGCTCAGCCAGATGGGGCTAAAACCCACCTGCGTTAACAACGCCAGCGAGGCCATTGACCGGGTTAAAAGGGGAACAGCATGGCCGCTGATCCTGCTGGACGCGCAGATGCCCGATATGGACGGCGTGTCCCTGGCGCTTGAGCTTTCGGTGCTGCCGCAGGTTGCTGAAAGCCATATCATCATGCTGAGCTCCATGAGCCGGCATTTTGATATCACTATGCTGAAGCGGATCGGGATTAAACGCTATCTGCATAAGCCTATCGCCCACGACGAGCTGCATCAGGCGATTGCCGACGCGTTTGAGCGTTCGCCGGTGCCCGTGAGTGAAAACACGCCCGCGCCTGCCGCCTCTTCCGTGGCGACGGGGCTGCGGATCCTGCTGGCAGAAGATAATCTGGTTAACCAGAAGGTCGCCGCGCGCCTGCTCGAGCGGCTCGGCCACAGCTGTCAGATCGTTGATAACGGCGTCGCGCTGCTGGAACGCTGGCGCGCGGGCGTCTGGGACGTTTTGCTGATCGACCTTCAGATGCCGGAGATGGACGGTGAAACCGCCATTCGCCTGCTGCGGGAAGAAGAACGGTCCCGCCCCGGCCCGGCTCAATCCACCGTTGCCATGACCGCTCACGCCATGCAGGGGGATAAAGAGCGCTGTCTCAACATGGGGTTCGACGGCTACATTGCTAAGCCCATCAGCCAGGCGCGTCTCGCCGAAGAGATTGCCCGCGTGCTCGAGCGCCACGATGAGTCAGCCGGTTTCCCGGATGAAGCGCGCCTGCTGAAACAGTGCGCTGACGATCCCGCCCTGGTGCAGGAGCTGCTGGCCCTGTTTGGCGAAGGGCTCAATGAGGCGATTAAAACCATTGCCCTGGCCATCGACGGCAACGATCGTGACGCACTGCGACGCGCTGCCCATAAGCTGCGCGGAGAAGCCGTCACGCTGGACTTCAGCACGCTCGCCCGGCAGCTCCAGGGGCTGGAAAGCGGCGCGCATGCGCTGGATGGGCAACAGCTTGCGGCGCTGAATGACAATCTTCGTAAGGAATCGCTGCGCCTGCTGGCGTGGCTCAACGCGCGCGGGGTAAACGAACCATGACGCGAAGCCTCGTGCTGCTTTTATCGCTCTTTATTCCCCCGCTGGCGGCGAACCCGGTCCCGGTCAGCTGGTCTCTTGCGGGAGAGTGGCAGGTTCAGGACGCTAACGACAGCACCACGCCTCCCGCGTCAGGCTGGCGCGCGCTTAAGGTCCCGGCCAACTGGTACAGCGCCGGGTACGATCATCAGGGTGCGCTGTGGTATAAGCAGGCGTTTACCCTGCCCGCGCAGCCGCCTGACGTGATGAGCACCCTGGTGTTTGACGGCGTCGATTATCTGGCGGACGTCACGCTGAACGGCCAGCCGCTGGGCAAGCATGAGGGCTATTTTCAGCGCTTTTCGCTGGATGCCAGCCCGGCGTTACAACGTCACAACCGCCTTGTGGTGAGGGTGGATAGCCCTTACGAAGATCCGCACACGGTCTGGCCGCTGCATAAGACCGCCATGAAGGGGATCCTTAACCAGCATGATACGCGCCCCGGGGGCGCCTGGTCGCCGGAAGGACAGGACGCCAACTCTGGCGGCATCTGGGCACCGGTCAGGCTGCATCTCAGCCGGGGTGTTGCGATCGACAACGTTATCCTCCGTCCGGACTGGTCCCGGGGGCTGACGCACCCAACGCTGAAGGCCGAGATCCGCTATCGCGCGCGCGGTCAGGCCCCGGCGACCGTGCGGCTCACCGCCACGCCCGCCAACTTCAGCGGCAAACGCTACCAGGCAGATTTACCGGTTACCCTCGAAAGCGGCGCCCATTCCGCGCAGGTGACGCTACCGATGCCGGAGGCAAAACTGTGGTGGCCGGTCGGCACGGGGAAACCGCACCTGTATAACATTCGCGTGGCATTACGCGATGAAAACGGCGTGATGGACACGGCGACAGCCCGCACCGGGCTGCGTAAAATCGTCGAGCAGCCCGACAATAAGGGCTGGCTTATTAACGACAGGCGCCTTTTCATTAAGGGCAGTAATTACATCGGTTCCCCCTGGCTCAGCACCATGACGCGAGAGAAATATCGTCGCGACCTCCAGTTGGTGAAAGCCATGAACGCCAACGCCATACGCGTGCACGGACACGTTGCCGGGCGCGCGCTATATGACGTGGCCGATGAGATGGGGATGATGATCTGGCAGGACGTCCCGCTGCAGTGGGGCTACGACAGCAGCGATGCCTTTACGGAAAACGCGGTGCGACAGACGCGGGAGATGATCGAACAGTTCGGTAATTCCCCCGCCATTATCGTCTGGGGCGGGCATAACGAACCGCCGTGGAACTCGCCGTGGATGGAAAAACGCTTTCCCGACTGGAATAAAGATCTGAACCGCACGCTTACGCAACGGGTCGCGGATACGCTGGCCGAAGATAGTTCCCGCATCGTGCATCGCTTTTCCGCCGTTGAGGAACATTACTGGGCGGGCTGGTATTTCGGCACCGTACGCGACCTGCTTACGCCGGCCAAAACGGGGATCATTACCGAGTTCGGCGCGCAGGCGCTGCCCCGCCTGTCCACGCTAAAAACCATCATCCCAGCGTCGCATCTGTGGCCAAAAACCAGCGCCGCTGACGATCCCGGCTGGAGCGTCTGGAAATACCATAACTTTCAGCCCTTCCAGACCTTTAAGTTTGCCGGTATTCCGCGCGGGAAGACTATTCAGGAGATGATTCGCAACACCCAGGCGTATCAGTCTCAGCTGGTCGCCACCGCGGCAGAAAGCTATCGCCGACAGCGATACCAGCCGGTGACGGCCCTGTTCCACTTCATGTTTGTTGAAACCTGGCCCTCTATCAACTGGGGCGTGGTCGACTACCTGCGTAAGCCTAAGCCCGGGTTTTACGCGTTACAACGCGCCTACCAGCCGATTCTGCCGTCCATTGAGCCGGTCACCGCCCAGTGGACATCCGGGGCGGCGGCCACCGTGCGTCTTTGGGCCATCAACGACACCTGGAAACCGTGCCGCGAATGTCTTCTGTCCTGGCGCATCAGCCAGGGCGATAAGATACTGGCAAAAGGCACGACAACGTCGACGATCGCCGCCGACTCGGGAACGATGGTTAAAACGCTTACGGTCACGCCCGCGGGCCAGGACGACGTGTCGATTCACTTTACGATTGAAAACGGCGCGGGAAAAATTGTCGGTGAAAACCAGCGCACGGAGTCCGTCATAAAGTGAGCGAGGGGAAAAGGAAAATTGCCGCTTCCCCTGCTTTCTTGTACCCTTTCAGCGTTTACCCCAATCCCAATTAAGCGAGACGCCCGGACGCCTATGACTGCACATATTTCCAAAGATCCTTTGCATGGCGTAACGCTGGAGATGATGGTCAACGCCCTGGTGGCGAAGTATGGCTGGAGCGAGCTGGGCGACCGCATCAAAATTAACTGCTTCAGAAAAGACCCCAGCGTTAAGTCGAGCCTGAAGTTTCTGCGCCGCACCCCGTGGGCGCGCGCGGAAGTTGAAGCCCTGTATCTGGACTCCCTTCACGATGAGGTGAGCGCAGAACAGGCGGCACCCGCCTTTAATCCCTGGGCCAACAGTCGGATTATCAAGAGCTAATACGCAAATGACGCGACACGTAAAACGGATTGGTGCGCTGACGGCCTGCGCACTTTTACTTGTAAGCTGCTCCTCAAAACCACCCAAATCACTGGTAACCCCGCTCCCCACCGTGAGCAAACCCGCCCAGCAGACCAACGAGCCGATGCGCGGGATCTGGCTGGCGACCGTCTCGCGCCTCGACTGGCCGCCGGTGGCCTCGGTGAACGGCCGCAGCGCGGACCAGCGCATCGCGATGCAAAAGCAGGCGCTGATTGCAAAGCTCGACAACCTGAAGCACCTCGGCATTAATACGGTATTTTTCCAGGTGAAGCCGGACAGCACGGCGCTCTGGTCATCCAAAATTTTACCGTGGTCAGATATGCTGACGGGCAACATCGGGGAGTATCCGGGATACGACCCGCTGCAGTTTATGCTCGATGAAGCGCACAAGCGCGGCATGAAGGTCCATGCCTGGTTCAACCCGTACCGCGTGTCCACCAACACCAAGCCGTCCACCATCGCCGCCCTGAACCGGACCGCGTATCAGTCCCCGTCCAGCGTCTATGTCCAGCACCCTGAGTGGGTGCGCATCTCGGGCGATCGCTTCGTGCTCGATCCCGGCATTCCGGAGGTGCGCGACTGGATCACCCGCGTGGTGACCGAAGTGGTGGCGAACTACCCGGTAGACGGCGTGCAGTTTGATGACTACTTTTACGCCGAATCCCCGGGATCCGCGCTGAATGATTCACAGACTTACCGGCAGTACGGACAGGGATTTGCCTCAAAGGCCGACTGGCGAAGACACAACACGCAGCAGCTGATCGTCCAGGTCTCCCGCGCGATTAAACAGACCAAGCCCGACGTTGAGTTTGGCGTCAGCCCGGCGGGCGTGTGGCGTAACCGCTCCTTTGACCCGGCAGGCTCCGACACCCGCGGCGCCGCGGCCTATGATGAATCCTACGCCGATACGCGTCAGTGGGTGCAGCAGGGCCTGCTGGACTACATCGCCCCGCAGATCTACTGGCCTTTCGCCCGGGATGCCGCCCGCTACGACGTGCTGACCAAATGGTGGGCCGACGTCGTGAAGCCGACCCACACTCGCCTGTATATCGGGATAGCGTTTTACAAGGTGGGCGAGCCGTCGCGAAACGAGCCGGACTGGACGGTTCAGGGCGGCGTGCCGGAGCTGAAAAAACAGCTCGATCTCAACGATTCGCTGCCCAACGTCAACGGCACCATCCTGTTCCGGGAAGATTACCTGAACAAGCCGCAGACGCAGCAGGCGGTGAACTATCTCCGTGGACGCTGGGGTAGCTGAATAACGGTCAGGCAGAAACCCCACGTTTCTGCCTTTTTTTTACGGCTTCGGCCCGAACATCGCCTCAAGCTGCTGCGCGTCCGGCATCCCCACCACCTGCTGCAGCTCGTTATCCGCATTGAGATAGTAAATGGCCGGGGTGGCGTTGGCGCCCAGGCTGTCCATCAGCGTCTGATGCTTCTGCAGGATCGCTACCGTTTCGCGCGACGCTTCCCCCTCAGGCTTCGGTAACTTTTTGCCGCCGGAGAGCTCGTACTCGCGCCAGGCTGAGACCGGATCTTTCGCATTCAGAATAGCGGAGGCGTTACGCCCGCTGTTGGGGTTAAGAAACGCCACCAGCAGCGTATTGAGCTGAACCTTGCCCGCCTTCACCCACGGCTGCGCTTCGGCCCAGAACTGCTTGCAGTACGGACAGAACGGATCGGCGAAGACAAAGACCTTGCGCGGCGCGTTCTCCGCCCCTTCCTTCAGAGGGTGCGCCGCGTTGAGGTTCTTCCACATTTCGCGCCCCATCGGGGCATAGATCTCTTTCTGGAAATAGCCCTCGCTGAGGTTTTTCCCTTTTTCGTCATACAGATAGCCCGAAATCACGTGCTTGCCGTCCGGGGTTAAAAAGAGCGTCACGCCCATGTCCTGATACTGCCCCAGCCAGGCAGGCGCGCCGCCGGGGGCATCCAGCTTCTTGATGATTTTAATATCCTGCTGCTCGCTGAATAGCTTCACCACATCCGGTATGGCGTCAGCGGCCTGGACCAGCCCTGAGGTCGCCAGCGCCGAAAGTAACAATAATTTTTTCATTTCCCTCTCCGGTTTATCGGGGGCATTGCGCCCCCTTCAGGTTAGCGGTTTTTCAGCGCGTCGCTGACCATTTCGTCGAACTGTTCGAACGGCACCCAGCCTGGCAGTAATCCCTCGCCAATCAGCGTGGCGGGCGTACCCTGTATGCCCATTTTTTCCGCAACGAGCAGGCTGCGCCTGATCGTCATCAGGCTCTCCTCGTCCGGCGTCGTGACGCTCACGCCCGCCCGCTTTTGCGCCTCCTGAATGCTGGCGTCATCGTGGTACCCCTTCTTCGCCATCAGGGCATGGTTCAGCTTCATAAACTGCCCGGGATCCTGACGCCAGAGCGTTAAGGCGTCTTGCGCGGCGGTTAGCGAGCTTTCCGAGCGGAAAGGTAAAAACTTAAACACCACGGCGACGTCGGGATGTTTTTCAACGATCTTCTCCAGGTACGGATCGAATTTCTTGCAGTACGGGCAGTTGTAGTCGGTAAACACCACCAGAGTGAGCTTCGGATTTTTTGCCCCGATGCGCGGGGAGTTCGGATCGTTAAACAGAAAATCTGCGATGATCTTCTGCGCGCGCTGCTCCTGGTCCGGCGTCAGCGGCTGGGCGGCGAACAGCTGAACCGGGGCCAGCAGGAGCATAAGCGTGATAAGGAGTTTTTTCATGACACAGTTAGCCTTTTGCGTTGTTCAGGGTGGTGACCAGGGCGTGCTTGTCCAGCAGCGGCGAGAGGATCTCCCCCTCAGGCAGACCGGGGCCATAAACGGCGTTAAACGGAATGGCGTAGCGGTTTCGCTTCGCCAGAAAATCCGCGATGAACGCGGACGGCTGGCTCCAGTCTCCGCGCAGGGCCACCACGTCCGGCTGGCGCAGCGCGGCAATGACGTCAGGCTGGTTCAGGACCCGGTGCTCGTTAACTTTGCAGGTCACGCACCAGTCCGCCGAAATGTCCACAAACACCCGTTTCCCCTGCGCCAGCGCGCTTTCGATAGCCTTTTCACTGAGCGGCTGCCACGGGATGGTCTGCGCAACGTTTTGTGCCGGAGCGTCCGGCGGCGCGTTTAGCAGCCCGCGCGCCTGATACCCGCCGAACGCCGGCAGCGCGATGACCACGACCCAAAACAGCGGTGAAGATTTTGGCCCCTTCAGCGCGAACAGCACGAGCGCGACGGCCGTCAGCACCAGCATCACGATCTGGCTAACCGCCTCGCCCAAATGCCCGCTCAGAAGTGTCGCCAGCCAGAGGCTGGAGGCCAGCATCATCAGGCCCAGAATGACCTTGAGCGTGTTCATCCAGCGGCCGGGCTTCGGCAGCAGCATGGCCGTTTTCGGCACCAGGGCAACGAACAGCCACGGCAGGCTCATGCCCACGCCGAGCATCAGGAAGATCAGCCACAGGGCGTGCAGCGGCGCGCCAAGCGCAAAGGCGACCGCGGTACCGAGGAACGGCGCGGAGCACGGCGTCGCCAGCAGCGTGGCGAACACCCCTTCGCAGAAGCTGCCGCCAAGCCCCCTGCCGCCTGCGGTTGCCAGCCGTCCTGAGGCGGCAGAAGGCAGCAATACCTCAAACGCGCCAAACAGGTTCAGCGCAAACAGGAAGGTCACGGCGACCATCAGGCCGATAAACCACGGGTTCTGAAACTGAATGCCCCACCCCAGCGACGCCCCGGTCAGCTTAAGAGCGGTCACCATCCCCGCCAGCAGCATAAAGGAGGTGAGGATCCCGGCGCTGGTGGCGAGGAAGCGCAGCCTGATCGCCCGCCTGTCCGATCCCGCCTGCAGGATGCTGTTAAGCTTCATGCCCATCACCGGCAGCACGCAGGGCATCAGGTTGAGGATCAGCCCGCCCAGCAGGGCAAAGAGCACCATTTTTCCCGTCCCGTCGGGCGCGTAAGGCTCGGCGGGCGCAGCGCCAACGGTCATGGTGGTTTGCTGCGCGTGACCGCCGCTGGTCAGCACAAACGACAGCCTCTTGCCTTCCAGCGACGCGGGTTTATCGCCCCATTCGTCCGTCACGGGTACCGTAACCCGAAGCGCATTGCCGTCGTGCGTAATAACCGGCTCTCCGGGCAGAATGTCGCCCTCCAGCGGGTCAAAGTAGATCCCCGGATTATCCCATTTCCCGTCCGTCGTGCCGGTAATGACCAGCTTGTCGCCTGAAAGCCAGGCGGAGAGATCCTTGGATACGCCGGACGTGCCCGGAACGGCGCGCATTGCTTGCTCGAAGCTGCTGCGAAAACCCTCATCCACGGGCTGGGTAAAATCGAGATGCAGCGGGTAGTCCGTCAGCAGGCAGACGTTGCTGCACGTAGAGAGCGTGAGCGTTGCGTCGAGCGCGTCGCCCTTCACGCCGTCGAGCGTAATGGGGATCGTGACCTTGTCGTGATAGCCCTGGGTCGTCATGCCGGAGATATCAAAGCGCGACGGTACCGGCCAGGACCAGCTATCCGTTACGCCCTCCGGCCAGCGGATTGTCGGCGCAACGCCGCCCTCGCCGGGCGATCGCCAGTAGGTTTTCCAGCCGGGCTTGAGCTCAACGGTGAGCAGGCCTTTAACGTGCGTTTGTTCCCTCTCCGCCTGAAAGCGGATGCGGGCGTGATCGTTTTGTGGGGAGACCAGCCAGCCGGTGTCTGCCGCATGGACAATGCCGATGCAGGACAGCCACAGGAAGACGAATCCCCTGAAGAGGTTAACCATGTTTTACTCCGTGAACAGTGAAAAATTATCGCGTGGTGACGATGTTTTTCATTCACGGAAGACGCAGTTTTTAAGGTGTATTCGGGGAGGCGGAGCCTGAACGGGCTGTTCCACGGACGCAAATGCCCGCCCTTGCGTAAACAGCTGCAGCAGCGCGAAGAAGATAATAATGGCCGGCAGCGCGCCGTCGAAGAACAGCGGCTGCGCGCAAAGCAGCGAGTGTGCGCCTAGCTGACAGGGCGATGGCCCGGACTGCTCGGTGCTGCTTTGCGACGGGGCATCTGCAATCAGGGACGTCTGCGTCTCCAGGCCCTGTAAAAAATGGTTGAGCATCACCGCGCGCTGCACGAGGCAAAGCGCCATCGCGAGACAGGTGACGATCAAAAGCCATTTTCCGAGGAGCTGACGGTTGCGCATAACATTCCAGAGTGACAAGACGCCCAGATCATAAACGATAGTGATGAATCTACAAGTGCCGGAAGTGTAAGGTTTTGTCTGCCGCCGCTATTCGCCCGTCAGCGCGTCATAAACGTCCCGCAGCCGCGTGCGCAGAAACAGCACCGCCTTGTGCTTGCGGGATAACAGCGCCTGTTCGCTGGCACCGGTCTCCTCTGCCAGCATTTTGATGCTGTAACCGTGAAGCTCGGTCTTTTCAAACGCCTCGCGCTGCGGCTGAGGAAGTTCAGATAGCGCCTGACCCAGCTCTTCCCACAGCAGCGTCTTGAGGTACTCCTCTTCCGGCGTGTGCGGGACGCCGAACAGGGTTTCGGCCAGCTCGTCCTCCGGAAAACCGTCATCATCTTCGCCCGTAAAATAGCCGGAGAGCGACACCTCGCGCTTTTTACGCGCCCGGTCGGTCATCTCGTTACGCGCCGCGCGGAACAGCCAGGCGGCGACGTTTTCGACCGGCTGCTCCACCTTCATCAGCTGATACGTCACTTCCTGCAAAATGTCGTCGGCGTCATCGCGGACGGGCGTCCGCCCGCGAATGAAGGCCTTCAGCCGGGCGCGACAGGCGTTGAGCGCCGACATCAACAGGGATCCGCCCGCCTCCCCGGCTTTCATTTCGCTCACTCTGCGTCTGGCGCTTTTGGCGTGGCGTCATCGCGCTTATCGTCACGATGACCGTGCCAGCCGCAGTGCCCGCGACCGTGGCGGCCAAACCCTTCGCGACGCTGCTGAATAAACGCCTCGCGCTGCTCGGGCGTCATGTTCATCCAGCGCTCGTGCATCCGGCGGTGCGCGCCAAACATGCCCGGGCGGAACCCCAGCCCGCCAAACAGAATGCGGCTCAGCACCAGAATGCCCAGCGCCTGCCAGAATCCGATGGCCTTCACGCCGAGGATCGCCGGGAGCAAGGCGTTCCACAGGCACATCACCAGCAGGCCGAGCACGATGAAAATCACCGCGCCGATGACTAAGCCCTTGCCCATACGGTGGCGACCGAATCCGCGCCCGTGACCTCTGCCGTGCATTTCAAAATCTCTCATCGTGTTTACCTCGTTTACCGTAACTGATTATGGCTTGTGATGAGGTAGACGGATGAGGATGGGAAATATTGCTGGGGAGAATATATTTTTTTGTGCTGCCGGATTTGGACTCATAGCTGTTAGAGCTGACGGGCGCTATGAGTCGCTTGCAGGCAAATAAGTATCAGTTTTGCCATGAAATGATATCGTCCAGACCAGAGAGCAGGTCGGGAAAGTAACTTTCATCAATATCGAAGGAATCATCAAGTGTAATACTGTCAGCATGGTTTTCAGGCTTAAGAACCATACTGACACCAACTGCCCCGGCAAAATGTGCCTGATGAAACTTAAGCACAACCTGTTCGAATACCGAGGTTAAATTGATATCCTTAAATTTCGCTCCCGTCTTTAAGGCCTGATGGAAACCCTGTGTATCATTTCGGAACTGCACCAACTGACCGACTAAAAACTCTGCAGCAAACTCTGTTTTTAAGGCAGGGATTGAGAATTCAACCCAAACCATAATACGGCTATAGGCAGGTTCTTCGGGCTCATTCAGCCTTTCATAAGGCGTTAATTTAAGGTGTCTGTCACCGCTTGTGATATCTATCATGATCCCCCCTTACGGCATGTACTGAAAATGCATGATAGTCCAGTCAGCTTCCCTGACCAAAACCTCAAGACGGTAAGCCTTATAAATATAAGTGCCTTTATTTTGCCTGTCTTCTACAAGCTTATACATACGAGCCTCGTAACGGAAAAGCCCTGGCTTTTTGAGAGGGTCCGGCGTTCTTATGCCATAACGAATGGCTTTCTCCTGAATCTGTAAAGGCACATAACGACCTGGGGTCAACATGTGTTTTGCCGATGACTCACTCATCCTGAGTGCGCGAGCTGATAAGCCCATTTTAAGGCGGCCACGCAAAAGACTGATGGTAGCCTCACTGAGTCTCACAGTTACGGCGGATTTGACACCACTTTCCAGTAACGCCTTACCTGCCCGAAAGAGACGAAATGCACCAAATGCAATGAGAGCGAGGTCTGTTGGGTCAATCAGGGGAGCTTCTAATGGCGCTTCTTCCAGCCTGACAAACCTGCCGTCGGCATCATAAATCTGCCATAAACCGGGAGCCTGAGCGACGGAATAACCAATACACATCCCGCTTTCATCATCAACAATGGGCTTTGAGTTCAGTGGAGGATTGCGGGGGCGAAATTCGAAATATTCACCGACTGGCAATGTAGACTGGAAGGTGTAGAAACGTCCGGGCTCGTCTGTAATTAATCCAACCGCCATTTCCAGGTTTCCTTTTGGGTTTATCCTGCGGCCATCTTAATGGACGTTATCGCTTCATTCCACTTTTCATGACGTTAACTTCATCCGCACAGAACATGAACGCTTCGCTGGAATTATTGAGAGGATGTGAACACCGCATTTTGTGAAGTCCTGTCTGGTACGGCTTCTCCATTACACCTACCAAAGATAAGGCTCCCTCAGGAGCCTCCTACCATCAATCAAGCCTGCACCGGCAACCTAAAGCTCGAAATACTCCGCGACAGCTGCTGCGCCTGTTCTTCCAGCGAAGCCGCTGCCGCAGCGGACTGTTGCACCAGCGCGGCGTTCTGCTGGGTCACGCCGTCCATCTCGGTCACCGCCTGGCCGACCTGGCTTATCCCGCGGCTCTGCTCTTCCGAAGCCACGGAGATCTGCTCCATCAGCGTATTCACTTTGTTCACCGACAAAATAATCGAGTCAATCACCTCGCCCGAGCGGTTGACCAGCTCCGCACCGTTTTTCACGCTGGAGACCGACTGCGCGATCAGGCTTTCGATGTCCTTGGCCGCCACCGCGCTTTTCTGCGCCAGGGTGCGCACTTCGCTGGCCACGACCGCAAAGCCGCGCCCCTGCGTGCCGGCTCGCGCCGCTTCAACCGCGGCGTTCAGCGCCAGAATGTTGGTCTGGAAGGCGATGCTGTTGATCACGCTGGTAATGTCTTCAATGCGCTTCGAGTTCGCCGCGATGGTATTCATCGTGTCGATCACCTCGCGGGTCACCGCTTCGCCGGTATGGGCATTGTTCACCGCGTCCTGGACCAGCTTTCCGGCCTGATACACGTTGTCGGTATTGTTCGCCACCGTCGCGCTCAGCTCTTCCATGCTGGCCGCCGTCTGGGTTAAGGCGGAAGCCTGCTGCTCGGTGCGTGATGCGAGGTCGATATTGCCGGAGGCAATCTCCTGGGCCGCGTGCGTCACGGTGTGGCTCGCATCGCGTACCTGGGCGATGGTCGCCAGCAGCGCCTGACGCATCTGCTCCATCGAGCCCATCAGTTGGTCGATTTCGTTATGTACACTGCCCTTCACCGGCACCGGAACGTCCAGCTTGCCTGCCGCAATCTGGCTACAGTGCTCGCGCGCCAGGTTGACCGGCGCGAAGACGAAGCGCTTCATGAAGATGCTGACGGCAACTATCACCAGCACAAACAGGCTGGCGATAGCGGCAATGATCGCCAGGCCAGAGACGAAGTTACTGCTCGCGTCTTCGTTCAGGCTTTTGGCGTATTTCTGGTGGACGGAAAGGACCTGGTCGAGAACGATCTCGTACTGGCGGTCAAGGCGGGAAACTTCCGGGATCAGCGCGTTAAATTTAGCGACATCGTGCGCCTCGGCGGCGTCGATGAGCGGCGCCAGCCCCTGGTTGCGGTAGTTTTGCCAGGCGTCCTGATAGGCGCTTACCAGCGGCGCTTCATCCGATAGACGCGGCGACGCCATAAAGGCCGCAAAGGCGCGATCCGCTTTGGTCAGGGCCTCTTTTACTGCAGATAGCTTTGCAGACTCGTCGGCAGTATTGCCCGCTTCCACCATCTTCACATACTCCATCACCCTAACGCGCAGCGTACGGCTGTGGTTGATGGGGTCGATAATGGACAGCACGACCTGAATCTCTTTGTTGACGTTATCCAGCGAATTATTACTTTTAATGATGAGGCCAACGCTGGTAACGGTGCTGACGACAAAGAAGAAAAG
Source organism: Enterobacter cloacae complex sp. ECC445 (assembly GCF_021892025.1). Classification (NCBI taxonomy): domain Bacteria; kingdom Pseudomonadati; phylum Pseudomonadota; class Gammaproteobacteria; order Enterobacterales; family Enterobacteriaceae; genus Enterobacter; species Enterobacter cloacae complex sp. ECC445. The sequence continues at coordinate 292,419 of NZ_JAKLRZ010000002.1, read as the reverse complement.
CAGCGAGAACAGGACAATCAGTGACGACTTTTTCAACGACATAAACCAATACCTCAAGGAGAATTATTCCTTATGGTTATCGGCCATTCCAAAACTTAAATTAATTAAAGTTATTGAAGTATCAGGTCGGGCTATTTCGCTGACTTATAGCGTCGCTGCAGGGTAGCATCCAGCTTCCGTTGCAGCGGTTCCGGGGTCTCACCCTCGATCAGTTTGCCAATCAAATCAAAGCAGTGCCACGCCAGCTGGCGGTTATCCTGGCGGATGGTATCCACCGGGATCGTCAGCGAATCGTAGAGATAGTGATCGTCAAAGCTGGCTAACCTGATATCGCTTTGCAGCAGGTTATGCTGGCCCATATAGCGCAGCACCCCTTCCAGCAGCCCGCAGGCGGCGGTGAACAGCGCTTTCGGCGGACGCCCCAGGCGGGCGCAGAGCTCGGCGAACATCTCGTACCCGGAACTTGGGTGATAGTTGCCGTGAATGATCCACTCCGGGCGCAGCGCTACTCCAGCCTCACGCAAACCTTGCTTAAACCCGTCCAGACGGTCGCGCGTCGGCGAAAGGCGGGGCTGCCCGCCCAAAAAATAGAATTCATCCGGATGCTGGCGCGCAATGTCCGCCACCAGCTCCGTCGTTGGCGTAATGGAGTCGGTGATCACCAGCGGCAGCGCGCTGTCGTTCATATGGCGGTCAAACAGCACCACGGGGAGCTGCTCGCTGAGCTTCAGGTAGTCCGCATCATTGAGCATGCTGGAGGCGACAATCAGCCCGTCGACCTGACGCGCCACCATGTTGTTCACCACCACCGTCTCCTGCCCCGGATTTTCATCGCTGCAGGAGATCAGCAGCTGAACGCCCGCCTCGCGGCACAGCGTTTCCAGCTCGTGAGAAAAGACGGCGAAGCCGTAGTTGGTGATCTCCGGCACAACCAGGCCAACGGTGTGGCTGCGGTTATCGCGCAGCGACCGGGCGTGAATGCTGGGCTGATAGTGATGCTCTTTGGCGATCGCCAGCACGCGCTCGCGCGTCTCTTCCGCCACGCGAAGCTCTTTGCTGCGCCCGTTCAGGACCAGGCTGGCGGTGGCTTTTGATACCCCCGCCAGCTCCGCGATGTCTTTAATGGTGACGCGTTTTGTTTTTCTCACAACGACTTAGATCCGGCTGCCAAAACCCTCATTCTATCATGCAGGCGCGCAGCGACCAGTAGCGTAATGTGATATCGGACGCACCTTCGAAACGCACCCGGGCCGGATGGTCAGGAAAATAGCGGCTGCTCATTACCCCTTCGCCGTGGTTAATGAAAATTTCGACGCTGGAGCGGTCGCACAGCACGCGCAAATGGCGAACGTCGCCCTGCCAGTAGCGGTTCAGCGTTTCACCGGTGTCCAGGCTCGCGCGTTCCAGGCGTATACCCTGCACATCGAGCGTGAGGCGCAGCGCGCCGGCAAAATCGACGCTCACCTGCGATGCGCTGAGCTCAAACTCCAGGCGCGTCGCGTCCAGAAGAGGCGCATTGCTGGCGCGTCCCTGCCAGCCCTGTTCCTCTTCACGCAGCGCCGCCAGCTCGCGCGCCGGGGTCTGCCAGAGCCTGCCGTCGCGATAGCGCAGTTCGCGCGGACAGGTCATCTGGTGCATCCAGCCGTGCGCCCGGGTTGGCTGAAGCATCTCTTCTCCGTCCGGGACGCCCATCCAGCCGATCAGAATGCGGCGGCCGTCTTCCGCCAGCGTCGTTTGCGGGGCGTAGAACTCAAAGCCCGCGTCCAGCTCGTGCAGGTCTCCGTGATCGAACCGGGCGGTGGAATAGTCAAACGCCCCGCTCACCCAGGTCGCCGGATAGGTGTTGAGATAGCGGTGCGGCTCGCGCGCCAGTCCCTGAGGGCAGCAGATCAACACGTGCGTGTCGTCGAGCGCGAACAGGTCCGGACACTCCCACATATACCCCGCATCCTTCAGGCCGTGAACCCCGTGGCCTGCGATCTCCCCGCAGGACGTCCAGGCGTGCAGATCGGCTGATGTAAACAGCAGCACCTTGCCGCGCTTTTGCACATCCTGCGCGCCCAGCACCATGTACCACGCGCCGTCGTGCTGCCACACCTTCGGGTCGCGCACGTGACCGGTGTAGCCTTCCGGCAGCGCCAGCACCGGTCCCAGCTTCTTAAAGCTTCCGTCCGGCTGTTCCACGGCCAGGCACTGCCAGGCCGTACGGCTGCCGTCATCGAACTTGACGTTGCCGGTGTAGCACAGCGTCAGCACGCCCTGGTTGTCCACGGCGCTACCGGAGTAGCAGCCGTTGCGGTCATACGCTTCGTCGGGCATCAGCGCCAGCGGCTCGTGCCGCCAGTGCACAAGATCCGCAGAGCTCCAGTGCCCCCAGCACTTAAACCGATGCGCGCAGTCCAGCGGGTTCCACTGATAGAACAGATGGTAGCGACCGGCAAACCAGATGAACCCGTTCGGGTCGTTCATCAGCCCCGTCACCGGCGCGGCGTGCCACTGCGGATAGTGGCTATCCGCCAGCGCCCGCGGCTGGCCTTTCATAACGGCCTGCAGGATCGCAGGCCAGCGGGAAGGTAACGTCATTATTCAGCATCCGTTTTATATTTCAGCAGCAGCGAGACGGTAAACGCCACGCCGAAGGCAATCACCATGCCGATAATATAGTTCAGCAGCGAGCTGGCCTGAACGATGGCCATGCCCGGAATGGCGGTCAGCCCGACGGCCGTCATGTAGACATGCACGGAGACCACCCAGGCCCCGCCCACCGCGCCGCCGATCAGCGCGGCGATAAACGGCTTAACGAAGCGCAGGTTGATACCAAAAATGGCCGCTTCGGTGATGCCCAGCATCGCAGAAAACGCCGACGGCAAGGTAATAGCTTTGATTTTGGCGTCTTTGGTTTTGAACCACACCGCCAGACACGCGCCGCCCTGCGCCACGTTCGCCATGGCCCAGATCGGCAGCAGGAAGTTCACGCCAATCGACGGGTTGCCCAGCAGCCCGGCTTCAATCGCGTGGAAGCTGTGGTGAATACCGGTGATCACAATCACCGAGTAAAGCCCGCCGAACAGCAGCCCGGCCAGCCAGCCCGCGTGTTCAATTAAGGTGCTCAGGATAAAGGAGATGCCGTCGCCCAGCCCGCGCCCTGCCGGACCAATAATCAGCAAGGCGATGAAGCCGGAGATCACCACGGTGAGGAACGGCGTCAGGATCAGGTCTAAGGCATCCGGAATTACGCGGCGCAGGTTTTTCTCCACGATGCTCATAAACCAGACGGCCAGCAGCACCGGAAACACCGTGCCCTGGTAGCCAATCATCGCGACCTCAAGGCCGAAGAAGTTCATGGTGTGGAAACCGGAGGCTACGCCCCAGGCATTGGTCAGCGCCGGGTGCGTCAGAATGCCGCCCAGCGTCGCGCCCAGATACGGGTTGCCGCCAAACTCCCGCGCGGCGGTAAAGCCAATCAGAATAGGCAGAATGATAAACGCCGCCGAGCTGCACATGTCCAGCATGATGTAGAGGGCGTTATCCGCATTGACCCAGCCGTAGGTTTTCACCATGCCGAGCAGGCCCATCAGCAGGCCGGAGGCGACAATCGCGGGGATGATCGGCACAAAGATGTTGGAGAGCAGACGTGCAATGCGCTGGAACGGGTTCAGCTTGCGCGCCGCCAGATCCGCAGCCTCCGATTTACTGGATTCGCCGATCCCCGCCGCCTGAATAAACGCGGCGTAAACCTTGTTGACCACGCCCGTGCCAAAAATCACCTGCATCTGTCCGGCGTTACGGAAGCAGCCCTTCACGCCGTCAACCTTGCCGATCGCCTGCTGGTCGGCCAGCGCGTCATCGACCAGCACCAGACGAAGACGCGTTGCGCAGTGCGCCGCGCTGGCGATATTTTCCTTGCCACCGAGCAGCGGAATGAGCTCGCGGGCGATTTGATTAAAATCCATAGACACCTCTGCCTGACTTCTTTTTATGATGTGCGAAACGCCCCCGCCAGGCGGGAGCGTGATGGGTTAAAACCAGGTTTCCATCTGGACCCCAAAGTTCCATTCCCCGCCGGCGTTGAAGCCGCAGCTGCCAAAGGCATCATCGCTGGCGTAATGATCCAGTTTGCTGCTCCAGTCCATCCAGGTGGCAAACAGGCGCAGCTCCGGACGGCTGAAGAAATCGCCGATTTTGCTCGCTTTTAAGGTTGGCGCAAAGGTCAGCTTGTAGAAGCTGCCGTTGACGGCGTTGCGGTCCTTATAGCCTTCCGGGTGCAAATCCATGTACTGATAGCTGCCCTCAAACGCCAGGGCAAAGTTCTGGGTCACCTCTTTGATCAGGCGGGTGTTGAGCGTCACCCATTCATAGCTGTCGCCCTTGACGTAGCGATCCTTACTGCTCTGCGCCAATACGGCGGGCGCAACGCTCCAGCCACCGCCGATCGGCGTGACACCGTAACTTGCAAAGCGCCAGGTATCGGCTTCAGACAGCAGCGCGCCGTCGGAGCCGATGCTTTTCACTTCCGCACCCAGCCCGTGACCGTACAGCAGCGCCGTTTTAGCGGTCCCTTCGCGCAGGCCGTAGAAGCTGTCATTATGCAACCCAATCAGGGCATGAACGCCGGTATTGGCGGCGTCCGTTTTGATGAGATCGCCGTTGGCGTCCTTACGGTCGTCGTTATCCTTCGCCCGCAGGCCGCTCACCATCAGCTGGAGCGGCCCGGCGAAGTGGTTCATGGTGAGGATATAGTTCTGAACGTTATTGTCGGTCTGCTCCACGCTGCCGAAGTTGCGGCCATAAATGGAGAAGTTGCTGCGCAGCGAATCGTTCCATTTCACGTCATAAACGCCGCCGCCGGTACCGGCCAGGAACACCACGTCGGAATCCAGCCAGTGGATATCAAAGTTATCGCGGTCGAAGCGTTTACCCGCCCAGAAGGTGCTGCCCTTCAGCGCGCCGGTAAAATCAGGCAGATTGCCCAGCTCCGCGAAAGCCTGGCGAATATTGAGGTCGCTGGTATCGGCTGACCAATCGTTATAGGTTCTCTGGCCGTCGGCCAGCATCGCTTTAAAGCGCGTGGTCGCGCCGTTGTCCAGCGTCTGTTTGTGCTCAAGGTTAAGCTCAACGTAGGTATCAGCTTCGTTACCCAGACGCCCCACCGCACCGCCGGTTTCCCCGGCCGGAGTCAGGTAAGGGCCGCTTTTGCTGCTGGAGGCCGCGTCGTTCATCAGCAGGCCGGAACGAGCGTAGCCGTGAAACTCAAACCCGCCGCTTTGGTCCGCCTTCTTCTCCAGGGCGGTGGTACGCTGTGCCACCTCCTGGGTCGTGGTTTGCGCCTGCTGCTGCGCGGCAACCAGCTGCTGCGTTTTTTGTTCGGCCTCCGTGGCGCGTTTTTCAGCCACCTGGGCACGCGTTTCCGCAGCCTGAAGGCGCTGTTCCATCGCGGCAAGACGCGCTTCGATACTTGTCATATCCGTTTGGGCAAAAACAGAGGTACTTCCGGCCAGCATGCCTATCATCACGGCAAGTCTGCGTTTCTTATACATTTTGTCGCATCCCTAAAAGAAGTTATTAAACGTGCTAAATTGCTAAACCGGTTTAGGTTGCTGATACTAAACCTCTCGATTTTGGATCGACAATCTTTTTTGCTAAACCGTTTTAGTAAGTGTGATCGGGGCGACAATTCAGGCCATCGAATGACGGCCTGTGAAGGAAGGATTTACAGATCGTGCTGCCAGGGCAACGCGGTCATCGCCCCTTTGGCCGTGGTGGCCAGCGCGCCGCAGCGCTGGGCGAGCGCGATAACCGGCGTCAGGTCCTGTCCGGCGGCCAGCCCGTAGAGCAGCCCCGCCACAAAAGCATCGCCCGCACCGGTCGTATCGACGCACTGCACAGGCGTTGCCGGGTAGTGTTTTACGGTACCTTCATGCCACGCTGTTACGCCCGCTTTTCCCTGGGTAACCAGCACCAGACGCGCCGGGCAGCGCTGCATCAGCACCTCCAGACCGCCGTTGACCTCCGCGCTGCCGGTGAAAAAGGCCAGTTCTTCTACCGAAAGTTTCACCACGTCAGCGCTTTGCAGCGCCTGTTCAAGACAGCGGTGAAGTGCGTTCTCATCCGGCCAGAGATCCGGGCGAATATTCGGGTCGAAACTGACGTAACCGCCCGCCTCCCGGATGGCGGCCATCGCCTGAAATGTCGCAGTACGGCTCGGCTCGGCGCTTAAGGCGATGGAGCAGACATGCAGCCACTCCCCGGCGCTGAACGACGGCAGGTCGGCGGGTTCGAGAAACAGATCGGCGCTCGGGCGCACCATAAAGGTAAACGCTCGCTCGCCGTGGTCGTCCAAATCGACCACCACCGTTGAGGTGCGGTGCGCCGGGTCAAGGCGCATCCACGTCACGTCAACCCGCTCGTCAGCGAGCGTTTTCGCCATAAAGCGCCCGAAAGGATCGTCGCCAACCCTGCCGATAAAGGCGCTCTGGCCGCCCAGCCGGGCAATACCGACCGCGACGTTCGCCGGCGCGCCGCCGGGACACTGCAGTAATCGACCTTCTCCATCGGGCAGCAGATCCACTACCGCGTCGCCAAGTACCCAGATTTTTTTCATGTGATCCTCATAGCTAAACAAAGTTAAACCGTTTTAGCCATTTAAGCACAGGCCGGGCTAAGGGGAAATAACGGGAGGGAAATTTGACTTAACGCGCCAGATGCGGCCAGTGGATATCGCCGACGCCATTCAGCTGCGGCCGGGCAAACAGGAATCCCTGAAAGCGTCGGATCCCGGCAGATTCGAGCCAGCACCACTCCTCTATTTTCTCGATACCTTCCGCCACCAGGGTGATTTCAAGATCGGAGCAGCAGCTGATGATAGAGCGCACAATCGCCTGTTTTGGGCCGCTGAGGTGAATATTGCTGACAATTTCCCGGTCGATTTTAATTTTATCCGGCTGGAAGCGCGTCAGCAGAGAGAGGCCGGCATAGCCGGAACCAAAATCATCGATCGCCATGCCCACTCCCTCGCCGCGAAGCTGCTTAATGGCGCTGTTGAACTGGTTAAGTCCGGATATCATTTCGTTTTCAGTGATTTCAAGCACAACCTGCTCTGGCTGAAGCCCGTGTTTTTTAATGTGATCGACCAGAAATTCTACTGCGCCAGGGACATTCACCAGCGACATCGGCAGCAGGTTTACCGCAATTTTATGGCTGCCAATGCCCATCTTTTCCGCCAGCGCAAAGGCATACGCTTTCGTCTGGAGATCGACCTGGTAGAGGGTGTCCGGGTCAAGGGTGCGGAAGAATTGCTCCGGGCTGCCGCCGTCATTGCCGCGGATAAGGGCCTCAAGAGAGCTGATCTTCCCTTCCGAAGGCTCAACGATTGGCTGAAGCGCAAACTGACAGGTTTGCCCGGCAATCAGGCCCAGCGGCGCGCCAAAAGGCAGCGTTTCGGGTTCGAGCGTCCACGTTGTCGGGTCGTAACGCCCGCCCGACAAGATCGGACGTTTGCTGGTAATGAACGTCTGGATAAATTTGAACACCCGGTGATTAGACTTGAGATAAATGACAGGGAGTTAGTGAGATAATTATGGGAAGAACTGGGTCGACATGGGAAGAGACTGGATGGAATATGCAATAATCTTACAGTATGTGAAAATCAGACCGGCCCGAAAAAAACAAAGCTCGCACCAGCCTGATTTCAGAGTTTACTCCTTTTTCCCGATGTTGGCATCGGGGTCACCATCAAACAGTTTTCCCTGCATCCGATCCAGCTCTTCTTTTCTTACCCGCTTCACCACGCTGTAGACCCACTGCAGAGAAACGCCAAACTTGCGGGCCAGTTCATGATGGTTGCGCCCGTCAAACTCCTGGAAGATTTCCCTGTCGCGCTGGCTGACTTTCCAGACCATCCCCATCGGGAAATAGACGTTTTGCCCGCCCCAGACCTGCATCATGCGGTTAGCGACAGCCTCACCAATCTGATCGGCAACGGCGGGGTCAATATCGATAATCTCACGGACGGTCTCTGAGGTATGCTGCGCCAGTTCAACCAGCAGCTCCGGCCCCTTACTACGAAACTGACTCATATCGCTCATAGTTTTCCCCCCGTGGCCCTGCGTTGCCACTTCTTCAGTTTCTCTATTACGCTACTGGCCTGGTCACTGCCGAGCCAGCGTAACGCACTGACACCGGTTTCACGTTTAACCCAGAGCGCCAGCGCCTGCTCAGAACTGTCGCGAACGATGCCAGCAGAGGCCATTTCAAGCCACAATGCACGGATTTTCTTCGACTGCGGGTGGGTATCAAGCGATAAACCGGACCGGGCTTTTCCCGCAGGCTTAATGCAAAAGCCCTTATTCTTCATAGACTCCATGACGCGGTTAAGCTGCGTGACGTCCATTCCTTTCGTGGAGGCTTTACCCGTCAGCCCCTGCAGCATCTGCCGGTAAGTATCCTCGTCCATATGCAGATCGTTACGGGCAATATGAATAAGCTGAATGAGGCGTTGTTTAGTCATCATCGTTCTCCCCCTTTGACTTCCCCCTGATATAGTCAACATATAAAGGAAGGGCCACCGGCCAGAACATGAACATCACCGCCCAGCTAATCCAGTATTTGGCTCCGCTGTATCGTGAACAAAAGCCCGTATAACGATGCAGGTCCGCGGTACACCAGCCCACGAGGCTATACCAGAACAGGGCGCATACAACAGTATTAGCTATCATAAGCCGCTCCTCAGTTTCCGCTGTTCCTGCCCGCTGACGGGCTGATGCAGCCTGACATTCTCCCCTTCCTGATAACCATGGTTACGGGACATATCCGCATCACGCGATTTACCAGCCTCACGACCAGTGGTTTTACCAGAATCCGGGTATTTCTGTTCAAGCCAGAGACTAGACAGCTCCCGCTCCTCACGGGTCATAGCAAAAAATTGCACTTCACTGCGCACGGCCAGTACCCAACCTTCGGCAAATTTGTCGCCCCGGCTGGTCTTCGTTGTGCTTTTGATTCTTTTATTCTGCTGCCCGATATAGTTTTTCCGCGCCGCGATGAGTTGTCTGGCGAGAACATCCCAGGTATAAGACGCCAGCTCAACGCGGTCTTTATTGCCGTAAAAACCAACGCTGGGTTTGTGGCCTGAATGGATAATAGATTCAACACCAAAAGCGGCCTGGATGATGCCCAGCAGCCCCAGCATGTAACGTGGTGGATTGACGCTGCCTGCAGCCCAGTAGTTACTGATGCTTTCATCTATATCGCTGAGCGCGATATCGTCACGGGTGATGCCATATGCCTGCATCAGTTTTTGAACACGCTGCAGTGCCAGTGAGGCTTCGTGGGGATTATCAGATTTCGACAGCGCCAGCAGTTTTTTTAACTTTTCCAGCACTTTTTCTTTATCAGTCATTGGCATGGTTTAGTCCTTTGGTGTGCACACACCACGAAGATAAATTTCACCGGCATTGACGCGTTTAACTTCCTGGAATGCCGCCCTGCAGGCGCTTTCAGTAGTAAATTCCAGAGATGTTATGACCAGCCCTTCGCCTTCAGTACCTGATGTGAACATCCACAAAATAAGTATCCACATGATTACCGGCCCTCTTTAATAGCGATATCCAGCATATTGAGCACCATATCTGTCATTACGCCTTTTCCGTTTATCGCAACATGGGCCAGTATTTCACTGCGAGCCGCTTTAAGTATCCCGAGATTAATCCGTACAATTCGCTGGTTATCTGCGTTCAGAGCCTTAATTCGTTCTAAACAGGTTGCCTCTGAGATATTAATTTTCATCGGGTACCTCCGGAGAGGCAAAACCCATATTCACCTCACAGGGTTCGAACTCCATTAAGGGAACGTCTGTAAGGTAATGCTGGCTGCAGTGAGGGCATACCAGGACGATGCGCACTGCCGGAACGTGGTGCCGGTCGGAGAACACCACGCTGGCTTTGCTGAAGTTCAGGGTCTCAACACTGGCCTCACAATTTCTGCATTTAATACCCATGATTTATACCTCTGTGTGGTTTTCGGCGTGCAGAAGCCCACAGCTCTGACGCCGAAATAAAAAGAAATTGAATTAAAATTAAATGGCAGCGATATCTAACGGGATATTAATTAGCTTCCCGTGCTTATTTTTCTCCCGGAAATTAATATAGGTTTTGGACATGGCCACCTGCAGTGATTCCGATATGGCCTCCATTGCCCGGCTCCAGCGCTCGTCCTGGATTTTGACGCGGCGCAGGGACAGAATACGTCCGGTATTGAGCTGGCCTTCTTTGTCCACCTGGAAGGCGTCGGCAATAATGGCCCGCAGATTGTCGTTCGCGCCTTCAGACCATTCGGTAACGCATTCGTCAATCAGGTCTTTGGCAATCTGCAGTTCAGGCCCGAACGTCAGGGTTTCCTGCACGCGGATAGTGATTTGCTCGCTACCATCAAAACTGCTGAAGGTCACGTTACCTTTGGCCCCGCCGCGTGTTCTGCCGTACTTCTCAGCCACAAGGTCAAGCCATGCATAGCACTCGTCGAAAGCGCGTTGCTTGAAGTCGCTGAGGTCAGCGCTTTTGACTTTCGCCGCAGCGACCTGCTCCCGGACGAAAGAGTCCATGGCAAGGTCATAGTCAGATACCTGATTAATCGGCACCAGGCGCCCCTTGCGGTCTTTCATGTAGTCTTCTTTATTTACTTCGTTCATCTTCGTTCACCTTATGGTTAATGTAATGACTCTGACCAGGTAATACGGCAGCCATGCAACTCAAAGACACCCTGACGAAAGCGCCCCGAACCGTCATGGCCAACGTGGGTATAGCTTGCCTTGCCCTGTTCCAGCAGGCGGGCGCAGTGGCCGTTGCGGGCGATACGGATAACCGGCTTACTGCCCGCAATCATGACGCTCTGCACGGTGGTATTCATCGCGTTAAGCGCCATAATGGCGGACTGGACCTTGTTCATCTGCTGGTTGATATCAATGATGGTTTTCATGGCTAAACCCCTTTGACAACGTCGGCGTTGACCTGTGGAACCCCGATTTCAGCGGCCAGATTCATGGCGGCTATCACCAGGTTACTGACGGCCAGCGGATACAGCAGGCTGACCATGCTTTTACGGCTACTGCCAAGATTGCTCAGGCGGGCGCGGATAGCGTCCACCGCGCTGGCGTCCATGACGTCGGCCAGCTGCTTACCGGCGCGTTGCAGCTTGAACGCCAGAAACTCTTCGAGGCTGTTGTCCAGCGGCAGCAGTTCAACCACCTCGCAGCGCTGCACGACTTCACGCACTTCCATGTTGCGCTCGGACAGCTTGTCCGCCAGTTCAGGCTGGCCAATCAGCACGATGGACAGCAGTTTTTTGAAGCCGGACTCCAGCTCAAAAAAGCGCTTGAGGTGCTTCAGCGTCGGGATGGGCAGACTATGGGCCTCTTCAATCACCAGAACGTGGCTGAAACCCGCCTGGCTGCTGTCCTTCAGGACACGGTGCAGCTGACGGAAGCGAGCGTCCTGGCTGCGCTTGATGTTTTCCAGCGGCGCGATAGTGCTGATGATGGCCTCGGCGATAGCCGCTGCCTTCAGGGTTTTACCCTTCACGTCGTTGTCTTCCATGGCGATGATGTACGGTTCGATAACCACCACTGGCGCATTTTCGCGGTTGATGCGTTCAATCATGTCGCGGCGCAGCGTGGATTTACCCGCGCCGGACTCGGCAATAATCGCGATAAAACCACCGTGGCGGGCGGTCTGGAACAGCGCCTCACGCACGTAGCGGATATCCGGCGTGGTGAACACGTCGTCCGCACCCTGCATGGCCTCATCGGCGAACGGGTCACGGAAAAGGCCAAACGCTTTTTTAGTTGCTGGAAATAACACCTGCTTTTTGAGTAACATGTTCTCTTCCTCACTGAGGTTGGTTGTACCCGCTGTGCGGGGCGTGGCAGCGCCCTGTGCAGCATCAAAACTCTTCGCTGTATCAATCCCCTGACTTTCCAGATAAGACGCCAGACGCTGACGTACTTCCTCCGGGCTGGTGCGGGGCCACTCGTTATGGTTCACAATCTGGGCAAGCGTAGCCTCGGAGACGGCGACGGCTCTTGCAACCACCGCCTGCGGGATACGGGCCTCTTTAAGTTGTTGTTTCAGTACCAGCATGTTGTCCTCCTTAGTTGCCGTTAACGATGCTGATAACGCTGCTGCGGGCCGGGGTGATCAGCGTGGCCATCACCTCATCCAGCGCAGCTTCCGGCACACCATCAGGGTACTGCGCCGCTAACTGGCGGTAATGCTCCGGTGTCCAGGCCTGACCGCAGGCCGAGAACCTCTCGCGCAGGGCTTTCGCCGCCTCCACATGGGTCAGCGGACGCTGCTCGATACGCGGGCCGCGCACGTCTGAAGCCTGACCACGCTTAGGCATATAGGCTGGAAGCGTGGTGTCGTCGATATGTTTATACGGGTCAAGCTTCCCGCCGAACGGCAGCGCCTTCGCCTTACGCGCAGCAGCTGCATCGGCGGCGTTATCCGTGCCGGTGACCAGCTCTTCGATTTCTTTTGCTGCCGTCTGCGCCGGGGTCTCCGGCAGGGCTTTATAGCTTTCGCCAAACACCGCCGCGCTTTCGGCAAAGCCAAACTCGTTCTTTCTGACCTCATCAATCAGCAGGAAGGTTTCGTGGCCGTCTTCGCCGGTCAGTACCACCTGCGCCACATCGCTGCGCCATGGGTTACGGGTAATCATCAGCTTTTCACCAACCAGCACGCCCGGTACCGCCGACACGTCATACTCAACGCCCCGGAACGAGACACGCAGTTTTGGCGTGACCTTACGGAGTTCAGGTGCTGCCACCGCCAGCTCGCGGCAGACCTCAACGGATGGCGCTTTTTTCAGCTGCTCAGCGGTGATTTTCAGCCAGATATCCGTGCGTGTTTTACGGTGGCGACTGTGGACCGCAGTGGCATTAAAGTGGCTGCGCCATTTCACGGCCAGCGCGTTCAGCTCTTCCAGACTGTGAACCGGCTGGAACTTCAGGCCCGGCTCCAGCTTGCGCTCGATAATGTCACGCGCCTTTTCCACCTGCCCGGTGGCGCGGGCGTTATGCGGCTTGTGCGCTATCAGGTCAACGCCCAGCGAGCGGCACATGTTTTTCGTCATACCGGCGGTGTTCGCCGAGCCGGGGTCGAGGTAGAGTATTTTCGGTACGCCGTGCAGCACATCCGCACCACCGCGCTCCTGCATCGCATTAATAAGGACGGAGCAAAGGTTCTCGCCGGACTCCGCGCCCATCACGTACTCAACGTAAATCCAGCCGCTGGTATGGTCGGTAATCTCGTAACTCCATACGCGGTCGCTTGCGATACGCGCGACGTTAGCAGGCTTGTTTTTGTAGAACTTCGCGCTGTCCATCACCTGCAGCCCCTTGTGGCCGTTGCTCAGGTAGTAAAGCGTACAAAGCGACGCATCAATCTCCCAGACATGGTTGGGGTGCAGACTCGCCATCTCGGAGGACGGTGCCGGTGCGTCCAGCTGTTCCGGGTGCAGACCATAGTTGCGCAGGGCGCGGCTGATGGTGTCCTCAGACAGCGGGAAAAACTCGCCCGTCGCCTCGTCCGTTCTGCCAGCGGAGATAAAGCCGTTTGACCGCAGGGTCTCCACCGCATCGGCGATGGAGTACAGACGCTTTCCGTTTTTACGGGTAGCTTCGCGCAGCGTGGCAGATATCAGCGCGGCTTCGTCGCGGCTCAGGGCACTGCGCCCGGCGTCAGCGCGTTTTTTACGTTTGTCAGTCACTGATACCTCCTTCAGCTTGCGTAGCAGGGTGGCGCGGGACAGGCCCAGTTCGGCGCATGCGGCCTCGTAAATTGCACCGCGCTTACCATGCCCCGCATCACGTGCCGCGCGGGCAACATAAACCAGTCGTTCAGTCAGGGCGGCACTCATCGGTTATGCCTCCTGCCCGTTAATCTTCGGCGTCGGTTCAGTCAGCCATGAAGGGGCAACGTTGCCTGTCAGCTCATCCGGCAGGTCAAAGGTGGCGCGCAGGTTGCTGGCCGCGCGCTCCAGCTCGCAGACCAGACCCGCCATAAAGTCTTTGGGCGTATCAATGGTATTTTCAGCACAGTAGGCACATAAGGTTTCAAAGGCACTGGACAGTCGGACAGCGATGGCAGACTCCGCTTCGACCGCTAACCCCGTCACTTCCGCCCGCAGCTTTTTCACTTCTTCGTCAGGTTTCGGGGGCTGGACACGGGATTTTTTCTCAAGCTTCGTGGAAAGCGTGTCAATTTTTTCGTTCTTGTCGGCAAGCACACGCTGCTGTGCTGCGTTGGTTTCGCGGGCTTCGCGTAATGCAACCCGGAGTTCGCGGCTGGTCATGCGATCGATATCATCGAGGGTTAAGCCTGCAATTGTGCCACCTTCGGCTAACTCTGATAGTTCTTCGTCGTCCTCTGCTATCAATTCGAATAGTTTTGTTTTACCCAAATGTGCCAGCGCTGGCACATTTGATTTCAGTGTGGGAGATAAATATTTAGTAGCAGCCTGCATCATCCTTACGGAGGTTCGGTATGGTAAGCCAAGTTCATTTTCTAGGACGTTGATAAACTCCCCATGTGGCTCATTCTCTTTCAGTATCACTAAACGCTTACCGGCTTCGAGCATAGACTCAGCACTCTGAGCCATATAAAAGCGAGCTTCGTGAATAATTCGATCACGTTCATACGGCAGACCATCACCAAATTGCTGCATGATTTCGATGCGATGTTCGGTCATGGCGTTAAGGCTGACACTGAGGTCATCGGTCAGTGGTACATCTTCCACTAATTCAACTTGTTGTACTTTTGTGCGTCCCATGTCAACTCCTTAGCGACTGCCAGCCATAACGCGCTGGTTAATTTCATTGATTCGATCCTGTGCCCGCGCCATCTCGGTGCTATGCGCCATGGCGATTTGTAATAGCTGGACTCCTGGAGCAAAACGTCCGTTATCCAGTTTCAGCGCAAGGCCTTCCTCGATAAGGGTATTGAGTGCCCGATTGATATTTGCCGGGGACTCGCCCAGAGCTGATGCCAGTTCACCGTTAGAAACACCGTTCAGAGCGTGACCGCGCAGAGCTTTAAGGACACGCAGAATGCGAGAGCCAGAACTGGAAATATTTGCCTTACTCATGTCACATTCCCCTTTTTGCGATATGTGATAATCTGTTACATGGGCTAAAACGTTATGCCGCATTTGAATCTGGTTTCAGACCCAGCTTCACGGCAATTTCGTGGGATTTGCCGTAACGGGCTTTGGTGAAACCGTTAAGAACACGGTAGACCTCATTGCGGCTGTAGCCGTTTTCTTCTGCCCAGCGGGTGAACGTGACACCGCGCTGACGGAAGAGTGATTTGACTTGTTCTGCAGTCATCGTTGTCTCCTTTGTTGATGCAATGATGTTTGCCTTATGTGTGATAGATTATATACACAAACGTGTATAAAGCAACGAAAGAGACGCAAATGTGTATAGCCGAGCGATTAAAAGACGTACTGAAAGAAAAGAAAATCAGCTCAATCAAAGAGTTTGCTGAGATTTGCGAGCTACCCTACCGTACAGCCCAAAGCTATTTGAATGGCGACAGGGAGCCGAATATTGCAGGTCTAACAAAGCTATGCACACAATTGGGTATAAACCTCAATTGGCTTCTTACCGGTGTAGGTGAACAATTTATCCTGGGGGATAAAACTTCATTGGTGCAGGGAATATCAACAGAGAAGCAGGCTCTGATGGATGCGTTTGATGAAATGAGTCCTGAGCAGCGGAGGGCTATTCTTGAGGTTGGCAAAGTCCTCGCTCAACCAAAACCCAATAAATATGCTGGATAAAGTGAGGTATCACGTAAGCACCTCAGTAAAGGGGATGTTGTTGATCTGGCTGCTTTTCGGAGTAAAGGTTTAAAAAAGTGATATGGCAAGGACTAAAGCGCCTTGCCATGCGTGAAACATTAGTCTTTTACTGTGAACCAACCCTCGAAGTAAGTTCCTTTAGTTCCAGTTTCTTTCTTCTCACAGCCAAAAGCTTCATCGTTTGGCAACATTCCAGTCACCTTATCCGGAGTGTCCTGCACGATTTTCAAAGGCTCACCACCCTTGAGTTTGATGGCGGATAAACACTCCTGAAGCGAATGAAACTCTCCCTTCATTACATCATCAGCTAGTGAGTTTCCGGTAACTGCAAGAGATGCAACAAGTACAACTATCTTTAATTTCATGATGTTACCTATTATTAAATGGTCCGAGCATGGATGGTTTTTAACGATTTTATTTAATTAAAAGTTACAAATCACCAATTCTTTCCGTGGCGTAGCCTTGCCCGTTACTTTCAGGTTGTAGCTAATATCCACCGACTGAATGTTTAGCCCGTTAAAAGCTTGTCGCATTTCAGGGATGTCGTTCACCGATATAATCATTTTCCCCTTGATGCTTCTGGCCAGCGTCGCCATTCGGATATAGTTGCCTATTGGAAAATCCACGCCGTAGCCTTCTGTTCCCCAGTACGGCGGGTCACAGTAGAACAGCGTATGCGGGCGATCATAGCGCTCTATGCACTGATGCCAGTCCAGATGCTCAATTAGCGTTCTCGACAGGCGCAGGTGCGCCATTGACAGTTCTTCTTCGATACGCAGCAGGTTGAAGCGCGGAGCACTGGTGGTGGATGTTCCGAAAGTGTGATCGGCGACCTTACCACCAAACGCCTGCTTCTGAAGGTAGTAGAACCGGGCCGCCCGCTGAATGTCGGTGAGCGTATCTTCCGGAGTATCCTGCAGCCATTTGTAAATCTGACGGCTGACCAGTGCCCATTTGAACTGCCGAACAAACTCTTCCAGGTGATGTTTTACCACCCGATACAGATTCACCAGTTCGCCGTTGATATCGTTAATGACTTCGATCGTGCTGGGTGCCTTAAGAAAATAAAGCGCAGCTGCTCCGCAGAACGGCTCCACATAGCAGGTATGGGCCGGAAACAACGGTAAAATATGCTTCGCCAGACGACGTTTACCGCCAATCCAGGGAACGATGGGCAAAGATTGTTCTTTCATTATCCGTAAGCCTTTTGCAATCAGTGAAAATATGGCAGGCTAGTCTGGTCTCGCGAGACTGACTGAACCCTGGTCGGCTCACAGCACATACCTGTGGGTTGATGACCAGTCCGGTGTTCGAGCACCGGGCTGGTCGTTCTTTCACTGCCAGGATGCGGTTTATGGATAACTGTTTTCTATTAACGCAATTTACTGGATGTGTAACCTACGTGCAGTGTTTGTTCGATAAGGATTGTTTTCTGAATGGGAACGTATTACACACTTGATTCCGCTAATCGTCTGCCTTCGCCTTGCCATGTAATTACCGGAAAATACGAACCTGAAGTGCCGGAGCTGGCCGCTTTCCTTCATCAGATGTATCCCGATGGTCTTTCCAAGCACGGTCATAACTATCTCTATAACCCCGGCCCTAAAATGGAAGATGACAGCGGAGTCAGCAGAAGTCTGCTGGTCGGTCTGGTGTTTGAGTTAGTTCGCCGTAGCCATTTTCCTGACAAACCCTCCCGCTATCAGTCACTGTTTGCCTGTCAGCATCTGAGTGAAGTCAGGAAGTTTCGGGGATTACTGGCCGATGAGAGAGGCGAAGAGGAAATCAGAACGGCACCGATATATGAAGTCATCACAGATGAGCCGGTGCATCGCGGAGATATGAGGTTATTGAACAGTGATTGCCCGGTGCTGGAACTGTATCACCGGGCCTGGCTTTACTGGTCGGGAGAAGCGGCCCCGGTTAAGACTGGTGAGGAAGAACCGTTCTGGGAACTGCTGATTCCGCTTCCAGTATTCGTTGGTCGCAGGATAACTGAGTAGCAGGATTAGGTGCGGCTTTAAATCGTGATGTCGCCGCCACATTGCCAATCATCATGACGTTGTTTTCTCCGCTGGCGAAATGACTTCTTCTCTCTTCAAGTGCATCCAGCGCGTTTTTCAGTTCTGCAATCGCTTCGGTTGGGCAACATGCATCCACGCTTAGCGTGTAAGTTTTATTTTTCTCTCCGGTCCTGATCCCAAAGAGGAACCCTTTTTTAAAACCTGGCTGTTTCGGTTCAGTCATCGTGCTTGCCTCCCCTGTGTTTTGTGTGCCACCATTCTGGCCGCTTCCCTCTGCGAACACTTATAACGCGCTTTAAAATCCGTATCCCGCCACATTTGTGATGCTGTCTCCCACACAACAAGGAGACACTCATGAAAAACCTGAAAAAATTCATTCCCCCTGTTAAAAAGCCCCGCCTCAGCGGCTGGCTGCTGACCTCTGTGCTGTTGCTCGGCACCATCGGTCTGGTCTCGCCCCAGCAGCTGCCGGTGGTTGTCTACAAGCTGTCGCTCATCTCGCTGGCGGCTGTGCTGGGCTACTGGCTTGACCGTTCGCTTTTCCCCAAAGCCCGCCCCGGCCAGTACCTGAAGCATGATGAGAAGCTGATGGCTGACGGTCGCTTCCCCGTCCAGACCGGTCTCCACCTGGTGTTTTCCGCCGCGTTGATCCGCCGTGCGCTGATTGTTGCCGCAGTCTGTCTGGCCGTGGCGATGGGGCTGTGACCATGAACTGGCCTCAAATCACTCTCATCATCCTGCTCGCCTTCGGGCTGGGCGTAACGGCCATCAGGCATGGCGAACCACGCAACGATAAATACAGCTTCTGGTGGCAGCTCGCTGGCAACCTGGTGATTGCCTGGCTGCTCTGGTGCGGCGGTTTTTTCAGTCAGGCCAGTGCGGCCCAGCCTCCGCAGGCCGCGCAGCAGTATCGCAGTGATGTGATCCGCAATGCCCGACTTGAGTGGGGAATGTCAGCGCCGGTGGCGGACTTCGCCGCGCAGCTGCATCAGGAAAGCGGCTGGCGGCCCGATGCGGTCTCACCGGTTGGCGCTCAGGGTCTGGCGCAGTTTATGCCCGCCACCGCCGACTGGATAAGCCAGATGGTGCCTGAGCTTAACAACCGTGAGCCGTTTAACCCGGCATGGGCCATCCGGGCGCTGGTCAGCTATGACCGCTGGCTGTGGCAGCGCGTCAGCGCCACCGACAGCTGCGAACGCATGGCCATGGCGCTGTCGGGCTATAACGGAGGCTTAGGCTGGGTGCAGCGTGACAAGCGCCTTGCATCACAGAAGGGGCTGGACAGCGCCCGCTGGTTTGGTCATGTCGAGACGGTGAATGCCGGACGCAGCGCCGCCAGCTGGCGTGAGAACCGCCATTACCCGCAGCGCATCCTGCGGGAGCTGGCCCCCCGTTATCTCACATGGGGAGGCAGCAGCTGTGTGGAACCTGGTTAAAAGACTACCGTGGCGCGGCATGGTGCTGGCGCTTGTCCTGGTGGGTGCGCTTTATGGGCTGAACCGCTGGGGCTATCACGACGGTACTGAAGACGCAAAACGCGACGGTGACGCGGCGCTCAGTCGGCTGCAGTCGGCGTTTGATGCGTACAAAACCGAACAGACAACCCTTGAGAACGCCGCGCTCCGGGCATGGGCGAAGCGTTATCAGGAGCAGGTTGCCGCAGGCCATCAGGCCGAGGCCAGCTACCTTGAGCAAATCGCTCTGCTTGAGAGCCAGAACCAACAACTACAGGGGCAGATTAACGATGTCACACAGCGCTGGATTGATGAAAAAGGCAAGAGCCATCCCATTAACTGCGTGTTTACTCGCGGCTTCGTGCGCCAGTACAACGCCGCGCTCGGTTACGACAACGCCTCCGTCGACGCCGGTCCTTCAGGAACATCTGCCACCGCTGGCACCGGCGCTGGCGAAGCGTCCCGGCAACCTGAAGCCGCTGACGCCAGGCTACGCGACTCAGGCGTCAGCCAGCGCGACGTCCTTGCCAACATCATCGACAACGCAAAACAGTGCCGGGTCTGGCGAAGCCAGATAAACGGGCTGCTGGACGAACGAGAAGGATTACAGAAATGACGCTGCAGGTTGAATTCTGGACGGTGGTGGGCTTCCTCATCACCTTCATGAGCTTTGTCGGAGGGATGGCCAAGTGGCTTTTCAGTAAAGCAGAAGAACGACAGGCGGCGCGGTTTTCCTCGCTGGAGCAGTCGCTGCAGCAGTCCGCCTCCAACTGGGGTGAGCTGGAGAAAGAGTTCATGCGGTTTAAGGCGGACTTACCGCTGAACTACGTCCGTCGTGAGGACTATATCCGTGGTCAGACGGTCATTGAGGCCAAGCTGGACGCGCTTTATAACAAACTGGAAGTGGTACAACAGTACCGTATTACCGGAGGTAAACATGGTTGATATCGCCCGCGTGCGCCGGGAATCCCTGCGCTGGAGCCTGCTGGTCGCGCTGAATAAAACCCGCCCGTACACCGCCAGCGAAACGCTGCTGCTGGACGTGGCCCGCGCGATTTATCCCGACACCACCTCGCTTGAGCTGCGTCGTGAGCTGGACTACCTGTCTGACCGCAAAATGGTTGAGCTTGAGAAGAGGCCCTCCGGCGACTGGTTTGCCGACCTGACCCGCCTCGGCGTTGACCTCGTGGAATATACCGTGGAATGCGGCCCCGGCATCGCCCGTCCGGAAAAATACTGGAGTGAATGATGGCCAGACGCAGCACGATAGACAAGCTGCCGGAAGACGTGCGCCGCTGGCTTGAGCGGGCGCTGAACGAGTCCGGCTTCAGCGGGTATACCGAACTGGAGACCCTGCTGCGCGATCGGGGATACGTCATCAGCAAATCGGCTATCCATCGCTATGGTCAGAAGATTGAGCGCCGCTATGGTGCCATCCGCGCGGCCACCGAAGCGGCCCGGATGCTGACCGAGGGAGCCGCAGACGATCAGGATGCACGCTCTGAGGCGGTGATTGCCCTGATTCAGACCGAGCTGTTCGAGAGTATTGTCCTGCTGCAGGAGGACGAAGAAGAAATCGACCCCAAAGAGCGCGTGGCGCTGCTGTCCAAGGTCGCAAAGAACGTGGCCACGCTGTCCCGCGCCTCGGTCAACCTGAAGAAATTCCAGACCGAAGTCCGCGCCAGAGCGCAGCAGGCAGCCAGCAATGCCGAGAAAATTGCCCGCAAGGGCGGTCTGTCACATGAAGCGGCTCAGGCCATACGCCGCGAAATTCTGGGGATCGCATCGTGAATCCATTACCGCCAGTGGTACCCGACACCTCAGCCTCCGACGTTCCCGTCGTACTGATGCCCTACCAGCAGCGCTGGGTGGCTGATACCTCTCCGCTCAAGATTATCGAGAAGAGCCGCCGTACCGGTATCACCTGGGCCGAGGCGTCCGATAACGTCCTGACGGCGGCATCAGCGGTGACAGCCGGTGGCATGAACGTCTATTACATCGCCTACAACCAGGACATGACCGTCGAATACATTCAGGCCTGTGCGATGTGGGCGCGTATGTTCAACTATGCCGCCAGTGAAATCGAGGAAGGCTTCTGGGAAGAGGACGAAGACGACAAGCACATCAAGACCTACACCATCAAGTTTCCCGACTCCGGCTTTCGCGTTGTCGCGCTCTCCAGCCGTCCGTCTAACCTGCGTGGTCGTCAGGGCATCATCGTTATCGACGAGGCTGCGTTCCACGAGCAACTGGACGAACTGCTGAAAGCGGCGCTGGCGATGCTTATCTGGGGCGGCAAGGTGCGCGTTATCTCCACCCATGACGGCGATGATAACCCGTTCAATACGCTTATCGGCGATATCCGGGCCGGGCGTCAGGGCGGCAGCGTGCAGCGCATCCCGTTCAAGGAGGCCGTCGCGGAGGGGCTGTTCCGCCGCGTCTGCCTGCGTACCGGAAAGGTATGGTCACAGGAGGCGGAAGATGCCTGGATGGCGTCGGTGTACAAGTTTTACGGGACCGGTGCTTCTGAAGAGCTTGACTGTGTTCCGGCGAACGGTGGCGGAGCATGGCTCTCACGTGCCCTGATTGAGTCACGAATGTCGGCTGAAACGCCGGTGCTGCGCCTGACCTGCCCGGAGGGCTATGAACTGCTGTCCGACGAGGTGCGGTGGAGCGAGACGCAGGACTGGCTGGAGGAGAATCTGAAGCCGCTGCTGGAAGCGCTGCCTGCGGATGCCCGCTCGTTTTTAGGGCGTGACTTTGGCCGCAGCGGTGACCTGTCGGTGGACTATCCCCTGCTGCAGCAAAAGAACCTGGTACGGCGCGTGCCGTTCGTGATGGAGCTGCGTAACGTGCCGTTTAAACAGCAGGAGCAAATCACCTGGTACCTGATGGACGGTCTGCCCAACCTGATGGGGGCGGCGCTGGACGCCCGTGGCAACGGCTCCTATCTGGCGGAGTATGCCATGCAGCGCTACGGCTCCAGCCGTGTTAAGCAGGTCATGCCCACCGAGGGCTGGTACCGGGAACATATGCCGCCGGTCAAGGCCGCGCTGGAGGACGGTAACCTGGTGGATTTACCGAAGGATGAAGACACGCTGGACGACCTGCGGGCCGTGCAGGTCGTGAACGGTGTCCCCCGCGTGCCGGAGCAGCGGTCTAAGGCAAAGTCCGACAGTGGCAAACGCCACGGGGACTCGGCGGTCTCGCTGGCGCTGGCGTACTTTGCCAGCCGTGAAATTAACAAAGGGCCGGTGAAGGCAAGCTCACGCCGTCGTCGTCAGGCGGCCCGGATGCTGGAGGATTACTGATGGCCCGTGGAATCTGGGTTTCCCCGACTGAGTTTGTCTCTTTTGCCGAACCCGATAAAACGCTGACGGAGCAGATTGCCTCGCGCAGCCGCTCCATCGATTTCTTTGGGCTGGGTATGTATCTGCCCAACCCGGACCCTATCCTCAAGTCTCAGGGGCGGGATATCCGCATCTATCGCGAACTGCGTACCGACCCGCTGGTCGGCGGCTGTATCCGCAGGCGCAAGGCGGCGGTCCGGTCGCTGGAGCGAGGTCTTGAGCGTGGTCACGCCCCGGCGCGGGTGTTCAGCTTCATCCGGGATATGCTGGACGATCTCGATATTTCCCGCATCATCGGCGAGATGACCGACGCCGTGCTCTACGGGTACCAACCCTGTGAACTCATGTGGGGCCGTTCGGTGAAGTCGTGGACCCTCGACGATATCGTGGGCAAGCCCCCGGAGTGGTTCCAGTTCGACAGCAACAACCTGCTGCGCTTTCGGGCCAGAGATACCGGGCTGGAAGGTGAAGCCCTGCCGCTGAATAAGTTTGTGGTCCCCCGACAGGATGCGACCTACGACAACCCGTATGGCTTCCCGGACCTGTCCATGTGCTTCTGGCCCGTCACCTTCAAAAAAGGCGGCATGAAGTTCTGGGTACGCTTTGCTGAGAAGTACGGCTCACCGTGGGTCATTGGTAAGCATCCGCGCGGGACGGCGCAGGGCGAGATTGACCTGCTGCTGGATTCCATGGAGTCGATGGTCGAAGACGCGGTGGCCGCTATCCCCGATGATTCGTCAATTGAAATCAAAGAGGCCGCAGGCAAGGCTGACAGCAGCGATATTTATAAAGACCTGATAACGCTTGCCCGCAGTGAGATTTCCATCGCGCTGCTGGGGCAGAACCAGACCACCGAAGCCAACAGCAACCGCGCGTCTGCCATGGTAGGGCTGGAGGTCACCGATGATATCCGGGACGCTGATGCCGATATCGTGGTAAGCGCGGTGAATCAGGCCATCAAAATGGCGGTCTCGATGAACTTCGGCGACGTGGCCAGCCCCGTCTGGAAGATGTGGGAACAGGGCACGGTCGACGATACGCAGGCCACCCGTGACGAGAAACTCAGCCGCGCCGGTGTGGCCTTCCTGCCACAATACTGGAAGCGCGAGTACCAGCTGCAGGACGGGGATATCGACGAGACGCCCCCGTCTGAGCACCAGAAGAATGCGCTGCCGTTGTCTTTCGCCGAGGCGATTGATGCCGATATACAGGCCCAGCAGGACCTTGATGACGCGCTGGATATTCTGATGAACGGTGGCACGTTAAACGGCGTGCTTGCGCCGGTGCTGGAGCCGCTCTTTACGCAGGTGAAGGATGGTGTAAACCCGTCTGAGCTGCTGGGAGAGCTGGCCGAACTGTACCCGCAGATGAATGCGGATGACCTGCAGGAACGGCTGGCCCGCATCCTGTTTGTTGCTGGCATCTGGGGGCGTCTGCATGAGCGTAACCACGACTGAGCTAGCCTACTGCATGACGCTACCGCCTAAACGGGCCATCAGCTATCTGAAGTCCAAAGGGTATAGCTTCACATGGGACTGGGAGGAGATGTGGCAGGAAGCCCACGCCCGCGCCTTTACCGTCGCTAAAGTGACCCGGCTGGATATTCTGGAAGATATCCGAAGCGCCCTGCAGCAGGCGCTGGATGAGGGTAAGACTGACCGCTGGTTCCGCCAGCAGCTGGAGCCGGAGCTGCAGCGCAAGGGATGGTGGGGGCCGCGTGATACCACCGACCCGGTAACGGGCGAGCCAGTCACCATCCAGCAGGGCAGCCCGTGGCGGCTCGATACCATCTTTCGCACCAATATGTCTGTCCTCTACAGCGCCGGGCGCTGGGCGGAGCAGATGGAGAACGTCGACGACAGACCGTACTGGATGTATACCGGCATCAACGACAGCCATACCCGCAAGGCGCATCTGCTACTTCACAACCTAGTGCTTCGCTATGACGACCCGTTCTGGCAGGCGTTCTACCCGCCGAACGGCTGGCGCTGCCGCTGTGGGGTCATTGCCCTGAGCGCCGCCGAGGTTCGCGCCCGTGGTCTGAAGGTGACGAACTCAGGCTCCGCCATGGGGTGGGAGCTGAAGTTGGTGTCAGAGAAGACGGGCGAAATGCAGAACGTCGCCACCTTCAACACCGGCACCACGAAGGTTGCCACCGACGTCGGCTGGTCATACGCACCGGGTGCGGCGTACCGTCCTGACCTTGCCCGGTATCAGGGCACGCTCAAACCACTGGCACAGCAGGAACTGAGAGGATAACGATGGCTTCAGACAACCTGGTCACAATCACCATTAACGATAAATCCCTTCGCCAGAGCCTTCGTGCGCTGGAGCTGGCGGTGACGGACCTCTCGCCCGCGATGCGTAAAATCGCCGGAACTCTGCTGACGGAAACGTTGCTGAACTTCGAAGATGAAGGCCGCCCGGCCTGGACTCCCTCGCTGGCCGCGCAGGAGCGGGATGGCATGACCCTGCAGGACAAGGGGAATGCCGGTGGCCTGAAGGGGAGCATTTCCACTGATTATGATGCCAGCCACGCGATGCTCGGCACCAACAAAGTGTATGGCCCGATTCACCAGTTCGGTGGCGAGGCCGGGCGTAATCATTCCGTTGAGCTGGAAGCCCGCCCTTATCTGCCGCTAACCGGCGACGGTGAGCTGCAGCCGGAAGCCGAAACCTCGGTTCTGGATACGATTGTCCGGCATCTTGAATCAGCGGCCCACCGTTGAATTTAACCCTCTGGGGCGGGTGATTTACCGCATTACCCGCTCCGGAACCTTTATAAAGGTTTACAGCCCCCTCGTTTACCGCTTTAATCATCCCTGTTTCCCTTCGCCATACTTCTCTCCCCCAGTTTTTTCTAAAGCAGATTAAAAGCGCCATTGCGTGCTTTTCCGCAGACTGTCTCCGACAACGTAACGCGGGACAGCAAAATGTCAGCCATTCATATTTTTAAAGCCGGTACCCATACCGATATGCACGGCACGAAACTGCCGTTCACGCAGAGCGACCTTGCCGCCTGCGTCAAAGCCTACGATCCATCCGTCCACGAAGCTCCTCTCGTCATTGGTCACCCGAAAACCGAAGACCCGGCGTGGGGCTGGGTGAAGTCCCTGTCGCTCAGCGGCGCTGACCTGCTGGCAGAGCCTGAACAGCTCGACCCGCAGTTTGCCGAAATGGTGGGCAACGGGCGCTTCAAGAAGGTTTCCGCCTCGTTCTATCTCCCGGACTCACCGAACAACCCGAAGCCCGGCACGCTTTACCTGCGCCATGTTGGCTTTCTGGGGGCGCAGCCGCCTTCCATTAAGGGGCTGAAGCAGGTCTCGTTTGGTGAGAAAGAGGAAGGCGTCGTGGAGTTTGCCGACTGGAGTGATATCACCAACGCCTCTTTATGGGGTCGTCTGCGTGATTTTCTGATCGCCCGGTTCGGGATCGATGAGACCGACAAAATCATCCCGTCGTGGCAGCTGGATTCACTGCGTGATGAGGCTTACCGCGATGATGCCGTCAAAACCCCCGATTTCAGTGAACGTAATCCATCCCCTCAAAAAGAGAGTAACGCAATGACCGAAGACGAAATCAACGCGCTGCAGGCGGAAAACACCCGTCTGAAAGCGGAAGCGACCCAGCGTGCCGAGCTGGAAGCGAAGAGCAAGCTGGATACGCTCCATGCGGACAACGTCTCCTTTGCCGAGACACTGGTCGGCACTGGCCGTCTGACCCCGGCAGCAAAGCCGGTAGTGGTGGCCATTCTTGATGCGGTAGCCGGTGGCGACGAGCCGGTTGAGTTCGCCGAAGGCGATACCCGCACCCCGCTGGCCACGGCGTTTAAGTCGCTGCTGGACGGCGCTGCTCCGGTGCTGAGTTTCGGTGAGCACGCCACCAAGGACCGCGTGGACACGGATATCAAAACGACTTCAGCAGAGTTTGCTGAGGCCGACCCTGAGCGTCTGGCGCTGCATCAGAAAGCGCTGGACCTGTCGAAAAAAGAAGGCATCAGCTACGACGCTGCTGTCTCACGCTGCCTGTAATTGAGGAGAGAGCATGTCTGATTATTTAAAGGGTAAACGCGTCGTTGATCCGGTGCTGACCAGCATCGCACGCGGTTATAAAAATGCCGCCTTTGTCGGCGAGCACATCTTCCCCATCGTACTGACCGATAAAGAAGGGGTGAGCGTACCGACCTTCGGTAAGTCGGCCTTTGTGGAGTACGACACCGAGCGTGCCGTGGGGGCTGACAGCAACATCCTGGTCCGTGAGAAGACCGGCAAACTGGATCTGGTTCTCAACGAGCACGATCTGGCCGCGCCGGTGGACTACCGTGAGCAGGCGGAGTCGATGTTCAACGAAGAGGCCAAGGCCATCCGCCGCGTCACCAGCGGCGTCAACCTGCGTCGCGAGCTGTATGCCGCCCGACTGGCTCAGGACCCGAAGGTCTACACCAAAGAGAACGTCAAGGCGCTGGCCGCTGCCGAACGCTGGGTCGGTGGCAAAGGTGACCCGATTGGGGTCATTGAAGCCGGTATCGAGGCAGTGCGTAACAAAACGGGCCTGCGTCCGAACCTGATGACCATGGGGGCCAGCGTCATGTCGCTGCTGAAGTTCCACCCGGCGATTCAGGCGGCGATTGGCGCCAACGAGCGCAAGCGGATCACCCTCGAAATTCTGAAAGACCTTTTCCAGCTGGAAGACGTGGTTATCGGCGAGCCGGTGTCCATGACCTCCATGAAAGATGCGCAGGATAAGGACAAGACCCCGTCCGATATCTGGACCGACAACCTGATGCTGCACTACGTCGGTAAACCGCAGCCGGGTACCGACAGCGCGGACGAAAACGAGCCGTCGTTCGGCTATACCCTGCGCCGTAAGGGGATGCCGGTCGCGGATAAATATCAGGGTGTGGGCGGCAAGGTGAATTACTGCCGTTATACCGATATCTACAAAGTTGCCGTCGTCGGTGGCGATGCCGGGTATCTCATCAGCAACATCGTGAAATAAGGAGAGGACCATGGGTGCAACTCAACAGGTCATTCTGACCACGTCCGTGACGGCGCTGGCCGCCCTGACGCAGCAACGCTTTGTCGGGGCCGATAACGCCCCCTGTCAGGCCGGAGCGGTGGCGCTCGGCGTGGCGGAGGTGGATGCCGCTGCCGGTGATGTCGTGCCGGTGAACGTTCTCGGCATCATTGTCGTAGAGGCCGGTGCGGCAGTGACCAAAGGGCAGAACGTCCAGTCGGATGCGAACGCCTGCGCCGTTCCTCAGGTTCCCGCCGCCGGTGAGACCCCGGCAGGGATTTCCGCCGGGATCGCGCTGGATGACGCGCTGGCTGCCGGTGATGCCATCCGCATTCTGCGCGGGGTGTGACATGTACTGCACCCTGGCGGATTTGCTGGAGCAGGTGCCGGAACGGACGCTCATCGAGCTGACCAATGAGTCGGTGGGCTTTGATGAGCAGCCGCCGGTCAACGCGACCGTGGTGGAGAGCTGCATTCGCTACGCCGGTGAACTGATAGATGCCCACCTGCGCGGGCGCTATACCCTGCCGCTGGCGGAGGTACCGACCGTTCTGCGGGATATTGCCATCACGCTGACCCGTTACCGTCTGTACGTCCGTCGCCCGGAAGGGGCCACACCGGATACCGTCAAGGATGACAATAAGGAGGCCCGCCGACAGCTGGAGGCCATTCGCGACGGGAAGCTCACGCTGGGGCTGCAGTCCACTCAGAAGGATGTACCGGAGTCCGGAGAAATCCGGGCACGGTCACGCCGCCCCACCTTCGGCGGGCGCGACGGCTTACTGGAGAAGTACTGATGAACGTTCTGCCCGTTATTGATGCCGTGGTGGCCCGCCTTAGAGAGAAGCTCCCGACGCTGGCGGTGGAGTATTTCCCGGAGAAACCGGCGGAATACCGCCTGAACCATCCGAAGGGAGCACTGCTGGTGAGCTACGCCGGGTCGCGCTTCGACAAACCCAACGATATTGGCGCGGTGATCCAGTCCCAGACTATCCAGCTCTGTGTCACCGTGGTCTTTCGTCAGCTTAACGGTAAGCAGGGGGCGGTGGATGTGCTGGACGTGGTGCGCCGCATCCTCGGTGGATACACCCCGCCGAACTGCCGCCGTCGTATCTGGCTGACCCGTGAAGTCTTTATCGGGGAAGTTAAGGGGCTGTGGCAGTACACGCTCGACTTTGCGACGGAGAGCGTCTTTATCGAGGACAGCGACTTACCGTCCGGCCCGCTGTTAACCGAAGTGAACTATGAGGAGCGCGAGTGATGAAAGCACAAGCGACGAAAAATTATCGCTATTCCGGCCCGGCCAGCGGCGTAACGCTGTCGGACGGAACTGAAGTCCTGCTCTGGCCGGGGAAGACCATTCCCCTGCCGGAGGAGCATGACTATGTGAAGGTACTGGTGGCGCTGAAACATCTGACCCCGGTAGACGAAGAGACGCCGCCCGCCAGCCCACCGGAGACTATCCCGGTAAAACGCCGCAGCGGTAACGACACGGACACGAAAGCGGAGGACACCCATGTCAGCTAACTACCTGCACGGCGTTGAAACCATTGAGGTGGAGAACGGTGCCCGCCCGGTCAAAACGGTAAAATCTGCCGTTATCGGGTTGATTGGTACCGCCCCCATGGGGAGCATTAACACCCTGGTACAGTGCCTGTCCGAGAAGGATGCCGCTGCGTTTGGCAGCCAGCTTACCGGCTTCACCATCCCGCAGGCGCTGGACGCTATCTATGACCACGGCGCAGGCACGGTGCTGGTGATTAACGTCCTTGATCCAGACACCCATAAAACCGCCGTGGCCGATGAAGTGGTGACGTTCGACAAGGCCACCGGCAAAGCCACGCTCGCTCACCCTGTCGTCGCACAGCTGGTGCTGAAACCTGATGGCGACGGTCAGCCTTACGCTGAAGGTGAGGACTATGCGCTCGATGCGCAGACAGGCGTGCTGACAAACCTCGGTAAAAGCATCGCGCCGGGTGCCAAAGCGAAAGCCAGTTACAACTATGCCGACCCGACGAAGGTCACGGCAGCGGATATCATCGGTGCCGTTAACGCGGCGGGCAACCGCACCGGCATGAAGCTGCTGAACGACAGCTTCAACCTGTTCGGCTACTTTGCCAAAATCCTGATTGCCCCGGTGTTCTGTACCCAGAACAGCGTCTCGGTGGAGCTTATCGCCATGGCTGAAAAGCTGGGCGCGGTGACCTACATCGACGCGCCGGTTGGTACCACCTTCGCGCAGGCGCTGACGGGTCGTGGCCCGGCGGGTACCATCAACTTTAACACCAGCTCCGACCGTGTCCGCCTGTGCTATCCGCACGTTAAGGTGTATGACGCGGTCACCAACAGCGAACGGCTGGAGCCGCTGAGCCAGCGTGCTGCGGGCTTGCGTGCCAAAGTCGACCTGGACAAGGGCTACTGGTGGTCGTCCTCCAACCAGGAACTGCTGGGCATCACCGGCGTGGAGCGCCAGCTGTCGGCGATGATTGACGACCCGCAGAGCGAGGTGAACCTGCTCAACGAACAGGGCATCACGACGGTCTTCAGCAGCTACGGCAGCGGCCTGCGCCTGTGGGGCAACCGGACGGCAGCATGGCCAACGGTCACGCATATGCGCAACTTTGAGAACGTCAGGCGTACCGGTGATGTGATCAACGAGTCTCTGCGCTACTTCAGCCAGCAGTACATCGATATGCCCATCACCCAGGCGCTGATTGATGCGCTGACGGAGTCGGTCAACGCCTACGGGCGCAAGATGATTGGCGACGGTGCGCTGCTCGGCTTTAAATGCTGGTTTGATCCCGCCCGTAACGAAGAGACGGAGCTTGCCGCCGGTCACCTGTTGCTGAGCTACAAATACACGCCACCGCCGCCGCTGGAGCGACTGACGTTTGAGACCGAGATCACCTCGGAATACCTGTTAACCCTGAAGGGGAATAGCTGATGTCAAAGATTGAGATCAACCGCATCACCAATGCCAACATCTATCTGGATGGCGCTAACCTGCTGGGTCGGGCCGAGGAGGTCAAACTTCCTGACGTCTCCATGACCATGCAGGAGCATAAAGCGCTGGGGATGGTGGGCAAGGTAGAACTCCCGGCAGGCTTCGATAAGCTGGAGGGTGAGATTAAGTGGAACAGCTTCTACCGCGATGCGATGCTGTCTGCCGCTAACCCGTATAAGTCGCTGGCGCTGCAGTGCCGCTCCAGCGTTCAGCGCTACAGCTCTCAGGGCCTGATCGATGAAGTGCCGCTGGTGACGTTCCTGACCATCATGTTCAAGAAGAACCCGCTGGGTACCTTCAAACAGCATGAGAATGCGGAGTTCTCCAGCGCCTTCACCTGCACGTACATCAAACAGGTGATGGATGGCGAAGAGCTGCTGGAGCTGGATTATCTGGCCAACATCTTCCGCGTCGGCGGCGTTGACCAGTTGACCGATTACCGCATCAATATTGGCGGGTAGTCATTTTTCAGGGGGCCGCAAGGCTCCCTTTCTTCTTAACCCCCTTTAATATCCGCTCTCCCCTCAACTGGACATACTGCTCTGAAACCACACAGGAGCATGAACATGTCACAGGTACAACCCGAAGTATTCATTCCGAAATATCCATTCACGACCGCTGCCGGGACGCGCATTGAGCGCATTGAACTCAAGCGTCTGACCGTTAAGGACCTGAAGCTGGTTCGAAAAACCTCAAAAGACCCGGCTGACTGGGATGAAACCCTGATTGCCCGTAGTACTGGTTTCCCAACGGAAGACCTGGACAATATGGACCTTGCTGATTATCTGGAGCTGCAAACCCGATTTCAGAAAATCACAGGGGTGGGCAAGAAGCCCGGAGACGATGACAAAGGCGCAGGGGCTGCTGGCGAGGTGGTTCCGGTTCCAGCCGGGGGAAATTGACGCTCTCGATATTGACGATCTGGAAATGTGGCTGGAACAGGCTGAAGAACAGATCGCCAGCGAGTACGGCGACAAATCCTAGTATGAGCAGCCGCCAGTGGTGGCTGTTCTGCATTATCCCCCACATATTTTCATTCACCCCAGAGGTTAACCACTATGTCGGGTCAGTTTTCAGTCGGCGTTGTTATCGGCGGGATGATTGGCAGCACTTTCCGCTCTGCGATGAGCGGCACCCGTCGTGCGCTTGACTCCCTTAATGATACCTCCCGCCGTCTGCAGGAACGCCAGAACGCCTTAACACGTGCAACAGAACGTTATGGCCAGTTGGGTTCTTCTCGGATGCAGCGCCTCAACACTGACCTGCTGCGTGTCAGCCGAACGATGGAGCAAGTTGAGCGCCAGCAACGCCGTCTGTCTGCGGCCACTGCCACCAGTGATGCCCTAAAAGCCAACCGGATGGCGCTCTATGGTCAGGGAGCAGAAACCTACGCTATCGGTCGAACACTGGGTGCTCCCGTCATGGCATCCGTCAAACAATATGCCTCGTTTGAGTCTCAACTGCGCGATATCAGCGTGACCGGCGATCTGGATGCGAAGCAGGAAAGGGCAATCGGTCTGGCTATCAGGCAGGCTTCGCTGAAAGTTAACCAGCTACAGGAGTCCCTGATGGGCGGTGTCGGCCAACTGGTTGCTGATGGTATGGCCCCGGAACAGGCGGCAACATTTGCCGGGATGCTGGGCAAAGCAGCCACCGCCACGAAAGCAGATATGACTGACCTGGCAAAAATGACCTATGCCTTCAGCGATGCTCTCAAAATTACCGATGCGAAAGAGTTGGAACAGGCATTTGGGATGGCAGCGACAGGTGCGAAGCTCGGCTCGTTTGAACTGAAAGACATGGCAAAAGCTCTACCGGGGATGACAAAAGCTTTTGCAGCCCGTGGAATCACTGGAAAAGAAGCGATTATGCAGATTGTCTCCAGCCTTGAGGTGGGAAAAGGTAGCGGCTCTTCTGAAGAAGCCGTTACTAATATGTCCAACTGGCTGGCCGCTATGGGGCGTGGTGACACCATTCAGAAATATGGGAAAGCTGGGGTTGATTATCAGAAGTCGATGCAATCTTACGTTGCTCAGGGATTCTCCCAATATGAAGCATCTTTAATGATTGCTAACCGCTTTATCGATGGTAAGGGCAAGGCATTTTTACAACAATGGAATAGTGCAAAGGACTCAGGCGATCAGGAGGGTCAGCAAAAGCTGATGGAGTCTTTCGGGCTTGCAGAGGTGTTCACAGATATTCAGACGGTAAATCACCTTTTGTCAATGCGCCAAGGTTGGGACAAGTACCTCTCCAACAAGCAGGAAATGAAAAGCCCCTCAGCTCAAAATACGTTGAGTACTGATTTTACGAAGCAAAACGACACACTTGAAGCTCGTTGGCGTAGAACACAGGTAGGTTTTAACGAGGCGGCCATCAGTATTGGTGAGTCACTGCGTCCGGCATTGATTCAGTTGGGTGAAACGTTCATCCCATTAATGGACAGCGTCGGCAAGTGGATCGCAGCTAACCCACAGCTCGTCAGCGGTACCATCAAAGTGGTCGGTGCGCTGCTCGCGTTTAAGATGGCCACCATCGGTCTCAAGCTGGGGCTGAACCTGCTGATTTCCCCCTTTGTGAACGTCTGGAAAAATGCCATTTTGCTGCGTGCCAACTGGCTACGTCTGACGCTGTCGCTGGGGGAAGGTGGTAAGCTCCGCTGGCTGGTGACCGGCTTCAGTACGGTCGCTAAAGGAGCCGGAACGCTGGGGCGTGTACTGGCTGGCAGCCTTGTTCGCGGCATCATGCTCGTCGGACGGGCTGTTCTCTGGATGGGGCGGGCGCTGATGATGAACCCTATCGGTCTGGCCATCACCGCTGTTGCCGTGGCGGCTTACCTTATTTACCGCAACTGGGGAGCGGTCAGCGGCTGGTTTAAACAGCGCTGGGCAGACATTAAAACGGCGTTTAACGGCGGTATTGTGGGGATTGGCAAGCTGCTGATGAACTGGTCGCCGGTTGGCCTGCTGTACAAAGCTTTCGCTGCAGCTATGAAATATCTGGGCGTTGACCTGCCCGCAAAGTTTACCGACTTCGGCAGTAACCTCATCGACGGGCTGATTAACGGCATCAAAAACAAGTGGGACTCGCTCAAAACCACCGTCACCGACATGGGCGACAGCGTCGGCGGCTGGTTTAAAGAAAAACTGGGCATCCATTCGCCGAGTCGGGTGTTTATGGGCTTCGGTGACAATATCGCGCAGGGTGCCGCCATTGGCCTGCAGCGAACCACTCCGCTTGCGGCGCTGGCCGGACAGCGGCTGGCCGAAGAGATGACCCCGGACGTCCCCCGCCTTCCGTCACCAGAGATTATGGCCGCAGGATATGGCGGGCGTGGAGCCAGTGCTGCAGCCGGTAGCGGAGCGGCTGGCGGCATTCATGTGGATTTTAACCCCCAGTTCTACCTTAACGGTAAAGAGACGTCGACGCCCGCCGGGTTAACCGGTGCGCTGAATATGAGCGTGCACGAGCTGGAGAAAATGCTGGAGCGCCTGCTGGCCCAGCAACAACGCCGGAGGTACAGCTGATGTTTGCGGTTCTGGGCGATATTGAGTTTGAGCTGATTACCTACTGGGACGGCTTCGAGGCGACGTTCGGCGTCGATTATGCCGAGCATCCCCGCATCGAAGGGAAGCCCGGCCTGCAGTTCATCGGCGACAAGCTGGACGAAATCCAGATAAGCCTGGTCTTTCACCAGCACTATTGCGTGCCCGACGTCGAACTGGCCCGCCTCAGAACGGCGATGAAGGCCCATCAGGCGCTGGCGCTGGTCTTTGGCAACGGTGACTATCGCGGCTGGTTTGTGATAACCGACGTGACCGCGACCAGCGAACAGACCGACAGCACCGGCAACGTGCTGGCGGTCAACGCTACCGCATCGCTCCGGGAGTACATCGGCGACCCTAAAAACCCGCTGAAGCCGCCCGCCATCCGCACGCAGGTGCCGGGCATCGGCGCGGTGTCTTCTGCGGTTCCGTCGCCTTCAGGCGTGGCGCAGTACGTCCGGGACGGCGTCAACTATGCAAAGCAGGCACAGTCGATGCTCCAGACCACCATGAGCGCGGTGCGGATTGCGGAGAAAATGAAGGATAACCCTACCGTCGCACTGACCCGCGTGCCGGGTATGATGAGCGGGCTGGGGAATATCTCCGGGTCGCTGGGGAGCAGTATCCCGGCGTTTAATGCGCTGGCCGAGTCCATGCCGGAGGCCGTCAGTCTGGCTCGGGCCACCAGTGAGGCCGCTTCGTATGTTCAGCAGGCGCAGTCTTCGCTGAACGGCGTCGACGGTAGCAATATTGCGGCGGCGCTGGATGCGGTTTCCGGCCAGCTGAACTCCGCCAGTACCACCTTTACCCGCATGTCACCAGGGTTAAGCACCATGGCAGCCAGAATTATGGCGAGGAGTGTCTGATGTTCCTTAAACATGTCACCCGTAACGGGGAGCGCTGGGATGCGCTTGCATGGCAGTACTACGGCGACCCGATGGGCTACCCCCGGATTATTGCCGCTAATCCGCACGTAGCCATCACGCCGGTGCTTCCCTCCGGGCTGCTGTTGCTTATCCCGGTGATTGAGGCTGAAGAAGCCACATCAGAAGAGGATACCCCGCCATGGCTGAGGTAAGCAGCACGCAGGCATCGTCTGCCCTTACAGGCGTCAGCGACGTGTTGTCGCCGGTGTTCACCCTGTGGTACCTGAAAAAGAATATCACCAGCGATATTACCCCTTACGTCACCCGCATTACGTACAGCGATAACATCAAAAATGAGTCCGACACCATCGAGGTGGAGCTGGATGATACCGACGGTCGCTGGCTGGATGCGTGGTATCCGGGCAAAGGCGACACGCTGACCCTGAAGGTGGGCTACCGGGGGGAGAAGCTACTGGCCTGCGGTACCTTCTCCATCGACGAGATAGAGGTCAGTTCGCCCGCATCCGTGGTCTCCATCCGGGGCGTGGCCACCTCGGTCAACAGCGCATTGCGGACGAAATCAAACCGGGGCTTTGAAAGTACCACGCTGGCGGCCATCGCCGGGCGCATTGCCAAAAAGCATCAACTGAAACTGGTGGGCAGTATCGAGGCCATCAAAATTGACCGGGTGACGCAGTACGCCGAGACCGACGTGGCCTTTCTGCACCGACTCGCCAGCGAGTACGGCTATGCGGTGAAGATTGTCAGCGACCAGCTGATATTTTCGCATCTGGCCACACTTCGCAGCCAGGAGCCGGTTAAGCAGCTGAAGCCACAGGACGTGGCCCGCTACTCGTTGCGCGATACCATCAATCGGGTCTACAAATCCGCCAGGGTCAAGCACCAGAAGAGCAGCACGAAAAAGCTGATTGTGTATGAGGCTGACGGCGGCACCAGTGAGAGCAGCAAGCAAACCAAAGGTGGCAAGGTCACCAGCGCCGACCGTCTTCAGGTCAACAGCCGCGTCAGTGACCCGGACAGCGCCCGCATCAAGGCAGATTCCGCGCTGGCCCGGCACAATGAATATCAGCAGAGCGGCTCTCTGACCCTGATGGGAGCGTCCCAGCTGATAGCGGGTAATAAAATTGAGCTGTCTGGATTTGGTCAGCTGTCCGGGCCGTGGCTGATAACCACCGCCCGCCATACCCTCGACCGCAGCAGCGGCTACGTGACCGAACTGGACGTGGCACGGGGGCCGGTGACGCGGGGTAAGGCAAAGAAAGGTAACAAAACCGGCAAAACCCAGACGCTCACCGTCTACAAGCCTGACGGCAGCACATCCACGGTAATAAAGGAGAAGAAAAAATGACAGGCGTAACCCTGCAGACCGGTACAATCAGCGCTGTCGATGCTGATGGCGTGAAAGCCCGCGTCCGGCTGCCCGAGTGCGACAACATGCGCACCAACTGGCTGGACGTCCTGCAGCGCAACACCCAGAACAACAAAGACTACTGGCTCCCGGATGTGGGAGAGCAGGTCAAGGTGCTGCTGGACGAAAATGGCGAAGATGGCGTGATCCTCGGCGCGGTCTATTCAGCAGTTGATAAACCCTCGTTCAGCGACAAGGACGTTCGCGGGACAACATTCAGCGACAGGGCCGAGTTCAGCTACCACCGGGGCACCCATACTCTCACCATTAAGGGTGGAATCGAGCATCTTGTGATTGAGTGTAGTGCTGACGTGCTCGTGAAAACGCAGAAAGCCACGATTGATGCGCCACAGACCGAAATGACTGGGGACCTTCTTGTCAGGGGTAAGCTAACTTACGAGGGAGGCATGGCTGGCTCTGGCGGTGAAGGTGCCACCGCGACGATTAAGGGCAACATTGAGATTGAAGGGAATGCCCACTCCACCGGCAGCATGCTGTCTGATGGCGCAAACTCTAACCACCACTCCCACTGAACCTTCTTAAACGCCTTTAATATCGGCAATTCCTTCCGGGGGCAATACTGCCCCCATGAAAACGACCTCAGTATTCTGGCAACCGGCCCTGCAGGCCCCCGGCGAAATTGTCCAGGGGCTGGATGATATCTGGCAGGCCATTCAAATCATTCTGCGCACTCCTCGCGGCAGCGACCCGCACCGCCCGGAGTTCGGCAGCAATCTGCACCTTTATATCGACTGGCCCGTTGAGCGTGCCATTCCGCACGTCGTGCGCGAGTCCGTCGATGCCATTCGTCGCTGGGAGCCTCGCTGCCAGCTGACGTCGGTTAAACCCGCCGTTGACGGTGAACATCTTACGCTCCTGGTGAGCTGGAAAGGCTCGGATGGACAACCCCGGACTCAGGAACTGCTATGGCGCTGACAGAACCCGATTTTATTGAACGCGATGCCGACAAAATCACGGCAGAAATGATTGCGAAGTATGAGACTGACACCGGCAAGACGCTGTATCCGGCACAGGCCGAACGTCTGCTGATTGACCTGTGGGCCTACCGGGAAATGCTGGTCAGGGTGGCAGTGCAGGAGGCGGCAAAGCAGAATCTGGTCGCCTTTTCCCGTGAGCCGATGATTGATTACCTCGGTGAGCTGGTTGGCGTGTACCGTCTTGCCGCGCAGCCTGCATCCACTCCTCTCCAGTTCTCTGTCGACGAAGCGATGGTGGTGGATGTGCTGATACCGGCAGGCACCCGTGTCAGCGCCTCCGACAGCGTTATTTTCGCCACCGACACGGATGTGGTGCTGAAGGCGGGTCTGCTGCTGGTCAACGTCACGGCGACCTGTACCGAACCCGGTGATGCCGGTAACGGCTGGCAGCCTGCTCAGGTCAGCCAGCTGCTCGATGAGATTGACAACGTCGACCTGCAGGTCACCAACCTGTCCGCCAGTTCTGGCGGCTCAGAGCAGGAAGATAATGACCGGCTGCGTGAGCGCATCAGGCTGGCCCCGGAGTCCTTCACCAACGCCGGTAGCCGTGGCGCATACCGTTTTCATGCCATGGGGGCACATCCCAGCATTGTCGACGTCGCCGTTCTCTCCCCGGTGCCCGGTACCGTTGAGCTGTATCCGCTGCTCAGTACCGGCCTGCCGGACGACAGCATTCTCACGCTGGTCGAGAGCTTTTGCTCGGATGAGAAAGTCCGACCGCTCACCGATACCGTTCATGCCAGAAAGCCCGTCCAGGTGGACTACGCCATCGACGCCCGCATCACGGTTTATCGCGGTCAGGACGTCAATTCGATAAAAGACGCCGCTAATAATGCCATTCAGCGCTGGGTGGCGGCCCGTCGGGCAAAGCTGGGGCTGGATATCGTGCCGGGGCAGATTAACGCCGTGCTGTCCGTTGATGGGGTGTATCAGGTTGAACTACCCGGACTGGCGCTGGTTGTGGTGGCGGAAAACGAATGGGCCAACTGTACCTCCATCAACATCACCATGACGGGGGTTGCCGATGGCTGAGCCGCTGCTGCTTCCGCCGCCGCTTGAGGGGGATATCAGCCTCAGAACGCTGGGCAGACTGGCCGGGCGGCTGGACAACATTAACCTGGAAGCCCTGATGATCTACCTGGTGGATATCGTCGACAGCTCCGCGCTGCCGTGGCTGGGTGAGCAGTTCTCGCTGTTCGGTGATGGCTGGGAGCTGGCGGAAGCGGATGACGTGCGACGCGCTCTGATTAAATCGGCCATCGAGCTGCACCGCTACAAGGGGACGCCGTGGTCAATCAGGGAAATCATCCGCCGCTTTGGTTTTGGCGAGGTCGACCTGATTGAGGGGACCGGTCAAATCGGCTACGACGGCAGACACACGTACAACGGTAACTATGTCCACGGTGACGCCGAGGCATGGGCAGTTTACCGCGTTATCCTCCGGCAGCCCATCACTAACGACCAGGCGGCGCTGTTGCGACAGACCCTCGCTGCGTTCGCCCCGGCCCGCTGTCACCTTGCCAGCCTGGAATACCAGTCTGTCGCGATTCGCTACAACAACACCGTCAACTATGACGGCAGCTATAACCACGGGAGCAGTTAATTATGGCAAACCTACCTGAAACCCCGCAGTGGGAAGACGGCATCTACCAGATAGAGGTCTCTGACCCCGTTCTGGGTGGGCCTGACGGGATTTCTAACCGTCAGGCTAAGCAGCTGGCCAAACGAACGTCGTACCTGAAACAGCAGGTGGAGAAAGGCGATAAAGGTCTGGCGGACCATATTGCCGCGCCGGACCCGCATACCCAGTATGCACCGAAGGAAAGCCCGGCGCTGACTGGTACACCCACCGCACCAACGGCGGTAAAAACCGATAACAGCACCAAACTGGCCACCACCGCGCATGTCAAAACGGTGGTCGCCGATTATGCTCCGCTGGCCAGTCCGGGATTAACCGGTAAGCCGACAGCGCCAACCGCAGCGCAGACAGCCAATGACACACAGCTGGCCAACACAGCATTTGTTAAAGCTGCCATTGCGGCGCTGGTTGCATCCTCCCCTGAGGCGCTCGATACGCTGAACGAACTGGCGGCGGCTTTGGGTAATGATCCAAACTTCGCCACCACCATGACAAACGCGCTGGCAGGTAAACAGCCGCTGGACAATACGCTTACCGAATTGTCTGGAAAGTCCGTGGCAGCGCTTCTCAATTACCTTGGTTTGAAAGAAGCCGCAAAGCGTGAGGTCGGAACGGGGCCGGGGCAAATCCCCGATATGTCGGCTTTCACTTCTGGGCCAGGGTGGGTTCGCTTCCCAGATGGAACAACAATCCAGCAAGGTAGCGCTGGTTTTGCAATAGGCGTTAATAACCAGTACGTCACACTCCCACGTGCATTTTCCTCTGCAAATTTCAGGGTCGCTACGGTCTGGAATGATGTTGGGGTATCGCAAGGGGGAACTGCGGCACAAGCAGCGGCGGATATTGGTCTTGGAACCGGCTCAAAAACTACGACGCGGTTTGGGTTATGGCAGGGGGGCACAGGTGGTTTTAACGTTGACTGGATTGCTATAGGAGTGTCTTAAAATGACAATTGAATATGTATGGAGTCCGTCAACTGCGGGTTTTTATCCAATAGTTGAGAAAGAGCGCCTGATAGCTGCCGGGACATGGCCTAACGATGGCGTTGACGTTACAGGCGAAGAGTACTCTGCGTTGTTTCCTGCGCCTCCAGGAAAGTTTATTGATACGCTCGATGGTCGTCCGCAATGGGTTGATATGCCACCACCATCGAAAGAGCAGATGATTGCTGTGGCTGAAAATGCGAGATCGGCAAAGCGCTCTGTTGCTGATAATGAAATTAGCTGGCGTCAGGATGCAGTTGATGCAGGGACCGCAACAGAGGAGGAAACCGCTGACCTTACAGCATGGAAAAAATATCGGGTGCTGCTGATGCGTATTGATACATCAAAAGCACCCAACGTTGAATGGCCTACACCGCCGGTGGTTCGGGCCAAATGATTTCTGGCGCGGTACTGGTTTCGACTTTAGTTAGTCTGTATCGGTATCGCTGCCATTCTGCCAGGCGTGACACGTCTGCATCGTCGATATAGCCTCCAGTCTGAGCATCTGCCAGCGGGACGATAATTGCTGTCGCCTCCGCCAATAACGCGATTTTAGTTTGTTCCGCTTCTGTCACTGCTGCCTCGTGCAGTGCCTTCGTGTCGGTCTCCCACTCGCTGCCGTTCCACTTATCGTATGGAGTGGCAGGAACCAGCGTTGTGGTACCGAGCGGATAAACACCCAGTGCGGTGATGGCAATCGCTTCGCCTGTTCCAGTGCTGTATGCCGTTTCACCACGGTGATCAGCTACATATTCCC
The DNA here is from genome assembly GCF_021892025.1 of Enterobacter cloacae complex sp. ECC445. Classification (NCBI taxonomy): domain Bacteria; kingdom Pseudomonadati; phylum Pseudomonadota; class Gammaproteobacteria; order Enterobacterales; family Enterobacteriaceae; genus Enterobacter; species Enterobacter cloacae complex sp. ECC445. Next base: position 251,499 of record NZ_JAKLRZ010000002.1, on the reverse strand, counting down.
ACGCACTTAGATCTGCTGTCCGGCAAATGGCAAAACCCTCTTTGCTTTCACCTGGCATATCGGTGCAGGAATTAGCGGGCAAACCAACACCTACCGCCAGATATTCTACTGATGAGGAAAAATATTCGCGTGTATCACCATCATAGTTAAACACGGAAATATTCCCGGCCACCGTGGCAATAAATTCACTGTTTAATTTTGCCTGAGTCATTATACGGCCCTCACAATGTAGTTAAATGCGATGTTGCGCGGTCGAGTTTCTGCTGAAGTTCGTGCAACACGAGAAGCATCAAACGAGTAGTTCTGCTGTTTGTAATTACCAGTAGTTGGAAGTTGTTGTAGGTTAGGTGTCAACACCGATGAGCTAAGCGCACCAGTAGCGTAGGCGTTCGTACCTGTAGTCACATCCCCAAATGTTGCTGTGATATTTTGTAGCGTGTCACCTTGTGCAGAAAGTAATGCACGCCCGCTATCAACCCCACGAGCATCATCCCATCCACGTATAAACTCCCCGCGTAAATCAGGCAATCTGAGCGCCGGATAAGCCAGTGCCAGCGTTGGGTACTGGGAGGCCGTAAACGCCGCTCCGTTGCACTTGAGCCACCCAGTTGGTGGCGTTGATGACGGCCACGGAACAGGAACACCGACAGGTAACGCCGAGCCCTCTCCTAAACCAAGGTTTTTGGAGAAACAGTTACACATAGCGAAATCTGCAAGAATCCTCCCACCATGATGTAGAGGAGGAAAATTGATGGCCGTTATTGGTTATATCCGCGTATCAACAATCGACCAGAACAGCGATTTACAGCGTAATGCACTCACAAGCGCAAACTGTGACCGAATTTTTGAAGACCGTATGAGCGGAAAAGTTGCTAGTCGTCCTGGTCTTAAACGCGCTTTAAAGTGCGTTAATAGCGGAGACACCTTGGTAGTGTGGAAACTGGACAGGCTAGGACGCAGCGTTAAGAACCTGATCGCACTCATATCAGAGTTACATGAACGCGGTGCCCACTTCCGCTCTTTAACAGACAGTATTGATACCAGCACTGCCATGGGGCGCTTCTTTTTCCACGTGATGTCGGCACTGGCGGAGATGGAGCGCGAGCTAATTGTCGAACGGACACTGGCCGGGTTGGCAGCAGCCAGAGCACAGGGACGCATAGGAGGAAGGCCCAACGCATTAAAGCCGCATGAGCGGGAACAGATTGCACGGCTATTGGTTAAGGGGCATACCCGTCAGCAGTTGGCCATTATCTACGGTGTGGGGTTATCGACGCTGTACCGGTACTTTCCGGTAGATGGTCAGAGGAAGAATGACGCAGTAGGATTGTAATTCTTTTGCAAATAATGAAACGCCGCAGCGATGCCATTTATCTCACGGAAATGGGCGCATTTATCGCGCGGCGCATCAACCCGGTCATCGGATGTCAGATAGCTATCAAGCTTGCTGTAATTCAGAACCGACTGCAGAACCTCTTTCGGCGACTGGATCTGCAAATCAAACAGCAGCATGCCGACGTTTTCGAAACGCCTGCGCGGGCCGTAATCCCGCATCAGTTCAACCACCCCGCTGTGCCGCCTGTCGTCGCGGATTTTATGGAACAGCGTAAGCACGCTTTCCTCCGATCCTTCCAGGATTTGCAGCACATCACTGCCCCTTGCAAGCAGAACCCCGGTGATATTCAGATTGGCATTGCGGATCCGGGCACGCTCCACCAGCTCCCGCAGTTCAGTGGGCGGCAGGGATAAATTCAACTGGCTTCGGTAAATCAGCGTGGTCAGCACAAAAAGGAGTTCCGATGAGCAAAAGGTGCCTTAAAGCTACTGTGTAACATACTTAGTCATCGTGACCTAACATATTCACGCAACTAATGAAGATTACTTTTTCTCATCCCCGATCCGGCCGTTAATCCTCTCCTGCATATAGTCATAAAACGGGTTCGAGGTGACCCGCATCAGCGCCTCTTTTCCGACGCTCAATACGGACGTTTCGCCCCAGAGCGCTATCGTTCCCAGGCTGATTCCGTAGCGGTTTTTCACCTCGGGCTTGCGACCATAGAGATCGTCATCCGGCGGGAACGGCACGGCAACGTGCGACAGGGAATAGACGTCCCGCGGCCAGGACTGCGCGAGCGGCACAACCGTCTCCTGCGTGCTGCCTGCCGGGGTGATTTTCGCTACCGTCGAGAAGCTATGTGCGTCCGCATTGGTAACAATCGTGACACCGTAACGCCTCTGCGCCACCGGCAGCAGCGACGTTGTGGCCGTCCAGGAGGACGGTTTAAACAGCGGGCGGAAGCTTGCCGCCTGGTTGATGTCAAACACCACCAGCTCGCTGCCGTTTGCCGGAAGCTGGTCAAACAGGCCGGTGACCACCGCGCGGGTGCTGACGGTCGAGTCCATGACCGACTGGAACGCCAGAACGGGCGGCAAATTCGTCAGCCTGTTCTCCCGCGCCTCTCGGCCTATCTGCTCCTGAAGAGCCTTCGTTAACAGCCACGACTGGCGGGCGGCGTTCACCGGGAACGAGTTGTATTTATACGGATTATATTCCGGGGAGATATTCAGCCACGCCGCTTTGGCAAACGCCGGGAGCAGCGCCGGTAATCCGGCGAAACCGGCGAACCGCGCAAAGGCCGTCACGCCGATCATCGGTGACAGCAGGATCACCTGCTGCGGTCTGCGCAGCGTAGAGGAGTCCAGGGCATCGAGGGCATATTTCATCGCCAGCGCTCCGCCGTTGGAGTAGCCCACCAGATGCAGGGGCACCCGATCTCCCGCCAGACGCGTCGCTTCCCGCACGGCAAGGCGCGTCGCCGCCAGCCACATCTCCCAGTCAACGTCCGTCAGCGCGCCGGGCGCGGTGCCGTGCCCGGGCAGGCGCGGTACCACGGCGACAAAGCCGTGTGCCTGATAATTCTGAGCAAGATGTCTGACGCTGTAGGGCGAATCCGTCAGCCCGTGCAGCAACACCACCGCGCCGCGCGGCTTTCCGGCGGGCATCAGCACAAAGGAAAGGTTGGCATCGGGTGCAAACTGACCGGGCCACACCAGGCTCTGGCGATAGTAGCGGTTTAACGGAGTCTGTTCCTCGCCCGCTGTTTTCGCCGTTACCGCGTTATCCAGATCGGTGAAAATCGCCTTTTCCCGGACCTGATACCCGGCAAAATCGGCATTGTCCATCTCGCGCACGGACATCTCGTCGGCCCGCCAGGTATGCCAGAGGTGCAGCTCCGGTCCCTGCTGCGAGAGGTACACCCTTACCGCCAGCAGGACGATCAGGACGATCCCAACAACCATGCCTGTTTTCTTTGCAAGCGCCATCAGACGCTCGCTGACTCGCCAGGGCCAATTCGCCATGCCGCGTTCCCTTTCATATTCACCGTGTATCTATCTTATCAAAAATGTGAACACGCTGACGTATTCACCAAATTCATACTTGCCGGGTCAGCCGGTGCACCAAAAGTGAACTACGCTGCACAAATGTTGATCATTAGTTAAACAAATATTGCATGAAGTTTACGGCGCAGCAGGTTTCACCGCCTCTGTGAACATGGCACGCGTCATGCATTGTTAATCTGGTAACACACATCCGGCTTTTGACAGCCTGTTAACAGCGAGGCGGTATGACGACGAAACCTGAGATGTTGAGCCGTATCGAAGCGACGTTCAGCCAGCTTACGCCCAGCGAAAAGCGGGTTGGAAGCTGGCTGCTGGCGCACGCCGCGCAGATACCTTTCGAAACGGCTGAAAGCGTCGGTCAGGCGAGCGGAACCAGCGGGATTACCGTTGGACGCTTCCTGCGCAAGCTGGGGTATCGCAACCTTGAAGATGCCAAAAAGAGCCTGCGCGATCCCTATCAGCCCTGGGGCATGAACGAGCGGCTTGACTCCTGGCAACAGCAGTCCCCCCTGCCCAACCGCCTTCAGCACGCCCTGTCGCTGGAAGTTGACGCCATCACGCAGGTTTATCAGCTGGCGCAAACGGACGTCTTCCGCCGGGTGGTGCACAACCTTGCCCATGCGGACGCGGTGTTTGTGCTGGGGATCCAGTCTACGCGCGGGATCGCCAACGCCTTCTTCAGCCACCTTGAGTACCTCCGCCCGCGCGTGAGCTATTCGGAGGGGGCATCCGGCAGCTGGGTAGAGTCCCTGAATTCGGGGTTTTCGCACCCGTATGTCGTGCTGACCGATACGCGCGCCTACTCCGCGATGGCCCGCCAGTACTGCCGCGTCGCGAGCGAAAAAGGTATTCCGCTGGCCTTAATTACCGATATCTGGTGCCCGTGGGCGCGGGATTATTCGATGGATTTACTGCAGGTGAAAACCGATACCGGTCATTTCTGGGATTCACTTGCCCCCGTGAGCTGTCTGTTCAACCTGCTGCTGTCGGGCGTGGTGGAGGCGCTGGGCGATGCGCTTCCGGCACGCCTGGCGGTAAACCGACAATTACAGCAAGAGTTTGGTCAATTCGAACGCTAAAGGAGCGGAGCCATGCCCGAAGAGAGTGAACTGATTGATGTGGCGAAGATGTTTCCCGCGCTGCATATCGATCTGAAGTACGCCACCGCCGATAACATCACCGGTCGCCCGATCTACCAGGAGGCGCTGTGCCTGCTTCATACCGATGCCGCCACCGCGCTCGCAAAAGCCATCAGCATTGCCGCGCTGGCGGGGCTGAAGCTGGTGGTTTACGACGCCTACCGACCGCAGCAGGCGCAGGCCCAGCTGTGGGATGCCTGCCCAAACCCGGAGTATGTGGTCGACGTGGCGATTGGCTCCAACCACAGCCGCGGCACGGCCATCGACGTCACGCTGATGGACGAGCATAACGCCGTGCTGGACATGGGCGCCGGTTTTGACGAAATGCACGATCGTTCGCATCCGTATCACCCTTCCGTACCGCCGCACGCTCAGCGCAACCGTCTGCTGCTGAACGCCATCATGTTTGGCGGCGGTTTTGTGGGTATCAGCAGCGAATGGTGGCATTTCGAACTGCCGAACGCCGCCAGCTATCCGCTGCTTGATGACCGTTTTGCCTGTTTTTCACTGACGCACACCCCTCTTTAAACCTGGAGCACTGCCATGAAAACATCGCTTCTCTCAACCGTCATTGCCGCCACGCTGGCCCTGAGCGCACCGCTGGCGCTGGCCGCCGTCCCGAAAGACATGCTGGCGATCGGTAAAGCCGCCGACCCGCAAACGCTCGATCCGGCCATCACCATTGATAACAACGACTGGACCGTGACCTATCCGTCCTACCAGCGTCTGGTTAAGTACAAGCCGGGCTCCACCGAGGTAGAAGGCGATCTGTCGACCGGCTGGAAAGCCTCCGACGACCAAAAAGAGTGGACCTTTACCCTGGCGGACAATGCAAAATTCTCCGACGGTACCCCGGTCACCGCCGAGGCGGTCAAACTCTCCTTTGAGCGCCTGCTGAAGCTCGGCCAGGGGCCATCTGAAGCCTTCCCTAAAGATTTGAAAATTGATGCGGTGGATGACCATACGGTGAAGTTCACCCTCAGCCAGCCTTTCGCGCCTTTCCTGTATACGCTGGCAAACGACGGGGCGTCCATCATTAACCCGGCGGTGCTGAAGGCCAATGCCGCGGACGATGCGCGCGGTTTTCTCGCGCAAAACACCGCCGGTTCCGGGCCGTTTATGCTCAAAAGCTGGCAGAAAGGCCAGCAGCTGGTGCTGGTGCCAAACCCCCACTGGCCGGGCGACAAGCCGCACTTCAAGCGCGTCTCGGTGAAAATTATCGGTGAGAGCGCATCGCGACGCCTGCAGCTTTCCCGCGGTGACCTGGACATTGCCGACTCCCTGCCGGTCGATCAGCTGGCGGCCCTCAAGCAGGAAGGCAAAGTGGCCGTCGCCGAATACCCGTCCCTGCGCGTGACCTACCTCTACCTCAACAACAGCAAAGCCCCGCTTAATCAGGTGGATTTACGCCGGGCCATTTCCTGGGCGACGGACTACCAGGGGATGGTGAAAGGCATTCTGAGCGGCAACGGCAAGCAGATGCGCGGCCCGATCCCGGAAGGCATGTGGGGATTTGACGCCACGGCCATGCAGTACAGCCTCGACGAGGCCAAAGCCAAAGCGGCCCTGGAGAAGGTTAAAGACAAGCCCGCCAGCCTGACCTTCCTCTACTCGGACAACGATCCAAACTGGGAGCCTATCGCCCTCTCAACCCAGGCCAGCCTCGGCAAGATCGGCATTAACGTCAAGCTGGAAAAACTGGCCAATGCCACCATGCGCGACCGCGTCGGAAAAGGCGATTACGACATCGCCATCGGCAACTGGAGCCCGGACTTTGCCGACCCGTACATGTTCATGAACTACTGGTTCGAATCGGACAAAAAAGGGCTGCCGGGCAACCGTTCGTTCTATGAGAACAAAGACGTTGATTCGCTGCTCCAGGCCGCGCTGAAAACCACCGACCAGACGGAACGCACCAGGGATTACCAGCAGGCGCAAAAGGTGGTCATCGACGAGGCGGCCTACGTTTATCTGTTCCAGAAGAACTACCAGCTGGCGATGAACAAAGAGGTTAAAGGCTTCACCTTTAATCCGATGCTTGAGCAGGTGTTCAACATCGCCACCATGAGTAAATAACCGTTTTGCCGGGGGAAAGCGTATGACGTTCTGGAGCATCGTGCGCCAGCGCTGCTGGGGGTTACTCCTGGTGGTGGCCGGTGTCTGTATTATCACCTTTATTATTTCACACCTGATCCCCGGCGACCCGGCCCGTCTGCTGGCCGGCGACCGCGCCAGCGACGACATCGTGCAGAATATTCGCCAGCAGCTGGGGCTGGATCAGCCGCTGTACGTTCAGTTTGGCCGCTACGTGGACGCCCTGGCCCACGGTGATTTAGGCACGTCCATTCGTACCGGGCGCCCGGTTGCAGAAGACCTGAAGGCCTTTTTCCCCGCCACGCTGGAGCTGGCCTTTTGTTCCCTGCTGCTGGCGCTGGTCATCGGCGTGCCGCTGGGGATTTTGTCGGCGGTGTACCGCAACCGCTGGCTCGACCACCTGGTGCGATTAATGGCGATGACCGGGATCTCCACCCCGGCCTTCTGGCTTGGGCTGGGCGTCATTGTCCTGTTTTACGGGCACCTGCAGATCCTGCCGGGCGGCGGCAGGCTCGACGACTGGCTCGATCCGCCGACGCACGTCACCGGGTTTTATCTGCTGGACGCGCTGCTGGAGGGCAACGGCGAGGTCTTTTTCAATGCGCTGCAGCATCTGATTTTACCGTCGCTAACGCTGGCGTTTGTTCACCTGGGCATCGTGGCGCGTCAGGTCCGTTCCGCGATGCTGGAGCAGCTTAGCGAAGACTACATCCGCACCGCCCGCGCCAGCGGCCTGCCCGGCTGGTACATCGTCCTGCGCTACGCCCTGCCGAATGCGATGATCCCGTCGATAACCGTGCTCGGGCTGGCGCTGGGCGATCTGCTGTACGGTGCCGTATTGACTGAAACCGTTTTTGCCTGGCCGGGGATGGGTGCCTGGGTGGTGACGTCCATTCAGGCGCTCGATTTCCCTGCCGTGATGGGCTTCGCGGTCGTCGTTTCGCTGGCCTACGTGCTGGTTAATCTGGTGGTCGATCTGCTTTACCTGTGGATTGACCCGCGAATCGGGCGCGGAGGTGCCGAATGATGTTAACGCAGGAAACGCCCGTCCCGGTGAAAACCGCCAGACGGCGCATCAGCTGGGCAAAGCTGTTCTGGATGCTGCGTCAAAGCCCGCTCACGATCGTGGGCGGCGTGATTATGCTCGTGATGCTTTTCATTATGGTGGCCGCACCGTGGATCGTGCCGCACGACCCGAACGCGCTGGATCTGACCGCCCGCCTGCTGGCGCCTTCTGCACAGCACTGGTTTGGTACCGACGAGGTGGGCCGCGATCTGTTCAGCCGCGTGCTGGTCGGCAGCCAGCAGTCGATTACCGCCGGGCTGGCGGTGGTGGTGATTGCCGGCGGCATCGGATCGCTGCTGGGCTGTCTGTCCGGCGTGCTGGGCGGGCGCGGTGACGCCGTCATCATGCGGGTGATGGACATTATGCTCTCCATTCCCTCCCTGGTGCTGACCATGGCGCTGGCCGCCGCGCTTGGCCCGAGCCTGTTTAACGCCATGCTGGCGATTGCAATCGTCCGCATCCCGTTTTACGTCCGACTGGCGCGCGGGCAAACCCTGGTGGTGCGCCAGTTTACCTACGTTCAGGCCGCCCGCACGTTCGGCGCCTCCCGCTGGCATTTGATCCGCTGGCATATCCTGCGCAACGCCCTGCCGCCGCTGATTGTGCAGGCGTCGCTGGACATCGGCAGCGCTATTCTGATGGCCGCCACGCTGGGGTTTATTGGCCTGGGCGCGCAGCAGCCCACCGCCGAATGGGGCGCAATGGTGGCCGTTGGCCGTAACTACGTCCTCGACCAGTGGTGGTACTGCGCCTTTCCCGGTGCGGCGATTTTGATTACCGCCGTGGGCTTTAACCTGTTTGGCGACGGTATCCGCGACCTGCTGGATCCGAAGTCAGGAGGCAAACAGTGATGACCGAACCGGTACTGCATATTGAAGACCTGCACCTGAGCTTCCCGATTTTTCGCGGGGAGGTCCACGCGCTAAACCACGTTTCGCTGGCGATCGGCAGGGGCGAAATCGTCGGCGTGGTGGGCGAATCGGGATCGGGTAAATCCGTGACCGCCATGCTCGCCATGCGCCTGCTGCCGGAGGGCAGCTACCGTATCCATCACGGTAAGGTGACATTGCTCGGCGAAAACGTCCTGACGGCGTCCGAAAAACAGCTTCGCCAGTGGCGCGGCGCAAAGGTCGCGATGATTTTTCAGGAGCCCATGACCGCCCTCAACCCGACGCGGCGGATTGGCAAACAGATGGTGGAGGTGATCCGCCAGCATCGGCCGCTTTCCCGGCGCGAGGCGCAGCAAAAGGCAATTACCCTGCTGGAAGAGATGCAAATTCCGGACGCGAAGCAGGTCATGGCGCGCTATCCGTTTGAACTCTCCGGCGGGATGCGTCAGCGGGTGATGATCGCCCTTGCCTTCTCCTGCGAGCCGGAATTGATTATCGCCGACGAACCGACCACGGCGCTGGACGTTACCGTCCAGCTGCAGGTGCTGCGCCTGCTGAAGCACAAGGCGCGGGCCAGCGGCACCTCGGTGCTGTTTATCAGCCACGATATGGCCGTGGTCTCGCAGCTGTGCGACAGAATGTACGTCATGTATGCGGGCAGCGTGATCGAGAGCGGCGCCACGCAAACGCTGATCCACCAGCCTGTACATCCTTATTCCATCGGCCTGCTGCAGTGCGCGCCGGAAAACGGCCAGCCGCGCGATCTGCTTCCCGCTATCCCCGGCACGGTCCCCAACCTCAGCCAGCTTCCGCAGGGGTGCGCGTTCCGCGAGCGCTGCTTTGCCGCCGGGGCGAAATGCAGCGAAACGCCACGCTTACAGCCGAATGGCTCAGAAGGTCAACAGGCCGCCTGCTGGTATCCGCAACGGGAGAAACACCATGTCTGATGTACTGCTGGAACTGGATAGCGTGCACGTGAACTTTGCGGCGCGTAAAAACTGGCTGGGGCGCGTGACGGAACAGGTGCATGCGCTCAACGGGCTCGATCTTGAGATCCGCCGGGGGGAAACGCTGGGCATTGTCGGGGAGTCCGGCTGCGGGAAAAGCACGCTGGCCCAACTGCTGATGGGCATGCTTAGGCCCAGCACCGGCGCGTGCCACCGCGCGCATCACGCGGGCGGCATGCAGATGGTGTTTCAGGATCCGCTCTCCTCGCTCGACCCGCGCCTGCCGGTCTGGCGCATCATCACCGAGCCGGTGTGGGTGCAAAAGCGCAGCCCCGAGCGGGAACGCCGCCAGCTGGCGGAGAACCTGGCGCTGCAGGTGGGCATTCGCCCGGAGTATCTCGACCGGCTTCCGCACGCCTTCTCCGGCGGGCAGCGCCAGCGGATCGCCATCGCCCGAGCGCTCTCGTCCGATCCCGATATTATCGTGCTTGATGAACCGACCAGCGCGCTGGATATCTCCGTGCAGGCGCAAATCCTCAACCTGCTGGTGAACCTGCAGCAGCAGCGTAATCTGACCTACGTGTTAATTTCACATAACGTCTCGGTGGTCAGACACATGAGCGACCGCGTGGCGGTGATGTACCTCGGCCAGATCGTGGAGCTGGGCAGCGCCGCGCAGGTGCTTGGCGAGCCGCGACACCCCTATACCCAACTGTTGCTCGATTCGGTTCCCCGCACCGGCGAACCGCTGGATGAAACGCTGGCGTTGCGCAAAACGGAACTTCCCGGCAACCGTCATCTGCCCGAAGGCTGTTTTTTCCGTGACCGCTGCCCGATGGCCGCGCAGGGGTGTGAACGTCCCCAACCGTTACAGCCCTCACGCGAGGGCCGTCACGTTCGCTGCTGGCGCAGCCTGGGTTAGATTTGCGCCATCCCACCGTCCACGAACAGCTCGGTGGCGTTAATAAAGCTGGCCGCGTCGGAGGCCAGAAACGCCACCGCTTTACCCACCTCACCCGGCGCGCCTAAGCGTCCGAGAGGGACCTGCGCGGCCAGCGCGTCGTACAGCCCCTGACGGTGTTCTTCCGGCACCAGGTCGCCGAGACCGGGAGTTTTGATCGGACCCGGGCTGACCACGTTGACGCGGATCCCGCGGCCCTGCAAATCCAGCGCCCAGGAGCGGGCAAAGTTACGCACGGCGGCCTTGCTCGCGCTGTAGACGCTAAAGTTTGCCGTCCCCTTAATGGACACCGTCGAGCCGGTCAGAATAATCGACGATCCGGCGGAGAGCAGCGGCAGCGCCTTCTGCACCGTGAACAGCACCCCGCGAACGTTAGTGCCGAAAATCCGATCAAACTGCTCTTCGGTGATGGCGCCCAGCGGCAGCATATCGCCGCCACCCGCATTGGCGAACAGAATATCGAGACGGCCTTCCTCTTTTGCGATCCGGGCATAAACCTCATCCAGATCGGCAAGTTTAGAAACGTCGGCGCGAATGCCCACTGCCGTTGAAGCGATTTCAGCCACCGCCGCGTCAAGCTCGGCCTGGCGACGCCCGGTGATGTAAACCTTCGCGCCCTGAGCCGCCAGCTCCTGCGCCGTGGCAAGACCGATGCCGGTGCTGCCGCCGGTGACCAGTGCGATTTTTCCTGAGAGAGTCGTGTTCATGTCATTTACCTTCAGTTGGGTTTGCGTTGAACAAACTTTAGCCCTTGCGGCATTACTGAAAAACAGGCAAAAATGAAAATGACTATTCACGCAGGGAAATAATCTGGAGAGCATAATGGACCAGCTGATGGCTATGCGCGCCTTTACGCGAGTGGTGGAATCCGGCAGCTTTACCCGCGCGGCGGACTCGCTCAATATGCCCATCGCCACGCTGAGCAAGCTGGTGAAATCTCTCGAAACGCATCTGGAGATCCGCCTCCTGCACCGCACCACGCGCAGGGTGGTCGCGACGCCGGAAGGGATGGAATATTATGAAAAAGCGCTCAGGGTGCTGATTGATATCGAAGATATCGACACGTCGTTTCGCGTCTCGCGCGCAACGCCTAAGGGGCATCTGCGCGTCGACGTGGGCGGCTCTACCGCCCGCGACGTGCTCATCCCCCTGCTGCCGGATTTTATGCAGCGCTACCCGGATATCCGCATCGATCTTGGCGTGGCCGACCAGCCCGTGGACTTAATCAGCGGTAACGTAGACTGCGTGATCCGCGGCGGCCCGCTGGACGATTCGACCCTTATCGCTCGCCATCTCGGGAACGCTGAAATGGTCACCTGCGCGACGCCGGGTTACCTGAGAAACCATGGCGTCCCGGCCTATCCGCAGGAGCTGCGCAACGGCCACAAGCTGATTAGCTATCTCTCTCCCGCCACCGGGCGGCCGTTTCCGTTTCGCTTCAGGCAGAACGGCGAGGTGCTGGAAATCAATATTCCGCACTATCTCGGCGTGAATGAAAGCAATGCCCATCTGGCCGCTGCCGTGGCAGGGTTGGGGATCGTGCAGACGTTTGAGTATTCGGCCAAGCCGTATTTGCAGGCGGGAACCCTGGCGGCAATCCTGGACGACTGGCGCCCTGCCGCATACCCGTTTCATGTGGTTTACCCCCAGAACCGACATTTGACGCACCGTCTGAAGGTATTTATCGCCTGGCTGGCGGAAGTCTTTCCCGCCGCGCTGAAGGGATAGCCGGGCGCGAACCCGGCTGGGGCTTAGTTGAGTTTGTAATCGAGCGTGATGTCGGCTTTCAGCAACTGCGACACCGGACAGCCCGCTTTGGCTTTCTGAATGATGCCGTCGAACTGCTGGGGGGCGATGCCGGGAACGGTCACCTTGCTTTTAAGCGCAACCTTTGTGATGGCAAAGCCGCCGTCGGTTTTGTCCAGGGAGACGTCCGCCGTGGTATCAATGGAATCGGCGGTGTAGCCCGCTTCCCCAAGCATCAGCGACAGCGCCATTGAGAAGCAGGCGGCGTGTGCCGCGCCAATCAGCTCCTCAGGGTTGGTGCCCTTTTCACCTTCAAAGCGGGTGTTAAAACCATAAGGCTGCTGATTGAGAACGCCGCTCTCGGTGGAAACCGTTCCTTTTCCGCGCTTAATGTCGCCAGACCAGTGTGCTGAACCGTGCTTATGAATAGTCATTCTTGCTCTCCTTTTGGCTTACAAAGGGTTAAGTATAGAAGGCTGCTCAGATTCTGCGGCGAAGACAGACGAGTCTTAGTCGCCGAGTAGATGATGCGCCAGCGCGTCGAGGAACACGCGCAGCGCGGCGGGCTGGTATTCACGGGACTGATAAATACCGTGGATTGCCAGCGGTTTCGGCTCCAGCTCACTCAGCACCGGCACCAGTAATCCCTGCTCCAGCGCGGCACGCGCTTCACGCTCCGGCAGCATGGCGATACCGCAGTGCTTCATCGCCGCGTCCATGAGCAGCGAAGAGATGCTGGCGCTCAGGTTACCGCTGACGGCCACGCTCAGGCTTTCGCCTTCCGGCGTCAGGAAATGCCAGGACTGACCGGCAAAAAAGCTGTAGTGCAGGCAGTTGTGCTGGGCTAATGCTTCAGGGCTGGCGGGCGTACCTTGCTGAGCAAGATACTCCGGCGAGGCGCAAAGCACCGAGCGACACTCTCCCAGCCGGCGGGCAATCATGCCGGGTTCGGGATTGTCGGTAATGCGCACGGCCACGTCAATACGCTCTCCCACCAGGCTGACCGGGTGGTTGTTCACGTCCAGCTCAATGCGCAGCTGCGGGTAGCGCGCGAGCACGCCGGGCAGCACCGGCGCTATCAGTTGCATCGCGGTAAAGTGCGCGCAGGCCACCCGCAGGGTGCCGGAGGGCAGATCTTTCTCCGACTGGCCTTCAATTTCCTGCGAGATCTGCGAGAGCGTGCGCGTTTTTTGCAGCACCTTTTCCCCTGCCGCGGTCAGCGTCAGCTTGCGCGTGGAGCGGTTCACCAGGCGCGTGCCCGCCCACTTCTCCATTTGTTCCAGGTAGCGGCTGACCATCGGTCGCGAGATACCCAGCGCGCGGGCCGCCGCGCTCAAACTGCCCAGCTCGCATATCCGGTTGTAGACCTGAGCGGCAATAACGCGATCCATAGAAGCTCCATTTGCTCGATTTATGAAACTAAGCATGTCCTGTTTCAGGAATTCTGGCAAATGCAATTATCCGTACAATAGAAACATTCCTGAACAACAGAGACAACAGCATGAAACTCACCCACCTTGCCCTGCTTTCCACCCTCTTCACGCCGGCTGTTTTTGCCGCGCCGTTGACCATTGATACGTATAACCCGCAGGAGAAAGGCATTTTCCCGGTCTCCTCCACCCTGGTTTCCGGTCCGAAAGAGGCGGTGCTGTTCGACGCGCAGTTCAGCGTGAAGGATGGCGAAGCGCTGGTAGAGAAAATTCGCCGCAGCGGCAAAACCCTGAATAAGATTGTGATCACCTCCGGCGATCCGGACTTCTATTTTGGCCTGCAGCCGCTGGTGAAAGCCTTCCCGAATGCCAAAGTGGTGGCCACGCAGCACGTGGTTGACCATATTAAAGCCACCAAAGACGCCAAGCTCGCCTTCTGGGGCCCGCAGATGAAGGACGGCGCGCCGACGGAGCTGATCGTCCCGCAGGTCCTCGCGTCCACGACGTTTATGGTTGACGGGGAAAAGGTCGATATCGAGCAGCCTGACGGCTACGCGGCCTATGTGTGGATCCCGTCAGCAAAAACGATCCTAGGCGGTACGGGGGTGGCCTGGGGGATCCACGTCTGGACGGCTGACACCCAGACGGCAGAAAGCCGTAAGCAGTGGCAGGAAACCCTTATGAGCATGGCGGCACGCAAACCCGAGCGCGTGATCCCGGGTCACTATCTCGGCACGCCACCCGCCGGTACGGGCGCGATTGATTTTACCCGCGACTATCTCCAGCGCTTTGACAAGGCCCTGGCCGCGCACAAAGATTCCGCAGGCGTCATCAACACCCTGAAAAAACAGTACCCGGGTCTGGCGGACGAGAGCTCGCTGGAATTAAGCGCCAAAGTGAATACCGGTGAAATGAAGTGGTAATTTAAACGCTGCTCCTGCTATATTTCCGCGATAGCAGGAGCGCAGTCATAATATCCCCCGCCGTTACCCGTCAATATATCCACACCGTTTAAATGTGCATAAAAGCATGCACTTATGTCATTTTTATTTCTAAGATGAATCTGAGCCACAATCGGGAAAATATTTGCCATTCTGTTTGTGAATTAAATTTTTGCGAGCCGTACCATTAAACAGACAACGACACGGAGGCAGCATGTTTACTTATTACCCGGCTAATACCGCAGCAGCACAACCTGAACTCGTTAACGCGATTGCACAGGGTCTTCACGCCGAGCACGGTGCTGTGACTGAAGATGACATTTTGATGGAGCTGACCAGGTGGGTGGAATCCACAGACAATGCCATCCTCAGTGACATCTACCAGCAGACCATTAACTATGTCGTCAGCGGGCAAAACGCACCCTTGTAAAAACCTGCTAAGCTGGATCTGCAACCTAAGGGGTTACATTTCGTTTGCGTAAGCAAACTGGTCCTTAAAACTATCAACAGGATTGAGGAGTTAACATGAAATCGAACCGTCAGGCACGCCATATTCTGGGACTGAACTACAAGCTTTCTAATCAGCGTAAAGTGGTGATTGAAGGCGACAACGAAACGCAGGTCACTCACGCCACCGGCAGAAAACGCCACGCGGGCAAGTAGGTTCCAGACTGAGATCCAGAACACCATCGGTAACCCCGGTGGTGTTTTTGTTTATGTGTTGCGGTAATTAATATTTAGCTCCTTTATAATACCGCCTGACCGCACCCCATCGCACAGGCCAGAAAGATGACAAACAGCAGTGCCAGGGACGGATCTTCATAAAAAGAGTGAGTGACATGGACAACAAACTGAAAAAACATCGTTCCTTATACATCCCATACGCCGGACCGGTTTTACTCGAATTTCCCCTGCTTAACAAAGGCAGCGCCTTCAGCATGGAAGAGCGCAGCAGCTTTAACCTGCTTGGCCTGCTGCCGGAAGTGGTCGAGACCATTGAAGAACAGGCGGAGCGCGCGTGGATCCAGTATCAGGGTTTCAAAACGGAAATCGACAAACATATCTACCTGCGTAACATTCAGGACACCAATGAAACCCTCTTCTACCGCCTGGTGCAGAACCATCTGGAAGAGATGATGCCGGTGATCTACACCCCGACGGTGGGTGCCGCCTGCGAGCGTTTCTCAGAGATCTACCGTCGTTCACGCGGGGTATTCATCTCCTATCAGAACCGTCACAACATGGACGATATTCTGCAGAACGTGCCTAACCACAATATCAAAGTGATTGTGGTCACCGACGGCGAACGTATTCTCGGCCTCGGCGACCAGGGCATTGGCGGGATGGGGATCCCCATCGGTAAACTCTCTCTCTATACCGCCTGCGGCGGCATCAGCCCGGCCTATACCCTGCCGGTGGTGCTGGACGTCGGGACCAACAACCAGCAGTTGCTCAACGACCCGCTCTATATGGGCTGGCGTCACCCGCGCATTACCGACGACGAATATTATCAGTTTGTCGACGATTTCATCCAGGCCGTGAAGCACCGCTGGCCGGACGTGCTGCTGCAGTTTGAAGACTTTGCCCAGAAGAACGCGATGCCGCTGCTGAACCGCTATCGCGATGAGATCTGCTCCTTTAACGACGACATTCAGGGCACCGCAGCCGTGACCGTGGGTACGCTCATCGCCGCCAGCCGCGCGGCCGGCAGCCAGCTGAGCTACCAAAAAATCGTCTTCCTTGGCGCAGGCTCCGCAGGCTGCGGTATTGCCGAGCAGATTATCGCCCAGACGCAGCGCGAAGGCTTAAGCGAAGAGCTGGCCCGCTCCCGCGTCTTTATGGTGGACCGTTTCGGCCTCCTGACCGACGGCATGCCGAACCTGCTGCCGTTCCAGACCAAGCTGGTGCAGAAACGCGAAAACCTGAAAAACTGGGATACCGACAACGAAGTCCTTTCCCTGCTGGACGTGGTGCGCAACGTGAAGCCGGATATTCTGATCGGCGTGTCCGGGCAAACCGGTCTCTTCACCGAAGAGATCATTCGCGAGATGCACAAGCACTGCGAGCGCCCTATCGTGATGCCGCTGTCTAACCCGACCTCCCGCGTGGAGGCGACGCCGCAGGACATCATCGCCTGGACCGAAGGCAACGCGCTGGTTGCGACCGGCAGCCCGTTCGATCCGGTGGTCTGGAAGGATAAAACCTATCCGATTGCCCAGTGCAACAACTCCTATATCTTCCCGGGCATTGGTCTGGGGGTAATCGCCTCCGGCGCGTCCCGCATTACCGATGAAATGCTGATGTCTGCGAGCGAAACCCTGGCGGGCCACTCGCCGCTGGTCAACGATGGCGAAGGTCTGGTTCTGCCTGAGCTGAAGGATATTCACAAGGTGTCGCGCGCTATCGCGTTTGCGGTGGGTAAAATGGCGCAACAGCAGGGCGTGGCGGTTAAAACCTCCGCCGACGCGCTGCAGCAGGCCATCGACGACAACTTCTGGAAGCCTGAATACCGCAGCTATCGCCGTACGTCGATTTAATTCTGCGCTCAAACCGTTCCTTCTCCTTAAAGGGAGAGGGAACGTGAATACCCTCCTGCCTTTATTTTATTTGCCTCTACTACAGCATTTCACTGAACATTATTTAAAAAATCAATATTGCAACAACAATGCATGCCTCGTTGAAATATAAATATTTTGCATAACATTTTTTGCCTAATAAACAGTTTGCTTTAGGGGTTTAGTAACGTTTGGCATTTCTCATATAAGGCATTTTGAAATGGCAATTCCGGTTTGTTGTTGGGTGAAAGGTAATGAAGTGCAGACATCAAAAGCGCTATTGATTTGCAAAGTCGCGAGGGAAGCAAGGAGCGGTTATGTACTATAGCGATGAAGTGATACGTTATTTACAGGCGAATAACATCCTTGCGTTGAAACTCGACCACGCATTAACGGGTGTAGGAAAAGCCGTATCAAATCAGATTGAAACTATCGGCGCGGGTGCTACGCGCGCGCTGTATTATACGTCTTGCTTTACTGATGAATATCAGGATGTATGTCAGAAGCAAAAGTCCGAAGACATTCGCTTCGCTAAGAATGTTTACCATATTATATTTGATGGAGATGTTGTGTTTGAAATGCTCAAAATCTATTTTGAAGAAGTATTTCGGCACAAAACCTCCGATCAGCTAGAGCACATCAAACAATTACTAATGACTGTAAATATTCATATCGCCGCAAGTTCACTTACAAACGCGGGATTTGCTTTAGCAACAGCATCATTTGTTGCTGCGGGCATGAGTTTAAGTCTTGAACTCAGTGCGCTGGTTGGACGAAGGGCGGGACAGGTTGTTGGGGGATTTGGCATATACGGCGTAGTGCAGAAAGCAGCAGATAGTGCGCATCGTCTTCATATTACTTATCCTGCGTACTACTCAGCGCTATACGCTCAAGAACTGGAAATGTTGTACTTCCTGATAGAGCCCTTGTTTGAGCGGGCTGAGGCGTTTAAAGCACAATGGGTCTCGGATGGTGAGATTACAGATATCATAACCAGGATGATTCAATAATCATGATGCATCTTATTAAAAGATTTTTCAGGCGGATATTCAGGTCATTGATATCAATGTACGGCCCTGCGTTTTTGACACTTTTATTTGCAGTTGTCTTTTTCCAATTTTTTCCTGACGGGCCATTATGGCCTGTTCCCATATTCTTTATTTTAGTGATGGTTGCTTTATCGATATATGAATTTGTAAATCTCAAACGTTAGATTTAACGTAAATTAATTATAAGGAAATAGTATGTCTACGCCCGCACACTTATGGCTTGAAGATGAAAATGGTTCAACGATTGTTGGCAGTTGCCTTATGCCACTTCGCCAGGGGTCTATCGAGTTAAAATCCTTCTCTCACGGTGTCACTATCCCGGTCGACCCAAGCTGGGGAAAACTAACTGGAACGCGTGTCCATCGTCCTATCATAATAGTGAAGGAGTTTGATCAAACAACACCACTTTTGTATCGCGCTGTTTGTGAAGGCCGAACTATGAAGAAGGCCACAATTAAAATGTACCGTATTCTGGAATCAGGTATTGAGGCCGAGTATTTCAATATCATTCTGGAAAACGTCAAGTTCACAACGGTTGCACCCTACCTGTCTCCTAACAGTATGAGTAGTACACACCTTGAAACGCTCGAATTACGTTATGAAGCGATTACCTGGAAGTATACGGAGGGTAATATTATCTATCGTGATTCATGGAACGATCGTTGTTGTGCATGATGACGAAGGAGGCAAAGGGTGCTCTTGGTATTTCTTTGTTGTACCGTATTTAAGCATAGCCGCATCCATGGCGTCAGTTCTCACGCTAGCCCTGTATTTGCTTATACATAAAAGATAATCCAGGGCGGCGATGCTGCCCTTCTGCTAGGTTTATTGGGAAAAAAGTTATATAGTGATAGCTACCTACAAACTCATAACATATAAGGAGGCCAATTATGCTGTACTGTGAAATTTTCAATGTTTCACATACATTTGGTGATCGCACCCGCTCAAGCGTTATCGGTATCGTGCTGCGATAACTTCTGCTTGAGCGAAGACACCACCCCCTGAAATCCCTTCTCTCGGGCTTACTGAGTTATCGTCAGCGATGTTTGACGAGGCATAAACATGCCTGTAACTCTTGGGTAAGCAACAATGAGCACTTTACTCACTGCACAATCTTTACGCGTTGATACGGCGTTTGGCACGCTTTTCGACTCCCTCTCCTTTACGCTGAAAAAAGGCGACCGCATTGGTCTGCTGGGCGATAACGGCTGCGGAAAAAGCACGCTGCTCAAGGTGCTGGACGGCAGCGATTCCCCTGCTGCCGGTACGGTGGCGCTGGCCGGGCACTGCCTGATGGCCCGCGTGGAACAGCATCTCCCGGACGACATTTTCCCGCTGACCATGATCGATGCCGTACTCGCACAGCTGCCTTTAGCGGAGCGCGAAAGCCTGCGCTGGAAAGCCGAAACGCTGCTGGCGGGCATGGGCTTCACGCCGCAGGATATGATGCTGCAATCCGCCACGCTGAGCGGCGGGCAGCACACCCGCCTGCTGCTGGCGCGGGCGCTGATTCGCGAGCCGGACCTGCTCCTGCTCGATGAACCCAGCAACCACCTTGATTTGCCGACCATGCTCTGGCTGGAACACTTTTTACAGACCTGGTCAGGCAGCTTCGTGCTGGTCTCGCATGATCGGCAGCTGCTGGATGCCGTCACCAACGGCAGCTGGATCCTGCGTGATAAAACGCTGCACTACTTTGCCCTTCCCTGCACGGCCGCACGCCGGGCGCTTGAGGCAAAAGATGAAAGCGATGCCCAGCGCCACAGGGCGGAGCAAAAGGAGATCGACCGCGTGACCGCCAGCGCCAAGCGGCTGGCAACCTGGGGCAAGGTTTACGACAACGAAGACCTCGCCCGCAAAGCCAAACAGATGGAAAAACAGGTCGAACGGCTGAAAGAGAGCCAGACGGCGCTCACGGCAGGCAGTCCGTGGACGTTAACCCTGCGCGGCGACGCGCTGCGGGCAGACCGCCTGCTGGAGATGGAGGGCCTGAGCGTCCCGCCCGCACCCGGGCTACCGCCGCTGTTTAACATCGAAACGGCCCGGCTGAAAAGCGGCGATCGCGTAGCGATTGTCGGGCGTAACGGCTGCGGCAAATCATCGCTGATGAAGCTTATCTGGCGCTGTTTTTGCGATGAGCAGAGCGACGCGGGGCTGAAAATCCACCCGCGCGTGTCGCCGGGCTATTACGACCAGACGCTACACCAGCTTGCGGACAACGCCACGCTGCTCGACGCGCTGGAGCCTTTCGCTCCGGATCCGCAGAACCGCAAAATGGCGCTGATAAGCGCGGGTTTCCCGTGGGCACGTCACGGGCAGACGGTCAGCACGCTCAGCGGCGGCGAACGCTCGCGCCTGCTGTTCGTGGGCCTGACGCTTGCCCGCTACAGCCTGCTGATGCTGGATGAGCCGACCAACCACCTCGACATGGAAGGCAAAGAGGCGCTGGCGCAAACCCTTCAGCAGTTCGACGGCGGCGTATTGCTGGTCAGCCATGACCGTCAGTTAATCAGCCAAAGCTGCAACCGTTTCTGGCTGATTGAAGAGGGAAAACTGAGCGAATGGCACGACGCCCAGGCGGTGTTTGAGCGCCTGCGGGAAAGCGCGGGGCTGGTGACATCCGCCACGCCTGACATCGCTGCGGCGACGGTGCAATCCTCGCCGTATGACGATCTGCTCGAAAGGCTGGTCGCGCTGGAAACGCTGCTGGCAGACGATCTGGCGCGTAAGCCGAAGCATCAAAAGCCGCAGCTGCAGGCGCAATGGCGTAAAGAGATAGAGGAGATAGAAGCACGGCTGTAGGTCTGCGCCCGGCGAGCGCCTCGCCGGGCCAGAATTTTCCCCCTTAATTATTAGAGGAACGCCGTATTCTTAATCTGAAATCGAATCAAATGATGACATTATGTTGCTGCAGCCTTGCATTACCAGGCTAATGTATTAATCCTTAAGAGGTACTACACCTGCTATGCAGATTCTTATCATGAACAAGGAGATACACATGAAGGCTGCTGTTGTTACTCAGGATCATCAGGTTAACGTCACCGAAAAAACCTTACGTCCGCTTAAGCACGGTGAAGCCCTGCTTAAGATGGAATGCTGTGGCGTATGCCATACCGATCTCCACGTTAAGAACGGTGACTTTGGCGATAAAACCGGCGTGATCCTCGGCCATGAAGGGATTGGCGTCGTGAAAGAAATCGGCCCTGGCGTGACGTCGTTGAAGGTCGGCGACCGCGCAAGCGTGGCCTGGTTTTTTGAAGGCTGCGGTCACTGCGAATACTGTAATAGCGGTAACGAAACCCTGTGCCGTGACGTGAAAAATGCCGGTTACTCGGTAGATGGCGGCATGGCGGAAGAGTGCATCGTTACCGCGGATTACGCGGTAAAAGTGCCGGACGGTCTGGATTCCGCAGCGGCCAGCAGCATCACCTGCGCGGGCGTGACCACCTACAAAGCGGTGAAGGTATCGGGCATTAAACCGGGCCAGTGGATTGCCATTTACGGTCTGGGCGGGCTGGGCAACCTCGCGCTGCAGTACGCCAAAAACGTCTTTAACGCCAAAGTCATCGCTCTTGACGTTAACGACGAACAGCTGAAGCTGGCGGCCAGCATGGGTGCGGATCTCACCATCAACTCCCGCAGCGAAGATGCCGCGAAAATTGTCCAGGAGAAAACGGGCGGCGCGCATGCCGCGGTCGTCACTGCCGTCGCAAAAGCGGCCTTCAATTCAGCGGTTGACGCCGTGCGTGCCGGTGGCCGTGTGGTCGCGGTGGGCCTGCCGCCGGAAGCGATGAGCCTCGATATTCCGCGTCTGGTGCTGGACGGTATTCAGGTGGTGGGTTCGCTGGTCGGCACCCGTCAGGACCTGCAGGAGGCGTTCCAGTTCGCCGCTGAAGGCAAGGTCGTGCCGAAAGTCACGATGCGTCCAATCGAGGACATCAACGCCATCTTTAAAGAGATGGAACAGGGCCAGATCCGTGGCCGTATGGTGATCGACCTGCGTTCATAATCGTCCACCTTTCATCACCGCTCCTCTCCGGGGCGGTTTTTTTATAGCCATTTTCCGGCAATCCTTATCTTAATTCCTTTGTTCCCTTGTTTTCCCCTGCGCCCGATGATGAATCCGACGCTAACAAGAAGATAACAAAGGAATTCACCATGCCAACCCCATTTCGTCTGCCGCTGCTGACGGCGCTGATTCTGACGACCACCGCAGCCTGGGCCGCGGATGCGCCCGTCAAAGGCGGCACCCTGATTTATCTGGAGCAACAGGCGCACACCAACCTCTATCCGCCTGCAGGTGGTTTTTACCCCAACGGCGGCATTCTTAACCAGATCACCGACAAACTGACGTGGCAGAACCCAAAGACGCTGCAGGTGGAGCCGTGGGTCGCCGAAAGCTGGACCACCAACGCCGATAAAACCGAATACACCTTTAAAATTCGCCCGGGGATCACCTTCTCCGACGGCACGCCGCTGGACGCCACCGCCGTGGCGAAAAACTTTGATACCTACGGCTTAGGCAATAAGGCGCAGCGCCTGCCGGTGTCAGAAGTAATCAATAACTACGATCGCAGCGAGGTGGTCGACCCGCTGACCGTGAAGTTCTTCTTCAAAAAACCGTCACCGGGATTCCTGCAGGGCACCGCCACCATCGGCTCGGGCCTGGTCTCGCTCAGCACGCTGAAGCGCAACTTCGAAGAGCTGGGAGACGCCCGGCATATCATCGGCTCCGGCCCGTTTGTGGTGAAGGACGAGAAGCTGGGTCGCGAGGTGACGCTTGAAGCGCGCAAAGATTACCAGTGGGGGCCAAAAAATCTGCCGCAGCAGGGGCCGGCCAATCTCGACGGCATCAAGTTTATCGTCACCCAGGAAGACAGCGTGCGCGTCGGCGCCCTGCTGGCCGGTCAGGCGGATTTTATTCGTCAGGTACAGGCGTATGACGAAAAGCAGGCCACCGATCGGGGCTATAAAATCTACGCTGCCCCAACGCGCGGGGTGAACGACAGCATCAGCTTCCGCCCGGATAACCCGCTGGTTTCCGACGTTCGCGTGCGACAGGCGCTTCTGCACGCCACCAATGCCAAACAGGTGGTCGAGACCCTCTTCTCGGCCAACTATCCGCAGGCGAAGTCGGTGATTGCCGATTCCGCCGCGGGCTTTGTCGATCTCAGCGACAAGCTGACCTTTGACCCGGCAAAAGCCAACCAGCTGCTGGATGAGGCAGGCTGGAAGGCGGGCAGCGACGGGATCCGCGCCAAAAACGGCCAGCCGCTGGCGCTGACGGTGTATGAGTCGCTGCCGCAGCCGCAGAACAAAGAGGTGCTGCAGCTCCTTGCCCAGCAGTGGCGACAGGCGGGCGTGGCGCTGAGCGTCAAGGCCGGTGACGCAGGCAGCCGCACGCTGGATAACCTTGACCCGCTGAAAACCCCGCTCACCGTCTCCGAAGTGGGACGCGCCGATCCGGACGTGATCAAAAGCATGTTCTACCCCGCTAACCGCGACGCGCTGCTGCAAAAAGGCGGATCCAGCGACAAGGTTAAAAACTTCCGCGACGACAAGCTGAATGCCCTGCTGGTGAACATTTCTGCCGAAGTCGATCCGCAAAAACGCCTCCAGCTGACGGGTGACGCCCAGCGCTACCTGCTGGATAACGCCTACGTCATTCCGATTTTCGAAGAGCCGCAGGTCTTTGCCGGCGCGCCGTGGCTGAAAGGCGTAAATTTCGAAGCGGTAGGCCGCCCGTCGTTCTACGGCGCGTGGATTGAGAAACACTGAGGAGCTGACGATGCGCCACGCACTTCTTCAACGCTTTGGGCACGGGCTGCTGGTGCTGTGGGCCGCCTTTACCCTCTCGTTCGTGTTGCTCCAGGTGCTGCCTGGCGACGCGGTGCTGATTAAATTTCAGAACCCGGACCTGGGCCTAAGCCCGGCGCAAATCGAGGAGATGCGCGTGGCCTACGGCGCGGACAGCCCGCTGTGGCAGCAATACGGCCACACGCTGCTGGCGATGCTGCGCGGGGATTTCGGCTATTCGTTGCAGGCCGGCGTCCCGGTCAGCGAGCTGATCGCCAGCAATCTGCCGGATACCCTGAGCCTTGCCCTGCCCGCGTTTGCACTCGCGGTCCTGCTGGCGTTTGCGATCGCCTTTGCGTCGCGCCTGCCGGGCCTGCGCTGGCTGAGCAATACCCTCCAGTCTCTGCCGGTTCTGTTTATCTCCTTACCGACGTTCTGGCTGGGGATTGCCCTCATCCAGCTCTTCTCTTTTCAGCTGCGGCTGATCCCGGTGATTAACCCGACGCCGCTGCAGGGGCTGATCCTGCCCGTCGTGACCGTCGCGATCCCGATTTCCGCCCCGCTGGCGCAAATTCTGATGCGCAGCCTGGACCAGGTGGCGACGCAGCCGTTTGTCGCCGTGGCGCGGGCCAAAGGGCTGAGTGAAACCGCCGTCCTGTGGCGTCACGTGACAGGCAACGCCCTGCTGCCGGTCCTGAACGTTGCCGGGCTGCTGCTGGGCGAGCTGATTGCCGGGGCGCTGATCGCGGAAACCGTTTTTGGCCGCAGCGGGCTCGGCCAGCTGACCCAGCAGGCGGTGAATAACCAGGACATCGCCGTGCTTCAGGCGGTGGTGATGATTTCCGCCCTCGGTTTTGTCCTGATCAATCTGCTGGTGGATCTGCTGATGCCGCTGCTGGATCCTCGTCTGCAAACCGTTACCGGAGGTGCATCATGAGCCTTGTAGATTACGCTGCCGCCGCGCGAAAACGCGTTCCGACGTGGCGGGGAATAGCATGGCAGCCGGGACTGTGGCTGGCATGGGCGGTGATGATTCTCGCCGTTTTTGCCGCCGTGGCCCCCGGCCTGTTAACCCACTTCAGCCCGATTGAGGGTATCGCTGGCGCGCAGCGCCTGTCCCCGCAGGCGGGACACTGGCTCGGCACCGATCAGCTTGGCCGCGACGTTTATACGCGCATTGTGTATGGCGCGTCCCACTCCTTAAGCGCGGCGCTCGCTGCCGTCACGATGGGGCTGGTGGTGGGCACCGGTCTGGGAGTCATCGCCGGCGCGTTCGCCGGACGCGTCGAGTCTCTGCTGATGCGTTTCGTCGACGTGCTGCTCTCCATCCCGTCACTGCTTCTTTCGCTCACGGTGATTATTCTGCTCGGGTTTGGCACCGTTAACGCCGCAATTGCCGTCGGCGTGGCCTCCATTGCCAGCTTCGCCCGCCTCGCGCGCGGTGAGGTCGTGCGCATCCGGCACACGGATTATGTCGAAGCGGCGTTTGGCAGCGGCGGGACGTTTTTCGCCGTGCTGTGGCGACACATCCTGCCCAACGCCTTAACCGCCGTCGTCGCCTTTGCCACGCTGCAGTTTGGTCAGGCGATCCTGGCGCTCTCCACGCTGAGCTTTCTCGGCTACGGCACCCCGCCGCCCGTGCCGGAATGGGGCTTACTCATCGCCGAAGGCCGTAACTATCTCTCTACCGCCTGGTGGCTCACCACCTTCCCCGGCGCGGTGGTCATCGCCGTGGTGCTGGCCACTAACCGTATCAGCCAGCAGTTCAGCGGAGGCCTGAAATGACCGTACTCTCGGTAGAAAATCTGACCATCAGCTACCGTACCGCCCGCCAGTGGCGCGAGGTGGTGCATAACGTGAGCTTCACCCTCAGGCGCGGAGAAATGCTGGCCTTTGTCGGCGAATCCGGATCGGGTAAAACGACCACGGCGCAGGCAATTATTGGCCTGCTGGCCGATAACGCCCGGCGCGACGCGGGAAAAATCGTCCTCAACGGCGAGGAGATCGGCCGCTGGTCAGCGAAGCGTCTTGATACCCTTCGCGGGGCGCGAATTAGCCTGGTTCCGCAGGATCCGGGTAATTCCCTCAACCCGGTGAAGACCATCGGCGTGCAGGTCGGGGAAATTATTCAGCTGCACCAGAAGGTGACCCGCGCCCAGCGCGACGAGCAGGTGCTTGCCCTGCTGACAAAGGTCGGCCTGAGCCACCCCGAACAGCGCATGACGCAGTATCCGCATCAGCTTTCCGGCGGCATGAAGCAGCGCGTGCTGATTGCCATCGCCATTGCCCTGCGCCCGGACGTCATCATTGCCGACGAGCCCACCAGCGCGCTGGACGTGACGGTGCAAAAACGTATTCTTGACCTGCTGGATATCCTGCGCCGGGAATCGGGTACCGCCGTTCTGTTTGTTACCCACGATCTGGCCCTGGCCGCGCAGCGCGCGGACAGGCTGCTGGTGTTTCGCAACGGTGAGGTTCAGGAGCACGGCGACACCGCCGACATTGTCCGCACGCCGCAGCACGCCTACACCCGTCAGCTGTTGAGCGACCTTCAGGGCCAGCGCCTGACCATTGCCCCAGTGGCAGGTCTGCCGCTCGCGTCCCCGGCCATTCGCGCCCGCGCCATCAGCAAACACTTCTCACTCGGCAAAGGCCATCAGCTTCAGGCGCTGGATCGCGTGACGTTTGACGTCAGGCGCGGCAGCACCCATGCGCTGGTGGGTGAATCCGGCTCAGGGAAAACCACCCTCGCCCGTATTTTGCTGGGTTTTGAACAGGCGGATAACGGACAGATCATTATTGATGACATTGATGCCACCGCGCTCAGCCGCGAGGCCCGCCGTCAGCTACGCCAGAAGATCCAGTTTGTCTACCAGAACCCCTTTGCCTCGCTCGACCCGCGTCAGACGCTGTTTGACATCATTGAAGAGCCCCTGAAAAACTTTTCTCGCCTCGCGAAGGCGGAGCGCAAGATCCGGGTGGAAACCGTAGCGCGGCGGGTTGCCCTGCCCGTCGAACTCCTGACCCGTACGGCCAGAGAGCTTTCAGGCGGGCAGCGCCAGCGCGTGGCCATCGCCCGGGCGCTGATCCTGGAGCCGACCATCCTGGTGCTGGACGAAGCCACCTCTGCGCTGGACGTCACCGTCCAGGCGCAGATCCTGGCGCTGCTTCAGCAGCTGCAGCAGCAGCTGGGATTAACCTACCTGTTTATCACGCACGATCTGTCTACCGTGCGCCGGATCGCCCACAGCGTCACGGTGCTGCGCAGCGGTCAGGTGGTCGAACACGGTGACGTCGAAACCGTATTCACGTCGCCGCAGAACGACTACACCCGCGAACTGATTGACGCCATTCCCCATTTTTCACTCGCTACGGAGGAGTTCGCATGACGCGAAAACGCCTGGGATTTTTCACCCGCCTGCTTGACGACGCCACGCCGAAGGAGCGCTATCGTCTGGCAACTGAGCAAATCCGCCACGCCGAACGCCACGGTTATGACAGCGCCTGGATTGCGCAGCACCACTTTCATGAAAGTGAAGGCGGCCTGCCGTCGCCGCTGCTGTTTCTGGCGCACGTAGCCGCGCATACCGAAACCATACGCCTGGGTACGGCCATTATTACCCTGCCGATGGAAAACCCGCTGCGCGTGGCGGAAGATGCCGCCGTGCTCGATTTGCTCGCCAACGGGCGTCTTGAAGTCGGTTTTGGTTCCGGCGGCACGCCGACCTCATTCCTGCCGTTCGGCCTGACGTTTGAACAGCGCGGCGCGGCCTTTGCTGACCATCTGCATGCGATCCAGAGCGCCTGGCGCGGGGATTCGCTCACCCATCCGGATAACCACCTTTACCCGCCTGCGCCGCAGCTGGCCGACCGTATCTGGATTGCCACCTTTTCCGTCGACGGTGCCGTTCGCGCCGCGCGGGCCGGACACGGTTTAATGCTCTCCCGCACGCAGCCGCGCCCGGCAGACCGGCCGGATCTCACGCTCGACGCGATCCAGAACCCGATTGTGGATGCCTACCTTGAGGCATTGCCCGCCGGTGTCGCACCGCGCATTCTGGCCTCCCGTACGGCGTTCGTCGCCGACAGCGACGACTATGCGCTGAGGGTCGCCACGCCGGGTCTCACTAAACAGGCCCAGCAGCATCGCGCTGCCGGACACGCGGTTAAAGGTGACACTGTCACCGATTTTCGTCGCCAGTTCGACGCCCATATCGGTTCGCCCGAGACGGTGCTGCGTTCGCTGCAGGCCGATTCCGTTCTCCGGCGCGCCACGGACATCTCATTCCAAGTCCATTCGGTCGAGCCCACGCATCGCGACACGCTGCGGTCCATCGAACTGATCGCCGAACATATTGCCCCCCATATCCATTGAGGAGATACCTATGTCATTAAGTCAGGACATTCTCGCCGAGCTGGCGGAAATTAAACCCGGTTCCCCTCTGGCAGAGGCGCGCGCCACGCGGGACGCCGCCACGCGCCATGCACAGGGCAGCTACGAAATTTTATTTACCCAGCAGGATAGCGATTTTGCGCTGGACGAGCGATTCGCCGTGGCGGCAAAAGTCGCCAGGTGGCACAGCGCCGAGGCGCTGGCCGCGCACTATGCGGGGTTTGGCCTGGCAGACCCGACCTCAGACCGTCTGACCCCGGCGCTGAACTTCGCGCGGCTGCTGACCTTCTCCCCCGTCGAAGCCACGCCGACATCCTTAAGGGCGCTGACCCAGGCGGGATGGAGCAAGGAAGGCATCGTGACTCTGGCGCAGCTTATCGCCTTTGTCAGCTTCCAGAGCCGACTGATTGCCGGGCTGCGGCTGCTGAACGACAGGCCCGTCGCCACAAGCGACGCGCCGGTGGCGGCAGGCGTCTGGCACACGACCGCAGCCACGGCTACCGGAAAGGCGGCTCCCGTCGCGTTTACCCAGCGGGAGCTGGGCTGGGAGCCGTGGATCGCCGCCAGACCGCTGGCGGATTTCCGTGACCACGAGGTGGCGATTCTGGCGAAGTTTGGCCATACCGATTCCGACTATTTCCGCCTGCTTGGGCGCAACCTGCCGGTGCTTGAACAGCGCACGCTGACCGATAAAGGGATTTTTTATACGCCGGGGGGATTGCCGCGCGCCGAGCGCGAGCTGGCGGCAACGGTCGCCAGTAAAATTAACGGCTGCATCTACTGCGCATCTGTCCATGCGCGCAAAGCCAGCCAGCTGTCAAAGGATGACGAGGCGGTAGAAGCCCTGCTGGCCGTGCGTCCGGGACAATCCCTGAGCGAGGGGCAGTCTGCGCGCTGGCAGGCGGAAATCAACTTTGCGGCGGCGCTGTCGGTGACACCGCCTGCCGCCACGCCGCTGCACCTCGCCGCGCTGGAAAAAGAGGGGCTGGATACCTTAGCCCAGCTTGACCTGGTGCAGTCCGCGGCGTTCTTCGCGTGGGCCAACCGACTGATGCTGACCCTGGGCGAGCCCTGGCTTGCCTGAATGAAATCAGGCTAGCGCGCGAGCGTTAGCCTGGGCCCGTCGGGCGCGCAGGTAACCGTAGATCAGCAGCGCGCTCATGGCCGAGAACGAGAGTATCGCCGCAGGCAGCGTGACGTAGCGCCAGCTAAAGCCGAGGGTAATCATCATCCCGCCAAAGTACGCGCCAATGGCACTGCCGAGATTAAACGCCATCTGCCCCCCGGCCGCCCCCAGCATCTCACCGCCCTTCGCATTTTGCAGCAGCAGGATTTGCAGCGGCGCAGAGAGCGCGAACAGCCCGGCACAGCAGATAAAGCCCATGACCAGCGAGGCCGTTTTCAGTCCGCCAAAGGCGAAAAGCAGCAGCAGCGAGGCGACAATCACCATGTCGGTGGTGGCCGCTATGCGCAGCGGGCTAAAGCGTCCCGAGAGTTTGCCGCTCAACATATTGCCCAACACCATGCCGAGGCCCATCAGCATCATGATGGCGGTCATCACCCCTTCCGAAAAACCGGAAACGTTAACCATAAACGGCTTAACGAAGCTGAACCAGGCGAACACGCCGGCGTTGCCAAACATGGTGGCAGCAAAAATCAGCCAGGGCTCCGGTTTCTTCAAAAAGTGGAATTGCTCGGTCAATTTGATTTCTGATGTGTCGCGGATGTCCGGCACCCAGAGCAGAACCGAGAGGATCACCAGCGCATCGAACACGGCTATCAGGAAAAAGGTATAACGCCAGCTAAACTGGTGCCCCAGCCAGGTGCCCAGCGGAACGCCCACCAGGTTGGCCACGGTCATCCCGGCGATCATGCCTGCCACCGCAACGGTCACCTTCCCCGGTGGCGCAATTTTAGACAGGATAATCGCCCCGACGCCAAAAATGGCCCCGTGCGGAAAACCGGAAATCAGCCGCCCCATCGCCAGCCAGAAATACGATGTTGAAAACGTAAACAGGGCGTTCCCAACCGCGCACATGGCGACCAGAAACAGCAGCGTCGTTTTTAACGAGAACTTACCGGAGAACAGCGCCACGATGGGGGCGCCAATCACCACGCCGAACGCATAAAACGAGATCATATTCCCGGCGGCGGGAATCGAAATACCGGCGTCACGCGCCAGCTCGGTGAGCACGCCCATAATGCCAAATTCGGCCATGCCGAGGCCAAATGTGCCCAGCGCCAACGAAAATATTGTCTTTTTCATGCCTCAACCACGGGTTAATCACTCGCAACGGGCATTATTGAATAATCTTGTATGGTGAGCCAGTTCAAATCAGCTGGCTGACAGGTTAATCCATTAATTCAGGTGGATTACACTTCATAGTGCGGCCTCGCTTTTCCCGCGCCGGACAACCTGAGGATGACAATCATGGGAAGCAAAAAGAAAATCAGTGTCGCTGTTGATGTCGAAAAGAATGCGCCGTTAAAGACCAAAGAGTATGAACAAGAGCTACGTCGCCTGCACGTTGAACTGGTTAAACTCCAGCAGTGGGTCGTCGCCAAAGGACTCAAGGTGTGTATTGTTTTTGAAGGACGCGACGGCGCCGGTAAAGGCGGTACCATTAAAGCGATCACCGAGCGCGTTAGTCCTCGCGTGTTTCGAGTGGTTGCGCTCCCTGCCCCGACTGAAAAAGAAAAAAGCCAGCTCTACTTCCAGCGCTATGTGCCGCACCTGCCCTCGGCAGGCGAGATCGTGATATTCGATCGCAGCTGGTATAACCGCGCGGGCGTGGAGCGGGTGATGGGGTTCTGCACGGAGGAGCAGGCAGAGAAATTTTTGGACGGCGCGCCGGTCATGGAAAAAGCGATGGTCGATGCCGGCATTATCCTGCTGAAGTACTGGCTGGAGGTAACGCCGAAAGAACAGGAACGGCGTTTACGCGATCGTATTAACGACGGCCGTAAAATATGGAAGCTCTCGCCGATGGATATTAAATCCTTTAACCTGTGGGATGAATATACTCGCGCACGCGACGCCATGTTTGAAGCCACCGATACCGCCTGGGCACCGTGGTTTGTCGCGCGTTCTGAAGATAAAAAGCGCGTGCGCCTGAATATTATTTCGCACCTGCTAACCCAAATTCCGTATAAAGAAATACACGTTGAAAAGGTGGATTTACCGAAACGCAAAATTGGTAAAGTTAAACCCACAAAATATCCGTTCCGTTATGTGGAGGAGCGGTTCTGATATAGCAGGAGTAGGCCCGCGCAAGCGCAGCGCCGCCGGGCAAAGCCGACGGCGCAGGGTTTACTTCATTCCTTCCGTACTTTCCTGTTTCGCTTCCAGCCGTTCCACATCCCGATACCAGCGGGGATGGTGTTTCTGCGCCCAGCGGCGGCTCACCTTCCCTTCAATCATCCCTTTAATCGACCCCTTCACCCAGAACGCCATATACATATGGATCAGGATGGCGTGGATCAGAATAATGGCCGACGTGGCGTGGATCAGCAGCGCGTAGCGAATCACCTGTATAGGGAAATAGTGCGCAAAATACGGACGCCAGATAATGACGCCCGTCACCAGCAGCACAAAAATCATGCTCATGATGGTCCAGAACATCATCTTCTGCCCGGCGTTGTATTTGCCCACCTTTGCGACTTTATGCTCGTTGCCCTTCAGGACTTCAACGATCCCTTTTACCCACGGAATGTCCTGCCTGTCCGGGATGTTGTGATGAACGAAGCGCGCGAACATGAACATCAGCACCACGAAAATCAGCACGCCGAAGAACGGGTGCAGAATGCGCCCCATCTGCGGGGTGCCGAAGGTTTCGGTTAACCACTGCAGCGTCGGGAAGAAGAACGAGATGCCGGAGACCGCCACCAGGAAGAAGCAGATGACCACCGTCCAGTGACATGCGCGGTCAACAAACTTCGTGCGCACAATCATTTTCGACTTACTCATGATGCTCCTCCTCCTCGTCATCCACCTCTTTATTTGGCCCGATACCAATGTAGTGATAAATCAGCCCGGCAAAGGTGGCGATAAAGCCCGCCGCTGAGAGCGGCTTGAGCGCCCCTTTCCACAGGTTGATCGAGGTATCGATCGCCGGATCTTTCGGCAGATTGTGGTACAGCTCCGGCTGGTCGTTGTGGTGCAGCACGTACATCACGTGCGTGCCGCCCACGCCCTGCGGGTTATAAATACCCGCCCTCTCGTAGCCGCGCGCCTTGAGCTTGTCGACGCGTTCCTGCGCAACGTCCAGCATCTCTTTTTTCGTGCCGAAGTGGATCGCCCCGGTGGGACAGGTCTTGACGCAGGCGGGTTCCTGCCCGACGCTGACGCGGTCCACGCACAGGGTGCATTTGTATACCCGGTTATCCTCTTTATTGAGGCGCGGGATATTAAACGGACAGCCCGCGATGCAGTAGCCGCAGCCGATACAGTTATCCTGCTGGAAGTCGACGATCCCGTTGGCGTACTGAATAATCGCTCCGGCGGACGGGCACGCCTTCAGACAGCCCGGATCCTCGCAGTGCATGCAGCCGTCTTTACGGATCAGCCACTCTAGCCTGCCGTTCTGGTCGGTTTCGCTAAAGCGCATCACCGTCCATGACCTGGCGCTCAGATCCGCCGGGTTATCGTAGACCCCGACGCAGTGCCCCACCTCGTCGCGGATATCGTTCCACTCGGAACAGGCCACCTGGCAGGCCTTGCAGCCCACGCAGGAGGAGACGTCGATAAGCTTGGCGACTTCTGCCTTATAATCCCGCGCGCGGGGCGCGGGGGTAATCGGGTTGGTCGCGGAGCGCTTAATAATGTCTTGTGTTTCCATCGCCATTTAATCGCTCCTTACGCTTTCTCGATGTTGACCAGAAACGCCTTGTACTCCGGCGTTTGCGAGTTGGAATCGCCGACGTTTGGCGTCAGGGTGTTGGCGATGTAGCCTTTCTGCGCCACGCCCTCAAAGCCCCAGTGCAGCGGGATGCCCACGGTTTCCACCTGCTGGCCGTGAACGTTCAGCGACTGAAGACGACGGGTCACCACCGCCACCGCGCGAATAAAGCCGCGCTTGCTGCTCACCTTCACGCGGTCGCCGTTGGCAATGCCTTTCGCCTTCGCCAGCGTTTCGCTGATCTCCACAAACTGTTCCGGCTGGGCGATGGCGTTAAGCCGCGCGTGCTTGGTCCAGGTATGGAAATGCTCGGTCAGGCGATAGGTCGTCCCCACGTACGGGAACTTGTCCTTTTTGCCTAAGCGCAATACGTCATCTTCGTAGATCCGCACCACCGGGCTGGAGACCACGTTCGGGTGCAGGGGGTTGGTGCCGAGCGGCGTTTCCATCGGCTCGTAATGTTCCGGGAACGGCCCTTCCGCCAGCTTGTTGAGCGCAAACAGGCGGCCCAGCCCTTCCGGCTGCATGATGAACGGCCCGGTGCTGCTGCCCGGCGCGGCGGTGCTGTAGTCCGGGATATCGTTCCCCGTCCACTTCGCCCCGTTCCACTGGATCAGCATGCGCTTCGGATCCCACGGCTTGCCGTTCACGTCTGCAGACGCGCGGTTGTAGAGCACGCGACGGTTCAGCGGCCACGCCCAGGCCCAGCCCAGCGTGTTGCCCAACCCGGACGGGTCGGCGTTATCGCGGTTTGCCATCTGGTTGCCCTGCTCCGTCCAGCTGCCGGCGTAAATCCAGCAGGACGATGCCGTCGTGCCGTCATCGCGCAGCAGCGCGAAGCTGTTCAGCAGCTGGCCTTTCTTCGCCAGCAGGTTACCGTTGGCGTCATACAGATCCGCCAGCGCCACGCCGTTGTTCTCTTTCGCCACTTCCTCTGACTCAGGGCGATCCGGCTGCTTGTAGTGCCAGCTCATCTTCAGCAGCGGCTCGGCGCCCTTGCCGCCCTCGGTGCGGTACATCTCGCGCAGGCGATGGTAAATGCCCGCCAGAATTTCACCGTCGTTACGCGCTTCGCCCGGCGCGTCCTGGCCCTTCCAGTGCCACTGCAGCCAGCGGCCGGAGTTAGCAATGGAGCCGTCCTCTTCCGCAAAGCAGGTAGACGGCAGGCGGAACACCTCTGTCTGAATCGACGCCGGATCGACATCGTTCGCTTCACCGTGGTTCTGCCAGAAGGTGGAGGTTTCGGTCACCAGCGGATCGATAACGACCATGTACTTCAGCTTGCTGAGGCTGCGCACGACTTTGTTCTTGTCCGGGAAGGAGGCCACCGGGTTAAAGCCCTGGCAGATATAGCCCGTAACGTTGCCCTTATCCATCATGTTGAAATACTTAATGACGTCATAGGCCTGGTCCCACTTCGGCAGCCACTCGAAGCCCCAGTCGTTCTCCTTCTGCGCCGCGTCGCCGTAGAAGGATTTCATCAGGCTGACGTAGAACTTCGGATAGTTGCTCCAGTAGTTCACCTGATCCGGCAGCGTCGCTTTTGGCGTGTTGGCCTCAAGATACGTTTGCAGATCCGCCTGCTTTTCGGACGGCAGCGTCAGGTAGCCCGGCAGGCTGGTGGAGAGCAGGCCGAGGTCGGTCAGCCCCTGAATATTGGAGTGACCGCGCAGCGCGTTGACGCCGCCCCCCGCCATGCCCATGTTGCCGAGCAGCAGCTGGATCATCGCCATGGTGCGGATGTTCTGCGCGCCCACGGTGTGCTGCGTCCAGCCCAGCGCATACAGGAAGGTCGTGGTTCTGTCTGCCGCGCTGGTGGAAGCCAGCACTTCGCACACCTTCAGGAAGTCCGCTTTTGGCGTGCCGCAGATGTTCTCCACCACCTCGGGCGTATAGCGGGAAACGTGCTGCTTCAGCAGGTTCCACACGCAGCGCGGGTGCGTCAGGGTTTCGTCACGCATCGCATAGCCGTTTTCATCGAACTGATAGTTCCATGACGTTTTGTCGTACTGGCGTTTTTCCGCGTCATAGCCGCTGAACAGCCCGTCATCGAAGGCAAAATCATCCCGCACCAGCAGGTTCGCATTGGTGTAGTGCTTAACGTATTCCGCGTTAATTTTGTTGTTTTCGATCAGGTACAGCAGTACCCCGGACAGGAACGTAATGTCCGTACCGGAACGGATCGGCGCATAGATATCCGCCACCGATGCCGTGCGCGTAAAGCGCGGATCGACGACGATAAGCGTTGCGTCGTTGTTGTTCTTCGCTTCCATCGCCCAGCGGAACCCCACCGGATGGGCTTCAGCGGCGTTTCCGCCCATCACCACCACGACGTTAGCGTTTTTGATATCAACCCAGTGGTTGGTCATCGCACCGCGACCAAATGTTGGAGCAAGACTTGCTACCGTTGGTCCGTGTCAGACGCGCGCCTGGTTGTCTACCGCCAGCATGCCGAGAGATCGCACAAACTTTTGCGTCAGCATGCCGGTTTCGTTACTCGCCGCAGAAGCGCATAGCATACCGGTGGAAAGCCAGCGGTTGACCGTCACGCCCTGCGCGTTCTTTTCAATAAAGTTGGCGTCGCGGTCGGCTTTCATTAATTTCGCAATGCGCGAGAAGGCCTCATCCCAGGAAATACGCTGCCATTTGTCCGAACCCGGCGCGCGGTATTCCGGGTAGCGCAGGCGGTTTTCGCTGTGAACGTAGTCCAGCAGCCCCGCCCCTTTGGGGCACAGCGCCCCGCGGCTCACCGGATGATCCGGATCCCCTTCAATATGATAAATCGCTTCTCTGGCGTTCTTCGCGCCATCGCCCAGGCTGTACATCAAAAGCCCACAACCTACGGAGCAGTATGTGCAGGTGTTACGGATCTCTTTCGCGCGCAGCAGCTTAAAGTTGCGTGCCTGAGCCAGCGCCATTTTGGGAGCAAATCCCAGCATCGCGGCTGTTGTTCCGGCCATACCGCCCGCG
The DNA here is from genome assembly GCF_021892025.1 of Enterobacter cloacae complex sp. ECC445. Taxonomy (NCBI): domain Bacteria; kingdom Pseudomonadati; phylum Pseudomonadota; class Gammaproteobacteria; order Enterobacterales; family Enterobacteriaceae; genus Enterobacter; species Enterobacter cloacae complex sp. ECC445. The sequence goes on along the minus strand of NZ_JAKLRZ010000002.1, from coordinate 215,222 downwards.
CAGATTTTAAAAAATTGTCTGCGGCTGACGTCCATTGTTGTCCTCGTTATCAAATAAGACTTCGCGCCGCAAACTAACAGCAAAGCCCCTGTTTTTTTTGCGTCAAATCAAGGTCGCGCGACTTCGCCCTCTTAATTGTCATCGCTCGCGCCTTGAAATACTCCTTTAGGGTTAAGCACATGCGAGAATAATTCGCAACGCCGTCTGGATTAATGCTATATCTTTTTCCTTTGATTTTTTTAGCGATGAAGACGTAATGGACAGAAAGAGAGCAACGCTTATCGGGCTGGCAGCGATTCTGTTGTGGAGCACAATGGTGGGCCTGATTCGCAGCGTGAGTGAGGGACTGGGGCCCGTCGGCGGTGCGGCGATGATATACACCCTCAGCGGATTATTGTGTCTGGTGACGGTAGGATTTCCTGATATTAAAGGTTTTTCCCCCAGGTATCTTATTGCAGGCAGCGTGCTGTTTGTCAGTTACGAAATTTGCCTCGCCCTGTCGTTAGGCTATGCCGCCACGCGCGCGCAGGCCATTGAAGTAGGGATGGTCAATTATCTCTGGCCGAGCCTGACGATCGTCTTTGCTATTTTGTTCAACGGACAGAAATCAACGCTGTGGGTCATCCCCGGTCTTGTCCTCGCGCTGCTCGGGGTATGTTGGGTATTAGGCGGTGAGCAAGGATTACATCCTGATGAAATAATCCGCAATATTGTATCGAATCCGCTCAGCTATGCGCTGGCTTTTGCCGGAGCATTTATCTGGGCGGCCTACTGCACGGTAACCCGTAAATTTGCTAACGGGCAAAACGGCATAACCCTGTTTGTTTTGCTGACCGCGCTTAGCCTGTGGATGAAATATGCCTTGAGCGATCAGCCGGAAATGGTCTTCAGCGTTCCGGTTGTCGTGAAACTCGTTATGTGTGGCGTGGCGCTTGGGTTGGGTTACGCCGCCTGGAACGTTGGCATTCTGCACGGTAACGTCACGGTGCTGGCCGCCGTGTCCTATTTTACTCCCGTCCTCTCCGCCGCGCTTGCCGCCGCGCTGCTGAGCTCCCCCCTCTCTTTCTCGTTCTGGCAAGGCGCGCTGATGGTCTGCGCCGGGTCGTTGCTCTGCTGGTACGCCACGCGGAAATAATTCCGGTTCTGCTGTCGGGAAATATTCATCCCGACAGCAAAAAATTAACATAAATTTAATATTTGAGCGCACGTTTAGGTTCTGTTTATATTATCGTCCTTGCGTAACGTTTCGTCTTTTAATATTGACATAAACTGACACCGCAAGGTGATTAATCGCCGTCAAATACTCACAGCGTTAATAGCACAAAGTGCAATAGTATGTTTCTGTGTGTTTCTCATTAAACAACGGAATTTCCGTGCAATTAAGGGCGGTAAACCGCCGTACAGGGTTAAATTCACTATACCACCCCACCAAAAAGAACGGCATTGCCGATAATTAACGTATTTTATAAAAACCCGGCGAAACTATATCAACCAAAATAAATCCCACCAAAAACCGATCAAATACGCATCACTTCGGGCTATTTCCCGGCCATTTATCCGATCTCGATCACACTAAATGAAATTATTATTAATAATTTGAAACTTATTATTGAAAGAGGACTACAAGATTTTTAAAAATAACGTGCCATTGACGAGCGGCCTCGTTTAAAACTCGTTCAAAGTGGCTCAGGAAATACCTAAGAAAATTATAAGGAATATTTAAGATGAAACTTAAATTAGTTGCAGTGGCAGTGACTTCCATGTTGGCGGCAGGCGTTGTAAACGCGGCTGAAATTTATAACAAAGACGGTAACAAGCTGGATCTGTACGGTAAAGTAACAGGTCTGCACTATTTCTCTGATGACGCTGGCAACGACGGCGACAAAACCTACGTTCGTCTGGGCTTCAAAGGCGAAACTCAGATCAACGATCAGCTGACCGGTTACGGCCAGTGGGAATATGAGTTCAAAGGCAACCGTTCCGAATCCCAGGGCACTGACGGCAGCAAAACGCGTCTGGCCTTCGCGGGTCTGAAATTCAACGAATTCGGTTCTTTCGACTACGGTCGTAACTACGGTGTTGCTTACGACATCGGCGCATGGACTGACGTTCTGCCAGAGTTCGGTGGTGATACCTGGACTCAGACCGATGGCTTTATGACTGGCCGTACGACTGGCGTTGCGACCTACCGTAACACCGACTTCTTCGGTCTGGTTGACGGTCTGAACTTCGCTGCTCAGTACCAGGGTAAAAATGACAACCGCGACATCACCGAAGCGAACGGTGACGGCTGGGGTCTGTCTTCTACCTATGAAATGGACGGCTTCGCTGTCGGTGCCACCTACGCGAAATCTGACCGTACTGACCGTCAGGTTGCTGCAGGTCGCGTAGCCAATACCGTTAACGCTGGCGGTGAGAATGCAGAAGTATGGGCTGCTGGCCTGAAATACGATGCGAACAACATCTACCTGGCAACCACCTACTCTGAAACCCGCAACATGACCAACTTCGGTGACGGTTATATCGCGAACAGAGCTCAGAACTTCGAAGTTGTTGCTCAGTACCAGTTCGACTTCGGCCTGCGTCCATCCATCGCTTACCTGAAATCCAAAGGTAAAGACCTGGGTTCATACGGCGACCAGGATCTGGTTGAATACATTGACGTTGGCGCGAGCTACTACTTCAACAAAAACATGTCTACCTATGTTGATTACAAAATCAACCTGGTTGACGACAACAGCTTCACCAAAGCAACTGGCGTTGCTACCGACAACATCGTTGCTGTCGGCCTGACCTACCAGTTCTAAGATTTGTCACGCTAAGAAGCCAGCCCATGTGGCTGGCTTTTTTTATACGGATTTCTGGCGTCAAAAAGGAGAACGCCATGCACCTGTTCAAAGGACGCTGCCTGTGCGGAATGAGTCAGTTCAGCGCGAGCCTCAACAATTTTGACGTATACGCCTGTCACTGTACGCAATGCCAGAAGTGGTCAGGCGGCATTGCCATGTATCTTGAGACGCAGGGCGCGCCGCTTGTGGAGCAAGACTCCATTGCCCCGTCTCATTTTGCGTCATCCGCGCGCGGCGAACGCTGGTTCTGTCCAGGCTGCGGCTGCCCGCTGTGGTTCAAACTGACCTCAACATCGCGCTATTTCATTCCCTGGACGCTGCTTGAGATGAGCGAGGACGAACGACGCCGACTGGTGCTTGCCGCAGAAATCTACACCGAAACCCAGCCCGCGTTTTTTGGCCTGACCGGGCAATACGCGCGCTACAGCGGATCGGAAATTGAAGCGCTGGATAAGCACTGCCTGCTTACGTCGTAGACGGTTCAACGCTCGCAGCCCGACGCAGCCAGCTTTGCAGCAGCTTGCCGTCCTCGGTCATTTCTGAATCTGAACGCACGCAGAGGTAATAGTCGCGCCCGTCGTCTATGGGTAAGTCAAATATCTTCACCAGCTCGCCGCTCTCCAGATAAGGCGCAATCAGCGGCTCACGCATCAGCGCGCAGCCCAGCCCCGCCTGCACGCCCGCCAGCGTCAACAGCCCGTCTTCAAACAGGGGGCCGCTGCGCCGGAGAGGACGTTTTTCCCCCTGCAGCTGAAACCACTGCGGCCAGGTGGTGCGCTCCTCATCGTGCAGCAGCGGCATTTGCAGCAGCTGCTCCGGGGTGTCGATATGGCCATGAATGCGCAAAAACGCCCGGCTGCACACCGGCACCATCTTGCCGGAAATCAGTTTTTCACTCTGATAGCCCGCCCACTGCCCGTTGCCGAAACGGATCGACATGTCCGACGCGTCGCTCAGATAGTTACGATGGTTGGCATACACCACGTTGATCTCGGTCTGCGGGTTGGCGCGCATAAATGCGGGCAAACGCGGGATAAACCACCCCATGCCAAAAAGCGGGATCAGGCTGATGGTGACCTGACGCGTTTGCGCCTGCTCTGCCAGATGCTCCGTCGCCTGGCGCAGCACGTTAAACGCCGCGCGGATCGAGCGGTAATATTCACGGCCATGCTGGCTCAGCGCCAGCCTGCGCCCCTGACGCTCCGTTAGCGGCATTTGCAGATACCCTTCAAGCACCTTGAGCTGATGACTGACGGCCGACGGGGAAATATCCAGCTCCTGCGCGGCCAGCGTCACGCTGCCCAGGCGGGCGATGGCCTCAAAGGCACGGACAGCCCGAAGCGGCGGATCGTTTGCCAGGCGACTGTCTGCATACGCAGATAACGCTGCCGACTGTTCTGTTTTATTCATATGTTGATTTCTTTAGGCTTTTTACCAGAAAACATAATTTTATTATGTTTATATAAATCATAAAGATAAAGCAATACGGGTTTATCATAAGAAATAATATATGTGTATTTTACAATTTAATTCATTTATCGGATGGTAGCCGCAGAAAGAGCACTTTGCGGGTACAGACGTTGGATACACTCATACAACAACTGATCAACGGCGTAATGCTGGGAAGCATTTATGCGCTGATCGCGCTGGGCTATACCATGGTGTATGGCATCTTGCGCATTATTAACTTTGCTCACGGCGATATTCTGATGGTCGGCGCGCTCACCACGCTATCCGCCATTAACGCCCTGAATGCCACCTTCCCCCACATGCCGCAGCTGCTGCAGCTTGGCGTGGCCCTGGTGATTGCCATGGCCGTTTGCGCCCTGCTGGCGATGGCCGTGGAGCGCTTTGCCTACCGTCGGCTGCGCAACGCTCCGCGCCTGGCACCGCTGATCTCGGGTATTGGCGTTTCGGTCCTGCTGCAAACCGTGGCGATGATTATCTGGACCCGCAACCCGCTGATGTTCCCGCAGATCCTGCCCATGGATCCGATCGCCGTGACGTCAGGAAGTGACATGCATCCTCCTGCCATTGCGACCGTCACCGGCATGGTTACCGTGGCGCTGGCGCTGACGGTGATGATCGGGCTGTGGCTGCTGGTGGAATACACCCGCCTGGGCCGCGGCATGCGCGCCGTGGCGGAAAACCCGCGCGTGGCCACGCTGATGGGGGTAAACCCCAACGCGATTATTACGCTGACGTTCGCCATTGGCGGCGTGTTTGCCGCGCTGGCAGGCGTCATGATGGCGAGCAACTACGGCAACGCCAGCTTCTCGATGGGCTTTTTGCCGGGAATTAAAGCCTTTACCGCCGCCGTGCTGGGGGGAATTGGCAACATTCGCGGCGCCATGATTGGCGGGATCCTGCTCGGCATAATTGAAGCGCTGGGCGCAGGTTATCTGGGGGAACTGACCCACGGCGTCTTTGGCAGCAACTATCAGGACGTCTTTGCCTTTATGGTTCTGATTCTGGTGCTGGTCTTCCGTCCGGCAGGACTTCTGGGCGAGCGCGTGGCGCACAGGGCATGAGGAAATGATGACAACGCTTCAACTACAAATTCCGACGGCGACGCGTAAATTCTGGTCAGGTATGATCCTGTTCTGCCTCGCGCTGCTGGTTGCGCCCGTGGTGGCCACGCAGCTTGGCGGCAACTACTGGGTGCGCGTTATCGACTTTGCTCTGCTCTACATCATGCTGGCGCTGGGGCTCAACATTGTGGTGGGCTATACCGGCCTGCTGGATATGGGGTTTATCGCGTTTTACGCGGTGGGCGCCTACCTCGCGGCGCTGATGGCCTCCCCACACCTGCTGGAGGTGTTTCCGATCCTCGGCGTCTGGTTCCCCGGCGGGCTGCACACCTCCTATCTGCTGATTATTCCGCTGGCCGCGCTGGTGGCGGCTGTCTGCGGCATTCTGCTGGGTGCCCCGACGCTGAAGCTGCGCGGGGACTATCTGGCGATAGTGACCCTCGGCTTTGGCGAAATCATCCGCATCCTGATGCGCAACCTCGACCGTCCGGTCAACATCACCAACGGTGCAAAGGGCATTACCGGGGTGGATACGCTGAATCTGTTTGGCCTGAAGTTCAGCGGCGTCTACCACTGGTTCGGCTTCAAGGTGCCCGCACTGTGGCTGTGGTACTACCTGCTGATGCTGGTGATTGTGGCGATTATTTTTGTCTGCCTGCGCCTGCAGCACTCGCGCATTGGCCGCGCCTGGCACGCCATCCGTGAAGATGAGGATGTGGCCCGCGCGATGGGCATCAACGTGCGCAACTATAAGCTGCTGGCCTTTGCGATGGGTGCCTCCTTTGGCGGCGTGGCGGGTGCTCTGTTCGGCGCGTTTCAGGGCTTCGTCTCCCCGGAATCCTTCACGTTACAGGAATCCATTGCCGTGCTGGCGATGGTGGTGCTGGGCGGGATGGGACACATTCCGGGGGTGATCCTCGGCGCAATACTGCTTACCGCCCTGCCGGAACTGCTGCGCAGCCAGGCGGCCCCGGTTCAGCAGGCGCTGTTCGGCACGGTGCTGATTGACCCGGAAGTGTTACGCCAGCTGTTCTACGGCCTGGCGCTGGTGCTGGTCATGCTGGTGCGCCCATCCGGGATCTGGCCGGTGCGCCACAAGGAGGTGAAGGCATGAGCCTGTTAACCGTTCGCAACATGTCAAAACGCTTCGGTGGCCTTACCGCCGTGGATGACGTTTCAATTACCGTAAACAAGGGCGAGATCTACGGCCTGATTGGCCCTAACGGGGCGGGGAAAACCACCTGCTTTAATCTGATCACCGGGCTTTACCCGGCGGACAGCGGCGAGTTTTCGATTGCCGACAGGCCCTATTTTCCAAAGCACATTGAGAAAGTGACCGCAGCCGGGATTGCCCGCACGTTTCAGAACGTGCGCCTCTTTAACGACATGTCGGTGCTGGAAAACGTGATGGTGGGTCGCCACGTGCGCACCCGTAACGGCCTGTGGGCCGCGCTGAGCCGCCATAAACGCGCCCGGGCGGAAGAAAAGCAGACCCGCGAACAGGCCTGGCACCTGCTGGAGTACACCGGGATTGCGAAGTTCGCCCACTATCGCGCCTGCGATCTGGCCTACGGTCATCAGCGTCGACTTGAAATTGCCCGTGCGCTGGCAACGGATCCGCTGCTGCTGGCGCTGGACGAACCCGCCGCCGGAATGAACGCGGCGGAAAAAGTGGCGCTCGGCGAGCTGCTTATCCGCCTTCGCGATGACGGTAAAACCCTGCTGATGATTGAGCATGACGTCAAGCTGGTGATGGGCATCTGCGATCGCCTGACGGTGCTGGATTACGGCAAAACGCTCGCCAGCGGCACGCCGGAGAGCGTACGTCGCGACCCGGCAGTGATCGCCGCCTGGCTTGGAGGCAACGCCCAATGTCTGAATTACTGAAGGTGGAACGTGTGGACGTGCATTACGGCGGTATTCAGGCCGTACGCGATGTCTCTTTTACCCTACGCGAGGGCGAACAGGCTACCCTGATTGGCGCTAACGGCGCGGGGAAAAGCTCCACCGTGCGCGCCATTACCGGTCTGGAAAACTTCAGCGGCCGTATTGAATTCAACGGAAAAGCGGTACGCAAGCACAGGCCTGAAGCCCTGCTTCGTGACGGGCTGGTGATGGTCCCGGAAGGCCGTGGGATCTTCTCTCGCATGACGGTACTGGAAAACCTGCAGATGGGCGCCTGGCTCAGGCGTGACGCTGTCACCGTCAGGCGGGAGATGAATGAGATTTTCGAGCGCTTCCCGCGCCTGGGCGAACGCCAGCATCAGCTTGCCGGCCTGCTTTCCGGTGGCGAGCAACAGCTGCTGGCCCTTAACCGCGCCCTGCTCAGCCAGCCGCGTCTGCTCATTCTCGACGAACCCTCAATGGGCCTTGCGCCGAAGATGGTCGAGAACATTTTTGCCGTCATTGCCGGCCTGCGCGAGCGCGGCGTCGCCCTTCTGCTCATCGAACAAAACGCCCGACTCGCGCTGGAGGTGACCGACAGCGCGTGGGTGATGGACAGCGGCAGCATTATCCATCATGGGGAATCGAAAGCGCTGCTCAATGACGACCAGATTGCACAGATTTATTTGGGCGAAATGCCCGTTTAACAACACCAGCCAACATCAGGGAAATACAATGAAAACAGTAAAAATCAGTGCGCTCAGCGCCGCTATTCTGCTCAGCGGTTTTGCCTCAACGGCCACATGGGCCGCTGACGGCGAAACCGTGGTTATCGGCCTGGCGGGCCCGCTCACCGGCCCGTCTGCCCGTATCGGTAAAGATCTGGAGAACGGCGCGCAGCTGGCCATTGACGACATTAACAAGCAGCACCCGACCATCGGCGGCAAAGCGGTGACCTTCAAACTGCAGTCAGAAGACGATCAGTCCGACCCGCGTACCGCCGTGGCCGTCGCGCAGCGTCTGGTGGATAGCGGCGTCGCGGGCGTCGTGGGTCACTGGAACACCGGCACCAGTATTCCGGCAGCCCGCGTCTATCACGATGCCGGCATCGCGCAGGTCGCACCGGTCGCGACCGGTCATGCCTATACGCAACAGGGTTTTGATACCAGCTTCCGCGTGATGGGCCACGATGACGACGGCGGCCAGCTCGCCGGTCAGTACGCGGTGAATACCCTGAAAGCCAGGCGCATTGCGGTGATCGACGACCGTACCGCCTTCGGTCAGGGCCTGGCGGACCAGTTTATAAAGTCGCTTGAAGCGCAGGGCGTGAAGATTGTCGACCGTCAGTACGTGGATGACAAAACGGTTGACTTCAGCGCGGTACTGACCGCCATCCGCAGCAAAAACGCCGATCTGATCTTCTTCGGCGGCGTCGACAGCCAGGCCGCACCGCTGGCGCGCCGCATCAAACAGCTGGGCATGAACGCCACGCTGATGGGCGCTGGCGGATTTGTCAGCCAGACGTTCCTGAAGCTGGCGCAGAAAGAAGGCGAAGGCGTGGTCGCGCTGGAGCCGGGTCTGCCCGTCGACCAGATGCCGGGTGGAAAGGCTTTCGAGCAGGCCTGGCAGTCCCGCTACCACACCCATATCGAACTGCACGCGCCGTTCGCCTATGACGCCACCCGCGTGCTGGTTGCGGCGATGGAAAAAGCAGACTCCGTCGATCCGTCCGAGTATCTGCCAGCCCTGCGCGGCATTAGCTACTCCGGCGTCACCGGGCAAATTGCGTTTGATAAAGAGGGCAACCTGAAGTCGCCGTCGTTCACCGTTTACAAAGTTGTCGAGGGCAAATGGCTGCCGCAAACCGTGCTGGGTGGCGCAAAAGCGAAGTAACGCAGTGAGGGCAATGTGATGAGTGATAATAACGAGCTGGGCATTCTCGCCCGCCGCAAAATTGAAGCAGAAATTATTAAGCCAATTTATGAAATCCTGGTGCGCGAGATAGGGAAAACCCGCGCCCAGGCGGTCATCGGCGAGGCGATTGAGCAGGCGGCAATTGACGCAGGCAAAGCGTTTGCCAGCAAAGAGCCCAACGGCGCGGACGTAAAGAGCTTTATCGCCCTTCAGTATCTGTGGGAGAAAGATAACGCGCTGGAGGTGAAGGTGCTCGACGCCGACGACCAGCAGTACAACTACAACGTGACCCGCTGCCGCTACGCGGAGATGTATCATGAAATGGGGCTGGGCGAGATTGGTCATCTTCTCTCCTGCGCGCGCGATGAAAAGTTCATCGTTGGCTATGCGCCGGACGTGAAGCTGACCCGCACGACCACCATCATGCAGGGCGGTGCGTGTTGTGACTTCCGCTACCGCAGCGCTAAGGACAAGACATGATCCGCGTCAACGCCGAACGGCTGTGGTCAACGCTAGAGATGATGGCGCAGATTGGCGGCACCCCCGCCGGTGGCGTCACCCGTCTGGCACTGAGCGAGGAAGATCGTATTGCGCGCAACCTCCTGCGCGACTGGGCGCTGGAGGCAGGATTCACCTGCGATATCGACAGCATGGGCAATATGTTTATCCGTCGCGCGGGGAAAAACCCGCAGCTTGCCCCAGTCATGACGGGTTCCCATTTGGATACCCAGCCGCTGGGCGGAAACTACGACGGGGTGTACGGCGTGCTGGCCGGGCTGGAGCTGCTGCGCACGCTGAACGATAACGCGATTGAAACCGAGCGCGACGTCGTGCTGGTCAACTGGACCAACGAAGAAGGCGCGCGCTTTGCCCCGGCGATGCTGGCCTCCGGCGTCTGGGCAGGCCAGCTCACGGAAGACTTTGCATACGCCAGGATGGACAACCAACGGATAACCGTTCGCGAGGCGCTGGAAGCGATTGGCTATCGCGGCGAACGCCCTGCCCGCGCATTTCCGCTTCACGCCTGCTATGAGCTGCATATTGAGCAGGGGCCGATCCTCGAAGAGGAAGAGATCGACATCGGGCTGGTGCGGGCGGCCATGGGCCAGCGCTGGTTTACGGTAACGCTCGACGGTTTTGCCGCCCATGCGGGAACGACGCCGATGCACAGCCGCCGCGATGCGGTTATCGCCTTCGCCGGGCTGGCGCTGAACGTGGAGGAGATTGGGTATCAATTTGCGCCGGACGGACGCGCGACCATCGGCATGGCGCAGGTTACGCCGAACTCGCGTAACGTTGTCCCTTCGCGAGTGGAATGCAGCGTGGAGTTTCGCCACCCTTCACAGGACGCACTTGAAGCCATGGAAGCCGCGCTGCATGTGGCGACAAAAAACCTGGCCGCACGCGGCGTGACGGCCAACGTCGAGCGCATCTTCGACTATGCGCCAATCGACTTTAACGAAGCCTGTCTGGCCCGTACGGAAAACGCCGTCGCCGCGCTGGGCTATTCGTCAAAATCGATGGTCTCCGGTGCCGGACACGACACCTGCTACGTCAGTAAGGTGGCCCCTGCCAGCATGATTTTTATCCCCTGCGTGAAGGGCGTCAGCCATAACGAAGCGGAAAGGATCCTGCCGGAGTGGTCAGAGAAAGGCGCGAATGTGTTATTGCACAGCGTCCTGTCTGCGGCGCTTGAGCGATAGAGCGGTGCGAATGCAGAAGATCTCTGCTTTCGCCTGAATCTACACGGCAACGCGTCGGCTGATTTCGACGACGCGATCGCTGGGAAGGTGATAGTGGTTGATGACGTGCGTGCAGTTGCGCTTCATAAAAGCAAAGATGTGCCGCTGCCAGGCCGCCATGCCCGCCTCACCTTCACCTGCCACAATGGTTTCATGCCCGACATACCAGGTGGCGTCATCCGTGGCAAAAATTGCGTTGACCTCGCTGACGCCCTGCAGCAACCGCGGGATGTCCGGGTGTTCCATAAAGCCATACTGCGCCACGCCGTGCCAGTAGCCCGGTGCGCGCTGCTCCACTCTTATACGTTGTTCTTCCCCCACGTAGGGCACGTTGAGAATATCAATGGTCAGCGACAACACGTCCTGCTGTAGCGCCCGGTTGCGCGCGACGTGCCAGCGCATGACCGGCGGGATATTGTTCTGGGTTCGGGTCAAAAAGATGGCGGAGCCCGCCACTCTGGGCACCGTCTTTTGCTGAAGCTGGGCAAAGAAGGCATCCACGCTGACGCCCATCTCGCCCACCGATGCCGATACCGCCTTAACGCCCCGGTGCCAGATCAGCATCACCGTGCAAACAGCGGCGGCCATCAGCAGCGGAATATAGCCGCCTTCCAGCACCTTAATCAGATTGGCAAACAGGAAGGTGGCATCAATCACCAGGAAACAGAAGGCAATGACCGCGCTGCTGACCAGGCTCCAGCGCCACACTTCCCGCATAGCGACAAACAGAAGGCCCGTGGTCATCAGCATGGTTAATGACACGGCGATGCCGTACGCCGCGGCAAGCTTGTCGGAGGATTTAAAGAACACCACCAGCCCGATGGTCACCCCCATCAGCAGCCAGTTTATTATCCCGATGTAAATCTGGCCGTAGCTTTCTGCCGCCGTCTGTTTGATGCGTAACCGGGGCAACCAGCCAAGCTGAATGGCCTGGCGCGTCATCGAAAAAGCGCCGGTAATAATCGCCTGGCTGGCGATGATTGTCGCCAGCGCGGCAAGAATGATGAGCGGAACCTGCAGCGCAGGCGGACACAGCGTATAGAAAAGATTCTGTTTGCTGTCGGCACCTGCCAGAATCAACGCTGACTGACCGGCGTAGTTGAGCAGCAGCGAAGGAAAGACGACGCCGTACCAGGCAAGCCAGATGGGCTTTTTACCAAAATGCCCCATGTCGGCATACAGGGCTTCGGCACCCGTCACGCAGAGAAACACGCCGCCCAGGACCAGGAAGCTGGTGTACCCGTTCGAAAACAGAAACGCGATGCCATACGCGGGATTGAGGGCCAGCAGTACCGAGGGGTGTTGCACGATCCCCCGCACGCCAAGAGCTGCAATCGCCAAAAACCACACCGCCATCACCGGGCCAAATATTTTCCCTATACGGGCGGTACCAAAAGGTTGGATAAGAAACAGCGCCAGCAGAACCGCGACCGTCAGGGGTAGTATGTACGGCTGGGACGCCGGGAACACCATTTCCAGCCCTTCGAGGGCAGACAGGACGGAGATGGCCGGGGTTATTGCGCCGTCACCGTATATCAGCGCGGCGCCAATCAGGGCGGCAAAAATGACCCAGCGTCCGCCTTTGCCCTTTTCCACCAGAAGCGACATCAGGGCCATGATGCCCCCTTCGCCATGGTTATCAATTCGCATGGCAAAGGCGGCATATTTTATGGACGTCACCAGGATGAGTGTCCAGGTTATCAGGGAGAGCAGGCCGAGTATGACGCCGGGCGTCGAGTCATGCTCAGAGAGCGAAAGCACCGTCCGGAAGGTATAAAGCGGGCTGGTGCCAATATCACCAAAAACGACGCCAAGCGCCCCTCCTGCAAGCAGGGTTAACCGGGAGAGCGGTTGGGACGCTTCACTGCTGTGGCGAGGGCTCATATTTTCCAGCAAGAGTCAGATAATCCTATAAAAAACATAGCGCATCTGCCCCACCCGCGCCAACCGCGCGCCCTGTTTTACTGCGGATTGACCTTCGCCAGGCTGAACCAGATCCCCACCGCCAGCAACAGCAGCATTCCCCCCGCACTGCCCAGCGCCACGCTGTGTGAGGTGATAAACGCGCTTTTCGCCGCCTCTATCACCGGTTCCGCCAGGGTCGGCGTGAGATCCTGCGCCACCTTCATCGCCTCACCGATGGATGACGAAGCTTTATCGACGAGCGAGGCATCCAGCCCCCGCGGCAGGTCAATCGACGCCGAGAAGCTGCGGGTCAACAGCAGACCAAAGATGGCGATCCCCAGCCCGGCCCCAAGCTCATAGGACATGGTTTCAATTGCGCCTGCGGCGGCGGCTTTCTCTTTCGGCGCGGCCGCCATAATGGCCGAGGTCGAGGCCAGCAGCGCGCTGGCGGCGCTGAAGCCGAGCAGCACCATTAGCCCCCACGCCTGCCACTGCTGCGTGCTGAAGTCGAGCATCGACAGGCCGATAAAGCTCACGGCACTGAGCCCCATTCCGCCTGCCGCAACGATGCGTAATCCTAAACGCCCGACCAGCACGCCCGCGATCGGGCCACTGAACCCGCTGGCGACCATCACCGGCAGCATGAACATGCCCGCTTCAAACGGCGTAAAGCCATGAACAAACTGCAGCTCCTGGGCCATCAGGAGCTCAAAGCCGACCAGGGCAATCATGGCGGTCATCGCCATGACCACGCCGCTCAGGATGATGCGATGGCAGAACAGACGCATGTCGATCATCGGTACGCGAGCGCGAAGCTGAATACGCACGAAAATGAACAGCAACATCGAGCCGGTAACCAGCGCGGACGCGACGATCCACGGTGACAGGGTGCCCTTCAGGGCGGTTTTCGCGCTGTAGACCAGCAGTAAAACCGCCACAATCAGCATCACGGCATGGCTGATATTCAGCGGCTGCTCCGGACGCCCCTGCTGAGGCGGCACGAAGCGCGCGGCCAGCGACACCACCACCAGCACAATCGGCACGTTGATCAAAAACACCGAGCCCCAGTAAAAATGCTCGAGCAGCATACCGCCAATCAGCGGGCCAAACGCCGCCCCGCCGGACCCCACCGCAGCCCAAACGCCCAGCGCGATATTACGATCCCGCGCGTCGGTAAAGAGCGTGCGGATCCCGGCCAGCGTGGCTGGAATAATCATTGCTGCACCGATTGCCAGCGAGGCGCGCGCCGCAATCAGCCACCCGGCTGATGGCGCAAACGCTGCCGACAGCGACGACAGGCCAAACAGCGTGCTGCCAATCATGAGCAATCGTTTAAAACCGATACGGTCGCCCAGCGCGCCCATCGGCAGCACCATTCCCGCCATCACCAGCGAATAGATATCGATGATCCACAGCAATTCATTGCCGCTGGCGCCCAGCGTCATGCTCAATGTCGGTGCCGCCACGTGCAGCACCGTCGCGTCGATCGCCACCGGGATATAGACCAGCACGATAATCACTAACGCTAACCACTGACGAAACATAAATTTCCTTTTCATTTTAAACATGGACACATGTCCAGGATGCGATCCTACGTAAAGTTGAACGAGTGTCCAGCTTTTTGTTACACTCGTTTCATTCCCATTGAGAGTGAGTAAACATGCGATATCTGAGCAAGGATGAACGGCGGGAAGCCATCTTACAGGCAGCCATGCGCGTGGCGCTGGCAGAAGGACTGGCGGCAATGACGGTACGCCGCGTTGCGGCTGAAGCCGGAGTCGCCACCGGACAGGTGCATCATCACTTTACGTCCGGCGGGGAGCTAAAATCGCTGGCCTTCGTACGGTTGATTCGCGAGCTGCTGGATGCAGATGTCGCGGGTAAACAGGCCGGTTGGCGGGAGCAGCTTCATGCCATGCTCGGCAGCGATGACGGGAGGTTTGAGCCCTATATTCGCCTGTGGCGTGAAGCCCAGATCCTTGCCAGCCGTGATGCCGACATCAAGGGCGCCTATGTGATGACTATGGAGATGTGGCATCAGGAAACGGTGGCGCTAATCAAAGCGGGAACGAAGGCCGGGGCATTGCATCCGGGCGATCGGGCAGAAAATATTGCCTGGCGCTTGATTGGTCTGGTGTGTGGTCTTGACGGGATGTATATCTTAAACATGCCCGAAATGGACGAGGCCGCGTTTAACAGGCATCTCGATACATTAATTACGCTCGAGTTGTTTACTACCCCGGCTGAGCAGTGATGTTGCCGGGTGGCGGCGACGCCTTACCCGGCCTGCGTTTCACCATCTCCTCATCCGTTAAGACTGCAGCATGCCGTGCTGCATCAGGAAGCCCCACCAGGGAATGCCGAGGAACATGTGGATTAAAAACGTGCACAACGCCACGAGCGTACCGATAGTCCACCATGACTTGATGTCGTTGTACCCGGCAGCAAAGATAATCGGTCCCGCTGCGCCGCCATAATGCGTGATGCAACCCCCATAGGAGTTGGAAAAAAGAATGGCGAGAGCAAGCAGAACGGGTGCCGTTCCGGTAACCAGCCCCACGGTGGCAAAGACCGGCACCATCGCCGCGACGTACGCCCCACCTGAGGCAAAGAAATAACGAACCAGCACGCTGAGAAACACGATAATAACGATGGTCATATTCCCCGCGCTGAGAAAATTGAGGTGCGCTGACAGGAAATCAGCCAGCCAGCGGAAAAATCCCTCCTTGCTCAGCGTGGCGCTCAGACCGATGATGCCCCCGTACCACATCAGGGTATTCCAGCCGCCTTTGTTTTTCTGCACATCGCTCCAGCCGATAATATTAAACAGCAGCGCCGCGCCCATTGCGATAATGGCGACGGCGGATTCATTGAGCCCAAGCTGACGAGAAAAGATCCAGCCCAATAAGGCAGCGATAAAAATAACGACCAGGCCCTTCTCTTTGAGGCTCATTGCCCCGAGACTTTGCAAGCCGTTGGTAGCAATAGCGACATTATCAATTTTTTTAATTTCAGGAGATGCAACGCGATAGCAAATATAGGGAATAATACACAGCATCAATAACCCCAGCGGAGCTCCCGCCAGCATCCAGCCTATCCAGCTAATATGAACATGGAAGATATCGGAAATTAGCTGTAGCGCTAACGCGTTTCCGGCAAAGCCCGTTAAAAACATATAGCTGGTCGTTTTAGTCACCATATAGACATTGACCATTAAATAACGGCCAGCCTTGCACGGCGTCTCTTTTGGCGTTGAGCCTAATACCGTCGCGATGCTGTTAATAATAGGGAAAACCACGCCACCTGCCCGCGCGGTATTTGAGGGTGTCGCCGGTGCCAGCACCAAATCCAGCAAGGCGGTCACATACCCCAGCCTCAGCGTCGTGCTGCCAAACTTGAGGATAAACCAGTAGGCAAGGCGTTTCCCCAGACCAGTAGTAACAAACGCCGCGCTAAGCGTAAAGGCGCTAAACACCAGCCAGGTTGTACCTGAGGCGTATCCGCTCAGGACATCCATTGATTTGACAGGAGAATCCGGGAATTTTGTTACGGTAAAACAGGTTAATGCCACCGCGACCAGCATAATGACGGGTTCGGGATACGGTTTAATGACCAGCCCAACGATAGCAGACAGATATATGCCTGCCAGTATCCACGCCTCTTTGGTTAATCCATCAGGCGGAGGAATAAATATTGATAGTAATATTATTACGGCAAGTAAGATTGTTTTTAAAACATTGGATTTAAGCATATCTCACCCATGAGAAAAGGGTCCCTGAATAGCAGAGGCCGCACCAGAAAGAGGCCTCCACCGATTAAATACATTTGCCAAATGAATAACTAAAAATCACACACTAACAATATCGATATTATCACTCTCTTTGAATTGATATTCGGGCAGGGTATCAAAACTGAGATAGCGATAGATATTTTCATGCGCATCGTGAAGTTTATCCGTATAGCTAAAATAGTCTTCCACGGTTGGCATTTTACCCAGTATGGCAGCGACGGTGCTTAATTCAGCTGAGGCAAGGAAGACTTTCGCATTTGTTCCCAGACGATGCGGGAAATTTCGAGTGGACGTCGATACTACGTTGCTCCCCTCACGCACCCTCGCCTGGTTCCCCATACACAGGGAACAGCCCGCAGGCTCGATTCTCGCCCCCGATTTAATAAACTGATTAAAATAGCCTTCGCGGGAGAGCTGTTGGGCATCCATTTTTGTCGGCGGTGCGAGCCACAAACGCGCCTGGTTTTCGCTGGCACCGGCCATGATTTTCCCCGCAGCGCGGAAATGACCGATGTTTGTCATGCAGGAGCCAATGAAGACCTCTTCAATAGGGGTGCTGGCAACCTCCGAAAGTAACCGGGCATCGTCCGGATCGTCCGGGGCACAGACCACCGGCTCGGTGATTTCATTGAGATCGATCTCAATGACTGCCGCATATTCCGCGTCAGGATCGGCGCAGAGCAGTGACGGGTTAGCCAGCCACGCCTCAATTTCAGCAATGCGGCGCTCAAGCGTGGCGGCATTCTCATACCCTTGCTTAACCATCCAGCGCAGCAAGGCCGCATTGGAACGCAGATATTGCGCGACATTCTCTTCCGCAAGGCGCATAACGCACGCGGCAGCTGAGCGTTCGGCGGAGGCGTCAGCCAGTTCAAACGCCTGCTCTGCGCTTAACGTTTCCAGGCCTTCAATCTCGAGGATCCGGCCCGAGAAAACGTTACGCTTATTCTTTTTCTCGACCGTCAACAGCCCCTGCTTTCTGGCGTAGAGCGGAATGGCATGCACCAGGTCGCGCAGGGTGATCCCTTTCTGCATCTCGCCCTTGAAGCGCACCAGCACCGACTCAGGCATATCCAGCGGCATGATGCCGGTGGCCGCTGCGAACGCAACCAGCCCGGAACCGCCCGGGAAGGAGATCCCCAGCGGGAAGCGGGTATGGGAGTCGGCACCCGTGCCTACCGTATCCGGCAGCAGCATGCGGTTAAGCCACGAGTGGATAATGCCGTCACCCGGCTTGAGCGCCACCCCATTCCGGCGGGTGATAAACTGCGGCAGGGTTTCATGCAGTTGCACATCTACCGGCTTAGGGTAGGCAGAGGTGTGGCAGAAAGACTGCATCACCAGGTCGGCTGAAAACGTGAGGCAGGCCAGGTCGGTCAGCTCGTCGCGCGTCATCCCGCCGGTGGTATCCTGCGATCCCACGGTCGCGATCTTCGGCTCGCAATACTGCCCGGGACGGATCCCCGCCACGCCGCAGGCTTTCCCCACCATTTTCTGTGCCAGCGTAAAGCCGGTTTCGGATGGCGCAGGCAAAGCGGGCGTGCGGAATACCGCGGAAGGCCCAAGCTTCAGCGATTCCCGCGCTTTCGCGGTCAGGCTGCGTCCGATAATCAACGGGATCCGCCCGCCGGCGCGTACTTCGTCAAGCAGCACTTCGGTTTTAAGGGTAAAGGTCGTCACCAGCCGCTGGCTTTCTGTCTCA
This sequence comes from Enterobacter cloacae complex sp. ECC445, assembly GCF_021892025.1. NCBI lineage: Bacteria > Pseudomonadati > Pseudomonadota > Gammaproteobacteria > Enterobacterales > Enterobacteriaceae > Enterobacter > Enterobacter cloacae complex sp. ECC445. The sequence continues at coordinate 196,905 of NZ_JAKLRZ010000002.1, read as the reverse complement.
CGAATTTCGCCCTTGTACGGGTAAAGATCGATCAGCATCCCGGTCGTCAGCGCGGAGACATCCATCTCTATTGGCAGCGCACCGGAATCTTCCAGCGTGTTGAAGAAAATGGGCGCGATTTTGCCGCCAAACACAAACCCGCCGTTACGTTTATTCGGCACGTACGGAATATCGTTCCCGATGTGCCACAGGATGGAGTTGGTGGCGGATTTACGTGAGGATCCTGTCCCCACAACGTCACCGACGTACACCAGCGGCCAGCCCGACGCTTTGAGTTCTGCCAGCTGGCGCAAAGGGCCACGTACGCCGGGTTCATCAGGTGCTACCCCTTCCCTGACGTTACTGAGCATGGAGAGTGCGTGCAGCGGAATATCAGGACGTGACCACGCCTCCGGTGCCGGAGACAAATCGTCGGTATTGGTCTCACCGGGAACCTTAAACACCTTCAGGGTAATTTTTTCAGGCATGGCCGGGCGGCGCGTGAACCACTCGGCATTTGCCCAGGAGTGAAGCACCTCTTTTGCCCGGACGTTGCCTCTCTTCGCTTTGGCTTCCACCTGGCTGAATTTTTCAAAGATCAGGATGGTAGAAGAGAGTTGCTCAGCGGCCAGCGGTGCCAGGTTCGGATGGTCAAGGAGCTCAATCAGCGGCTGGACGTTATAGCCCCCCTGCATGGACCCCAGCAGCGTCGTAGCCGCTTCAGGAGAAAGCCCGTTAACACGGTATTCCTGCAATGCCACCTTGAATAAAAAATCGGCTTTTAGCTTTGCCGCAGGATCGACGCCCGGCGGGACCCAGTGGGTTAATAAATTGATTAATAGCGGATGATGCGCGGGCGCATCATTTATTAAACGATAAATAAGTGCATCGGTTTGTTCCGCTGTTAACGGTTTCGCCGGAATACCCGATTCAGCGCGCGCTTTCTGGTGCTGATGATAATCATCTAACATAGGTTCTCCTGTTAAAGCTAAAGTTGTTCACAAAATTCGGTTAATCGTTCGAGTCCGTAAGGCCATTCGCCAAAACCGGACTCAGAATTAATATGTCCGGCCTCACCGATATCGATGAGATGGCCGCGCCAGCACGTTGCCCAGTAGTGAGCGCGAGCAAAAGGCATCAGAGGATCGTTTCGGCTGGCAAATATCATGCAGGGGACGGGTAATGGCGTTGGCTGAATGGCCTCTTCGAGGCCGAAAAAAGCGGGTTCAGCCGGTGCGACCATCACCACCCCGGCGACGTTTACCCGCCGCGTTTGCAGCAGCCGACATGATGCCAACGCGCCAAAGCTGTGGCCGACGAGGACGGCGGGCAGCGGGCACATTGCCAGCTCGCGGGTAATGGCGGAGACCCAGTTTTCGATATCGGGCTCAAACCAGTTTTTCTGCTGGATCCGTTTCCAGAAGGGAAAACGCCGACCCCAGCAGCTTTGCCAGTGATGTTCATCGCTGTCTCTGAGACCCGGGACCAGAACAAGGGTATAACCCTTACTGAGCTGTTGCAGGCGTTGTTCAATCATGACGTTTTCCTGTTACGCTATTCGCGATTAGTCGGGTGGAAATTGCGACAATAACCAGCCAACGGAAATAAGATCGGCGCTACCGCCGGGGCTTAAATTGCGTTTGATAAATTCCGCGTCCATTCTGAGCAGCGCGATAACTAATTTATCCGCCGTGAGACGTTTTATTTTTAATAACCGCCTTGAATAACGTCTGGCATAATTCAGCCCTTCAATTCCGCCTCGGGAAACCAGATTGGTATCCGGATTCGCCGCCATCAAACCCAGCAGCATTCTCAAGAGCGCTACGTCTTCGGATTCGCCCTGACCTGACGCGGTGCGCAGGTGCGGGAGACCCGCCTGGCGAACGGTGATAAAACCGCTGGCCGCTTCCCCTCTCGCCCCGGTAAACCCGTATGTCTGGAACTGCTGCTCGCCCTTCGTTCTGGCGATACCGGTCGTTTTCAGCTCCTGTTCAACGATGCCGGTACAGATAATGCGGGTCTCGCGGCATAAGCTGCGCTGCGTAAGCGTTTCATCCCTTTGCGACAGACGTCCCGCCGCGGCACACAGCAGCCCCAGAGAGAAGATCCCGCCTTTATGGGTATTCACCCCGCCAGTGGCGTCAAACATCGCCTGCTCGCAGGCCAGACCGGTCGGTCTTATGGCCCGTAGCGTTTGCGGGCCAGTAAGATGAGCCGTCTCTCTGCCAACGTTAAAGAACGTCGAGAACCAGGGCGCAATCGCCGCGATACTCGTTATGAAAAGCGCAAAATCCATGTCGTGATGCGCCCCGCTGTTTACACGATCCACCAGACCCGGCTTCGGGGTTAAGCGAATTTCCCGATACATGGCCTCGGTAGCCAGCTCAGCGAAGGTGCGCTGAACCTCTGGCGCATTACATCTGGCAAGCGAAGTAGTCATCGGTTAACGCCTCGATTACGCGCGTGAGTTCGGCCTGCGAATGATGCCGCGCACGCGAGCAAACATGGGCCGGTTCATGACAGATAAAGCATCGGCGCATCGGCTGCTGGATGGCGTTTCTTTTCAACAGTCCCGTCTTCGGACAAAACACGTCGATATCCCACAGGCGTCCCAGAGGATGGTTATCTTCCAGATGCGCCGTGACGTGTTTTATCATCCACGCGGGTGCCGACACCGACCAGAGCGCTTCTGGCCCCGTGACCGGCTGCAGAATCTGATGCCGACAGACCGTCCACTGATGCATGCGGAATACCTCGCCGAGGGCCTGATTCGCGACGGCCATCACCCGTCTGGTCAGGTCGGTATCCTTCACCTCCCCCGGCCAGACCAGCGTGACGGATACAACCGTATGTTCGGACTGAAACAGCCACGCCTGCTGGCGACGGGCTCGCTGTTCTCTGGCGCTCAACACCTGTTCCAGAGTGACTTTCACATTCGAGGCTTTATCCGTCATGAGGATTACTCCTTCACCTGGCGAACCACGTCTATCACGCTCCCGTCGCGGTAACGCACCACGCCGACGATCCGGTCAGTGAACTCGACAGGCTTGGGTTCACCCGAGATGAGCAGCGCCTTTTGATACAGAGCGTCGATGTCTACGACGGTCAGCCCGGCGTTAATCAGGCGTTCGCGAATTTCCGGGCGCGCCGGGTTCACGGCAATACCGTGATCGGTAACCAAAACGTCAATACTTTCGCCCGGCGTCACCAGAGTCGTGACCTGTCTGACGACGGTAGGAATGCGGCTGCGGATCAGCGGGGCAACCACGATGGTGAGATTGGCCGCCGCGGCGACGTCGCAGTGTCCGCCCGACGCACCGCGCATCACACCGTCGGAACCGGTCAGGACATTGACGTTGAACTGGGTGTCCACCTCCAGCGCGCTGAGGATGACCACGTCCACCCTGTCGCAGCAGGCAGCTTTTGCAGCCGGGTTCGCATAGACGTTGGTGGAAATTTCCACGTGTTCGGGATTGACCGCCATAGAAGCTGCCGCCGTGCCGTCAAAGCTTTGCGTATCGAGGATCTTCTCGATTAACCCTTTCTGATGCAGATCGACAATGCTGCCGGTGATCCCACCGAGCGCGAAGCGAGCAACGATATTGTGTTTGCGCATCCGGATTTCCATAAACCGTGTACAGGCGGTTGACGCCGCCCCTGAACCGGTCTGAATCGAAAAGCCGTTGCGGAAATAGCCGGAGTGTTCGATAACGTCGGCAGCAGAGCGGGCAATCATCAGCTCGCGCGGATTGCTGGTGACCCTGGCGGCACCTACGCTGATTTTTGCCGGGTCACCGACGCTCTCAATCTGCACCACATAGTCAACCTGATCCTGAATAATACTGGCCGGCAGGTTGGGGAACGGCTTCAGGGTTTCGGTAAGCAAAACCACCTTTCTGGCATATTTTGCGTCGACCATCGCATAGCCGAGAGAGCCGCACTGCGATGTGCCGCCGTTGCCGCTGGCATTGCCATATTCGTCGCTGCACGAAACAGCCAGAAACGCGACATCAATGGCGATTTCGCCCTTCTGAATCAAATTTACCCGCCCGCCGTGGGAGTGGATTTGTACCGGCTCGTCCATCAGCCCGTGCGAAATCGCATCTGCCAGTTCGCCACGCATCCCGGAGGTGTAGATTTTGCCGATCACGCCATTGCGTATGTGATCTATAAGCGGCGTATTGCAGGACATTAATGAGCTGGACGCGAGCGTGATGCCTTTCAGGCCGCGCTGAGCCAGTTTGTCCATTACGTAATTGATGACCTTATCCCCTTCGCGGAAGGCGTGATGGAAAGACACGGTCATGCCGTCATGCAGATCGCAGCGGGCCAGCACCTCGTCCACGCTGGCAAACAGTTTGCGCTGTGACTTTTGCTGGCTGTCAGCAAGATAAGGCGTCGTCGCGTTAGCGCCGCTGAAGGCGACGTATTCACGGCGAGAGCCAGGAATGTGATGCAGGGTTTCAGTTAGGTTTTTCATTGTTCATCCTGTCGCTTGCAATAAGGGATTACTGACGAATGCCGGAGGCATTTTTGCGTTCGATCACCACGCGGGCATGGTTGATGATTGGTGCATCGATCATTTTGCCGTTCAGCGAAATCACCCCCAGTCCGTTGCGTTCCCCCTCCTCTGCGGCGGCAATCACGCGCTCGGCGTAGTCCACTTCTTCCTGCGTTGGCGCGTAGGCGTTATGAAGAATTTCAATTTGGCGCGGATTAATCAGCGATTTTCCGTTGAAGCCCATCCGGCGGATGAGATCCACTTCTTTCAGGAAACCGGCCTCATCATTCACATCGGCGTATACCACGTCGAAGGCGTCAATACCGGCCCCGCGCGCGGCATGTAATACGGCGCACCGGGCATAGAAGAGCTCTGTCCCGTCGCCCCGCTCGGTTTGCATATCCATCACGTAGTCAAAGGCGGCCAGCGCAATACCCATTAAGCGGTCGGAGGATTTCGCAATGGCGACAGCGTTAATCACGCCCACGGCAGATTCTATCGCCGCCATTAATTTGGTTGAGCCAACGGGACGTCCACAGGTTTCTTCGATGCGGACGATTTCACGTTCGAGCTGATGAATATCTTCCGGGGAGTCGGTTTTGGGTAAACGAATGACATCGACACCCGCCCTGACGGCGGCTTCGAGATCTTTTAATCCAAAAGGCGTATTCAAAGGATTAATTCTGACAACGGTTTCAATATCGTTGTACATAGGATGTTGCAGGGCATGAAATACCAGAAGACGGGCGCTGTCTTTTTCTTTTAACGCGACGGCATCTTCCAGATCAAACATTATGGAGTCAGGTTTATAGATAAATGCCGTCGAAAGCATGGCGGCACTTGAACCGGGAATAAATAACATACTGCGGCGTAACTTTTTCATTATAACGTTTCCCATGTGATGTCTTCCCGGGCCATTCCTCTGAGCAGAGCAGCCTGCACGCGGGCGCGGATCACGCAATCCAGCGCGCCTTTATCATCAACGACGATCAGCCCCTGCTCGATGTTGAACGAAGCCAGGGTTTCATTGACAACCTCTGTAATACGTTCGCCAAATTGCTTATACACTTCGCTCTGGATGACCACATCCAGCCCGCTCTCGACGGGACTCACCTTCACCATCAGGTCGCTGGACTCCAGCGTCCCCGCCATTGCGGCTTGCACAATTTTCATATCAATTTTCCTGTGATCATGCGGTTAAACCGCTGCCGACATCGGTTCGGATAAACAAGGCTGATGCTGTACCTCTTTATTCAGAAACGCGCGCGTGGTGGCCGGCACCATACGGCTGGCGGCAGAGATTTTGTTTTCATTCAATAAACGACGAACGGCTGAAGCCGACACCGGAACATTATTGCCATCCGTTTTTCTTTCTATTTCGTGCACACTGATACGGGCCGCCGTACTCGTTTCATCTTCCAGCCAGCGATGCATCGCCCGGTTATACTCTGCGGTTAACGGGCAAAACGGTTCGGTACCGACAAAACGATGGTTAATATTCAGCGCGGGGGCGATGTAATTTCTGAAAAGCATGAGATCAATGGCAGCGTAGGCTTTATCAATAACCTGCTTATCCTTCAGGAAATAGTCCGGGAATGTGCCTCGGGAAATAATATACGCAGACCCCGGATGAATCGTGACATTAGGGAGATGCTGCGTTCCGTTCCTGACCATCGCAAACCGTTCTTTAAACGAAAAAGCGGAGACATCTTCCTGAACAACGAAAACATGCAGCCAGTCGCACTGGCATGCCGCATGCTCGATCAGATATTGATGGCCCAGGGTGAATGGATTGGCGTTCATCACGATCGCGCCAATGTTTTGCCCCGGCACGAAATGATGGCGACGCAGCTGGCTGCAGTAACGATGAATACCGACCGGCGTATTCTCCATTAATGCCGCACAATTCTCGACTGTCACCAGCGGATAAAACCCGCATCCGCGAAACGAATTTACGTTATCCGGGCAGGTAAAAAGAAAGAGCTGATGTTCGCCGTTTTGTGCCGCCAGAAGCTCGGCCTCATGAATTAACGTCAGGCTTAACGACGTACCCCGCCACCCGGCATCCACGGCAATGCATTTTAGCGTGTTACCCGCAATGCCGGTGCAGGCGACAAGCTGACGCTGATAGCGCGCAACGATAAATTGCTCGATATCGTTATCAATGCCTAAACCGTTGCGGGCCAGAAAACGGGCTACCTCCTCTCTGGCCTTCGCGTTACCGGCGTTAATCACCTCAAATTCTGGCGCTGTGGCGGTGTACATCGTCTCTCTCCTGAGCGTTTAGACGGTCAATTCTTGCTGCTGGGGTTGCGCTTCCACGATGGTGTTCATCAGGCGGCCAATGTTTTCGATTTCGACTTCGACGCGATCGCCATCGCGCATAAACAGAGGCGGATTACGTTTTTTCCCGACGCCACCAGGCGAGCCGGTGATAATGACGTCCCCGGCGCTGAGGGAGGTGAACGTACTGATATAGGCGATGAGATCCGCGACTTTGTGGATCATGCTGCCGGTGGAATCATTCTGAACCAGCATGCCGTTCAGCCAGGTGTGGATGGTCAACGCGTGAGGATCGGGGATCTCATCCGCCGTGGTCATATAGGGGCCGAAGGCGCCGGTCTGCTTCCAGTTTTTACCGGCGGTGAACCAGGCGTGCTGCCAGTCGCGGACGGAGCCGTCCATATAGCAGCTGTAGCCCGCGACATGGCCGAGCGCTTCTTTAGCGTCAATGCCGCTGCCAGACTTGCCGATGATGACAGCCAGCTCACCTTCGTAATCGAATTCACTTGAGAGAACCGGTTTCATGACTGGCCGCGCGTGGCCCGTTTGCGAGTCTGGAAAACGAATAAAGAGCGTCGGCGCATTATTCGTCTCAGCAAACTCTTTTCTTTTTTCAGCGTAATTCATTCCCACGCAGAAAATTTTTCCAGGCTCTTCTATAACGGGCAGGAAGGTAATGTCTTCAGGCATAATATCCACAGGGTAATCGTGATATTGTCTGGCAACCTCGACCGCATCCCATTGAAGGAGATCTTTCAATGTCGCATATTGATGGCCGATTTTATTACCCAAATCGATAATGCCGTGTTGCGTATAAATCCCGTAGCTTTTACGGCCCTGATGAATATAACTTGCTAATTTCATAATGATACCTGATTGATATTCTTACTCATTTTGTGTTCACACCCCAGGGCGTGAACACATTGTCATGCTATTTATTCTGCTGACTGCGCTGGAACCAGTACCTGCTTATTACCGGATGCCAGATACGTAGCCACGACTACGCCAACGCCAAGTAATGCCAGAATAAATCCGGTCATTCCCTGCCAGCCCATTGAATGGAAGACAAAACCGTTGATAAAACCAATCACCGAACCGCCCATGTAGTAGAAGAATAAATAGAGCGCGACGGCCTGGCCTCTTGCGTGCGTGGCATTTTTACTGACCCAGCTTAAACCGATAGAATGGCAGCCGAAGAAACAGCCGGTAAAAATCACAGCACCAACAATAAAGGTGACGACATTCGACGTCAGCGTCAGCAGCATCCCCAAGGCCATCACCAGGAACAGCACACGCAAGACTTTCATTGCGCCATATTTCGCCGATAAGCGACCAGCCTGTGGCGCCGTAAAGAAACTCAGGGCGAAGCTAAAGGAAAGCAGACCCGCGTTTGCCGGTGAAATATGGAACGGCTCGCCTTTCAGGAAGAAGGCCAGATAGTTATACAGTGATGTAAATGCGCCGAAAATAATGAAGCTGATGACAAACGCCAGCGCCAGATTTTTGTTTTTGAAATGCGATGCCGCCCCTTTCACCATACGCATAACGTTAAGGTTCTGCGTAGGCGTAAAGTTTTTCGATTCCGGCAGCAGGAACTTCACCAGAATGGCAACTGCAATCAGACTGACCGCAAACCCGTAGAAGATCACATTGATTGAAACGTGGTCGATCAGCTGGCTAGCCACAATACGCCCGGACATGCCGCCCATTGAGTTACCGAAAACAAAGTATCCCGTCACGATGCCTGCCGCCACCGGTGCGACCTCTTCGCTGATATAGGCCGTTGCTGCCGCAGCGATGCCGCTCAGTGCCAGACCAATCACCGCACGCAGCGCCACCAGCATTGCCCAGGATTGAACCAGCGGGCAGAGCAGCGTCAGAATGCCGCCCAACAGAAGAGAGACAATAATTAACCGCTTCCTGCCATAGTGATCGGATAATGTTCCGGTAAACAGTAGTCCAATTGCCAGCAATGCCGTTTCTGCGGATAAGATAATACTCACCTGGCTGACCGGGACATTATATTCCACAGCAAGCATCGGGAGCAGTGGTTGGATAAAAAACAACGAAGCCAGTTCCGCAAGCCCGGATAAAGCCAGGGCCAGAATCACGCGAATATTTGCGCTTGCTTTTGCCGGATCGGGTGCTTTCAGGATATTGTTAGCATGCGTTAACGCCATAATAACCTCAGTATTATAGTTAAGGTACAGAATGTATTATTTAAGATGGTTAATTTTTTATTTGAGACTTTATTCAATCAACTTCAGAGAGCATTTTTTCAGGTACACAAACAACACCTTCAAATAACTTTCGTGAAGTTCGAATAACCGCAGCACGGGTATTTTCGATATTGTCATCCTCTCTTAGCAATGACACCGATATTTTTCCACTTGGGTGTTCAATATCGATAATGTTGGTAAAACGCTCCTTTGGACGATCGGCAACAATTTTCGCGGCGACGGAGCCTTCAATAAGCGTCGCGGTCGAAATACCAATCGAGCCGGTAATCGCCAGTGATTTATGGCAGGTATGCGGCATGAAATAACGCACCTGAAGCGTTCCGCCGTTACGCGCCCGGCTAAGAAGAACCGGTTTAGGGATCACTTTGTTGGATACATCTCCTAAGCCCATCGCCGCGCCAGCCTGACGGCGCAGGTTCTCCAGCCTTTCCTTAAACGCCCTATCGCCATCTAATTCTGCAGGTGACTCCCCACCTGTTTTGCCCAACGCCGACGCGTCAATCAAAACCATCGGCATCGCCATATCAATACAGGTGACTTCAATACCGTCGAACACGTTTGTCACGCTACCGGTCGGCAGCAGTTTTCCCGTTTTGGAACCCGCAGAATTCAGGAAGGTTAAGCCTATCGGTGCCGCTGTACCCGGGACACCGTCGATTTGAGTTTCGCCTTCATAAACGACGCGATACTCAGGCGTTTGTACTTCGGCATCGACCAGCGTTCCGGTGTTCAGATTGCGGATACGCACCGTCGTCACCGGGCTTTGCGCCTTGACCAGCCCCTTTTCAATGGCAAAGGGGCCCACGGCACAGAGCATATTGCCGCAGTTCGGCGTGGTATCAACGCGACGTTCGTTCACCATCACTTGTGCGAACAAATAATCCACATCCGCGTCCGGACTGTCGGACGGACTGACGATCGCCACCTTACTGGTTTGCGGACTTCCCCCGCCAATACCGTCAATTTCGAGTTCATGCCCAGCGCCCATCAGGCTGAGTAAAACTGCATCACGCGCTTCGGTTTCCGCTGGCAGGTCGCTGGCCAGAATGACCGGGCCTTTTGAGGTACCGCCACGCATTAATACGCAAGGGATCTTTAACATTTCTTTTTCTCATTTCGCGTTTATCAGGAACGCAATTAGGTTTTCACACTCCTGTTGATAACTCTAATGTCGAAAAAAGCAGGATTAATACGCTTTGCGTATTAATAGCCCTTACGTTATCGTGGATTTAGGAAAACAATAATCAGGTGCGGATATGCAGCATGAATTACAGGGAATACAAGCGTTTGTAAAAATTGCAGAAATCGGATGTTTTACAAAAGCGTCTCAATTTCTTCACATTTCACAACCAGCTTTAACACGCAGAATTCAGAAGCTGGAAGAGAGCCTGGGAACCACGCTGTTTGAACGTTCCACGCGCAGCGTTAAGCTCACAACTGTGGGACGGGAATTTTTACCTAAGGCAAAGAATTTAATCGATTTTTATGAAAGCTCGATCCTGAGTATTAAAGAGATGGCGACGCATCAGGCAGGGGTTATTACCGTTTCCTGTATTCCGACTGCCGCGTTCTATTTTCTGCCTTCCGTGATACGAGATTATAACAATGACTACCCAAACATCCGTATTCGCATACTTGAGCACAGCGCCAGCGATTGTCTCGAAGCGGTGTTAAATGGCGACGCAGATTTCGGCATAAATATGATAAACATCACACATCCCAATATCGATTTTGCGCCGCTGGTGAACGAACCCTTTGTCCTGGCATGCCGACGGGATAATCCGCTGGCAAAAAAACCGCTGGTCACCTGGGACGATCTGGCTGGCATGAAGCTGATCGGCGTCAGGCGCTCCAGCGGAAACCGTTCGCTTATCGATCAGGCTTTCGAAAAGATGGACTGGAAACCGAACTGGTTTTACGAGGTGCGTCATCTGTCAACGTCGCTGGGGATGGTAGAGGCGGGTCTCGGGGTGTCAGTTGTGCCGAGTCTGGCGATGCCAACCGATGAACATCATGTCCTTGTCAGCCGCCCGCTGATAGAACCGGTTATCCGACGAACGCTGGGGCTGGTACAACGCAGGGAAACCCCTCTCAGCCCGGCGGCGGAAAAATTCAGAGAGCTGCTTGTTCAACTTTGGTCTGGTGAAAACAACAGCCCGTGGATCGGCAAGTTTACGCAGTAATATGGCCCAAAAGTACCGTTATTGGTTCTCCAGGTGACTCCTGCCGTTGACTACTGTGCGGAATAATGGCTCCCGAACACAACACAGAGGGAGTGAATGTGATGAAACGATTTTTTCGTACGGCAGTGATGATCGGCATGATGAGCGCATTTTCCACTTATGCTACCGCACAGGAGACAACCAGCATGAATACCAAAACCATTCGCGCAATGACTGGCGCAAAAGCTACCCCATCCTTATCGGCATCTGAAACTGCGTTAATCGTGGTGGATATTCAAAACGAATATTACGCATCAAAAGATTTTCGCGGTCAGATGGTGATCCCGGAAGGTGAAAAAGTACTGAAAAACAGTCAAAAACTGGTCAGCTATGCCCATCAAAAAGGGATGCCGGTCTACTTCGTTCGTCATATGGGGCCGAAAGACAGCCCGCTCTTTGCCGAAGGATCTGTCTATGCGCAGTTCCATAAAGATCTGCAGCCTTCTGCGCAAGACGCCATTATCACCAAAGCGACCCCGAGCTCTTTTGTTGGCACCGATCTGGATGCGCAATTAAAGAAAAAAGGGATTAAAAAGGTGATTGTGATTGGCCTGATGACGCACATGTGCATCTCGTCGACCGCGCGTGACGCTGTACCGCTGGGTTACAGCGTGATTATTCCTGAAGATGCAACGGCAACCCGCGATCTGGATGATGGCCAGGGCGGCGTGGTGGATCACAAGACGCTGCAGCGGGCAGCATTAGCCGGTGTGGCCGATGTATTCGCTGAGGTAATGACCACCCAGGACGTTATGGCACTGCCGGTCACAAAATAAGACCGGACTTGATCCCTGTCGCCAGCCAGACTTCTATACTGGCTGGCACATGGAGGCTTTTATGACGTTGAAAATTGGTATTGTGGTATTTGATGGCATCATCCCTTTTCACCTTTCAGTACCGTATGCCGTGTTTGAGAAAGCGCTCACGCCACAAGGTGAGCCCCTTTGTCAGTTGGTCGTTTGTGCCACAACACCCGGCGTACTGAAAACCAATGCCGGCTTTTCGATTGTCGTTGAACGCGGGCTGGATGCGTTGGCCGGAATGGATATGGTGATTGTCCCAAGCTGGGATGTTCCCGAGCGAGCCCCGGATCCCAACCTCCTGCTGGCGCTGCAAAAGGCCCATGCTGCGGGGGCACGCATTGTGGGTTTGTGCATGGGCGCATTTGTGGTTGCCGCCGCCGGGTTACTGGAACATCGTCCTGCGACAACGCACTGGCGATGGGCAGCTGATTTTCAGCGCCTCTATCCCTCCGTGCAAATGGATAAAGACGTGCTTTATATTGATGATGGTGACGTTGTCACTTCTGCGGGAACGGCGGCGAGCATTGACTGCTGCCTGCATCTGGTGCGTCAGGCATGGGGTGCCGAAGTGGCAAACGGCGTGGCGCGAATGTTGGTTGTCCCGCCCCACCGCCAGGGTGGGCAGCGGCAGTATGTCGAGCTGCCGGTTCAGAATACGCGTCGCGGGGATTATTTCACCGATGCGCTGGCCTGGGCGACGGAGAATCTCCAGCTCGCACTCACGCTGGACTGTGTGGCAGAGAAAGCCTGCATGAGCCGACGCAGTTTTACCCGGCGGTTTCAGCAAACCACGGGGGAAAGTTTTTCGCGCTGGCTACTCAACCAGCGCATTATTGTCGCACAGCGCTATCTCGAAAAAACCGACCAGCCGGTGGATGACATTGCCGAGCGCGTTGGTTTTCCCTCGACGACCTCTTTACGCCGCCACTTTCACAACCAGCTCAATACCTCACCTTCCCGCTATCGACGCGAGTTTCGCGGTCGATAGCGAAGTGAGTTATTTCCCCTGCGTTTCAAAACCTGCCATCACGGACCGGAGCTCAGCCAGTGAAAATCCGTGTTTGGCATCGTCAACGCCCAGTGCAAAGCGTTCCTGCATCAGTTGGTAAAGCGCCTCAGCATCCGGCAAGTGGATCTGCTCCTCCACATGGCCATTCTGCCAGTGGGTAAAGTTGAAGTTAGTTAACGTCAGCTTGCCGCCGTCAGGCAGATGGCGGCACATCAACAGATGATGACGGAAGTGCGACTGCGGCCAATGTGCTGACCAGAAATTCCCCATCACGTAATCACTGAAATACTGCGTCGTCAGGTCAAACTGGTACATCGACTGCCAGTGCTCGTGGTGACGGAACTGCAGCACCCAGTCGTTACCCTCGCTCAGCAGACGATACAGACCGTGCGGTGTTTCCTGTTCTTCACTCGCGAACAGACGAATCGGCGCCGTCAGCGTCTGGCCGCCAAACCCCACGTCCGCAATCCAGCGCTCGCCGTTAAGATCAACCAGCAGCAGGCGGTGCGTGCGCGGTGGCATTTGCGGTGGATTCGCTAATATCACGCGTCCCAGCACGCTGCGCACCGTAAAGCCAACTTCGCGCAATACGCGTTCGAACAGGCCGTTTTGCTCAAAGCAATAGCCTCCGCGGCGCGCGGAGACCAGTTTGTCGACAAGATTCTGATCCTCAAGATGGATCTCTCGCGGCAGAACGACATCAATATTTTCAAAAGGAATCGCACAGTTGTGATGTAAATGCAGCGCGCGCAGGGTATCAATATCAACAGCGGTCGGTTGCGTCCAGCCGATGCGGGCGAAATAGGCGGTCAGGAATGGGGACATTAATCAGTTTCCTTTGATTGTGATGTTCTGTTTATAAACTAATTTTACGCACTCACTTTGATTTACGTGCTTTTTCGTCATACTCATCGTTACAGATGAGGAGATCCTATGAGCCACTTTCGCCCTGTTGAATTACGTCATGCCAGCCGTCTGCTGAACCACGGCCCTACTGTGCTTATCACCAGTCGGGATGAAAGCCTCGACAGACGCAACGTGATGGCCGCCGCATGGTCAATGCCCGTTGAGTTTGAGCCGCCGCGCATCGCAATCGTGGTGGACAAAAGTACCTGGTCGCGCGAGCTGATTGAACGCAGTGGGAAATTTGGCATCGTCATCCCCGGCGTGGCGGCGGCCAACTGGACTTACGCGGTCGGCAGCGTCAGCGGGCGCGACGAGGACAAATTCAACTGCTACGGCATTCCGGTCGTAAACGGCCCTGAACTCGGCCTGCCGGTTATCGAAGAGAAATGTCTGGCGTGGATGGAGTGCCGGTTATTACCCGTCACCTCCGCGGCAGAAAAATACGATACGCTGTTCGGAGAAGTGGTTTCAGCGGCAGCAGACGAACGCACGTTTGTCGCCGGACGCTGGCAGTTTGACGAGGATAAGCTGAATACCCTGCATCATCTTGGAGCCGGGACGTTTGTGGCGAGTGGGAAGATGGTGAAGGCGCCGGATTGATAAGATCAATCATATATCATTGAAATATTATGATTTTATATAACATTTAATGCTTACCCGCAGTCAGAAAAAAAGAGGAAACTCGCTATGTTGTAGCACTAATGACGTAAATATAAAGCTTACAAAGGGCCTTACATCATGACAGCATCTGATTATTTAAGGATAAAATTTCAGAGTGACCACCATTTAGCCCTCACTATGGAGAACGCAATTGGCGGCATTTTGCAGTCGGCAAAAGGAGTTGCATCCGACATATATTCAGGTATTGAGCGAGTCAGTTGGTATTCTTCATGCTTTATTCCCAGGTACAATGATATCTGTCAGGAGTTACAAGCTCAAGAAATCAGAACGCTTTACTCAATAGAGTCGATATTCAAACACGCCGATGTTATTGCTCACGTATTTTATCTGTACTTGAAAACCGTATGTGATGACGTAAAGGATGGCAACCCAGAAGGTTCAGCCCGTAAACTCACAAAAAGAATTGCAGAATTCAGCTCTCACATAAACGTAGCGGGAGCTACACGCTATGCGTTTGCTACTGCTGCCTCGATCACGCTTTCTCACTCTAGTCTTATGTCCAAACTTGTTGTTGAACGCCTGTCTGCGAAATTGCCACAAGGGATCTTCGTCCTTCAATTTTATGGCATTCAACAAAAATGCGCACTCGCTGCCCGCCATTTGAAAGCGATTAACCCCGATTATTACTGGATTCTGTACCAGGCGAAACTGGAGATGCTTTATTATTTTTGCGAACCCATTCTTTCAAAATTATTTGAAAGAATGAAATTAAATTCCTTTTCAAACCTGGATGATTTAGCCGATTTTATAGAAAGGGATTTAAATGTTTAAGAACCTAATCAGACTGTTATTAGAAAGCGTAGTCTTTCCTGCGCTTGTCATTGGTTTTGGCTTGCTATGGCTTCATCTATTTCCGGAGCATTGCTTATTATTGACATTGCTTACAATCTTCATTCTGATTTGGTTATTTCCTCGATTAACTTCACGCATAACGGAACTGAAATAAAAGGATATACTATGTCTAATCCAGCTTATATGTGGTTAACGGATGAAAATGGTTCACCCATGACGGGTTCATCGCTGGTCTCCGGACGTATTGGGGCTATTGAGCTAAAATCACTCACTTATAATGTCAATATTCCAGCCGATAGCAATACAGGTCGCCTGACAGGTACACGAATTCACGCACCGATTATGTTTCAGAAAGAGTTCGATCGGGTAACGCCTCTTTTATACAAAGCCTTAACTACCGGGGTCACGCTCAAATCAGCAATAAAAGAAATGTACATAATTAACGAAGCAGGAGTAGAAAGCGAGTATTTTAACATTCTACTTGAGAATGTTAAAATCACGTCGATAACACCTGATTTATACCCTGGCGTAGGCTCCGGCACCCACCTGGAAACAGTTCTTCTTCGATATGAAAGTATTACCTGGAAGCACTGTGAAGGTAATATCGTTTACAAAGATAGCTGGAACCATAGAGTGGTAGCATAAGCTATTGACACTGCCTCAATGACAGCGTCCTATTTCTTCCGCCTGGTATTTGATCAACCTCATTACGAACTGTTCAGGCATGACTAATGAAAATACTCTGCTTCGTTCTTTTCGCTCTGTCTCCTTATGCGGTCGCTCATAGTAGCTCTGCACCAGGCCAGGCGGCGCTTAAATTTAATCAATGGTATATCGCACAGTTAAATCAGAATAAACCGCCAGTATTAAATCCCGACATCATGAAAGATTACGTTGTCTCAGGGACAATTTCTGCAATTAAGGAAATGTACTCAGGCGACAGTAACGAAAAAGATATGCCCGATGCGGATATGTTCATCAAGTCTCAGGATTGGGACGAAGACTGGAATCAGATCGCGGTATTGAATTCTGACTTTGATGCGGTTTGCACAAATGTGTATATCGCGTTTGGCAAAAAACAAGATCACGTTGTGGCAGATTGTCTCGTTCAGGAAAAAGGGAAATGGAAAATTCGATCCGCAACGCTAATTAAGTAAAAGGATGATATGCCGAAAAGACGCATGGTAGCCCAGATGCTACCATGCGCACTTCATTAACTCTTCGCGCGCTTCGAAATAATCTCATCCGCAACATTCCGCGGGGCTTCCGCAAAATGGTGGAACTCCATCGTATACGTCGCGCGTCCCTGGGACATCGAGCGCAGCGTTGTGGCGTAGCCAAACATCTCGGCCAGCGGCACGTCAGCGCGGATAATCTGGCTGCCGTACTGCTCTTCCATGCCCTGCACCATGCCGCGACGAGAAGAGAGATCGCCTATGATGTTACCGGCGTACTCTTCCGGTGTTTCCACCTCCACGTGCATGATCGGCTCAAGGATCGCCGGATCCGCTCTGCGGGCGCCCTCTTTAAAGCCGAGAATGGCCGCCATGCGGAATGCCATCTCCGAGGAGTCGACGTCGTGGTACGAGCCAAACGTCAGCGTCGCTTTAACGTCAACCACCGGATAGCCCGCCAGCACCCCGCTGTTCATCGCTTCCCGCAGCCCTTTCTCAACGGACGGGATATACTCGCGCGGCACCACGCCGCCCTTAGTGGCATCTTCAAATGTAAAGCCACTTCCGGGCTCCTGCGGCTCAAGGCTCAGCACCACATGGCCGTACTGGCCTTTGCCGCCGGACTGACGGACAAATTTGCCTTCGATATCCTTCACCGCCTTACGCAGGGTTTCTCGGTAGGTCACCTGCGGACGACCGATATTTGCCTCCACGCCAAACTCACGCTTCATGCGGTCGACGATAATCTCCAGATGTAGCTCACCCATCCCGGAAATAATGGTCTGACCGGACTCTTCGTCAGTATGCAGGCGGAACGACGGATCTTCCGCCGCCAGGCGCTGCAGCGCGATCCCCATTTTCTCCTGATCGCCTTTGGTTTTCGGCTCGATAGCCAGCGAGATCACCGGGTCCGGGAAATCCATTCGTTCAAGCGTGATCACCGCGTTCGGATCGGTGAGCGTGTCACCGGTGGTCACGTCTTTCAGCCCCACGCAGGCCGCGATATCGCCCGCACGCAGTTCATCCACCTCGTGACGATCGTTGGCATGCATCAGCACGATACGCCCGATACGCTCTTTTTTGCCTTTCACCGGGTTATACACCGCGTCGCCTTTGCGCAGCACGCCGGAGTAGACGCGGATAAAGGTCAGCTGCCCGACGTACGGGTCGCTCATCAGCTTGAACGCCAGGGCCGAGAACGGCTCATCATCGCTCGGGTGACGCTCCGCGTGCTGCCCTTTTTCATCCACACCGTCAATGGCCGGCACGTCCAGCGGCGACGGCATCAGCTCAATCACCGCATCCAGCATCCGCTGCACGCCCTTGTTTTTAAACGCGCTGCCGCACAGCATCGGCTGGATTTCGCCCGAGATGGTGCGGATACGCAGGCCTTTAATAATGTCCGCTTCCGTCAGGTCGCCCGTTTCGAGGTACTTATCCATCAGCTCGTCGCTGGCTTCCGCCGCCGCAGAGACCATTTTTTCCCGCCATTCCCGGGCGGTACTGACGAGATCATCCGGCACGGGCGCATAGGTAAACACCATGCCCTGAGTCGCATCGTCCCACAAAATGGTGCGCATCTTGATGAGATCCACCACGCCGGTAAAGTGCTCTTCTGCACCAACCGGGATGACAATCGGCACCGGATTGGCCTTCAGGCGCTCCTGCATCATCCGCACCACGCGAAAGAAATCGGCCCCCGGACGGTCCATTTTGTTGACGAAGGCCAGCCGCGGAACGTGGTATTTATTGGCCTGACGCCAGACGGTCTCCGACTGCGGCTGCACGCCGCCCACGGAGTCATACACCATCACGGCACCGTCGAGAACGCGCATGGAACGTTCAACCTCAATGGTGAAGTCAACGTGCCCCGGGGTGTCGATGATGTTGATCCGGTGCGGTTCGAACCCTCTGTCCATACCTGGCCAGAAGCAGCTCACCGCCGCGGAGGTAATCGTGATCCCGCGCTCTTGCTCCTGCGCCATCCAGTCAGTGGTTGCCGCGCCATCGTGTACTTCA
The DNA here is from genome assembly GCF_021892025.1 of Enterobacter cloacae complex sp. ECC445. Classification (NCBI taxonomy): domain Bacteria; kingdom Pseudomonadati; phylum Pseudomonadota; class Gammaproteobacteria; order Enterobacterales; family Enterobacteriaceae; genus Enterobacter; species Enterobacter cloacae complex sp. ECC445. The sequence continues at coordinate 178,295 of NZ_JAKLRZ010000002.1, read as the reverse complement.
CCCAGCTTGTGGCTCATCCCGGTATAAAACAGGATGCGCTCGGTGGTGGTGGTTTTACCGGCATCGATATGCGCGGAGATACCGATGTTGCGATAACGTTCGAGAGGGATGGGTCGGGGCATGATATTTCCTTAAGTCATATGACTTGTCTGTGACGACCAGGATGGCCGTGCATTCGTTCATTTGCTATAATAGTCCTATTGTACGAGTATTATCGAACTATTTTTTAACGGTTGACCTATTGTTGATATAGCTCAATCTGACGCCATACGCAGGAAAACGATGATCCCAAACCACCCTGAAACTGAACAAATACTGCTGGAAAATGTGCTGTTTGCCCTCGGCAACCCGCTCCGGCTGTCGATAATTCGCCGGCTGGCCGATGGCAGCGAACTCAGCTGTAACGCGCTGCGCCCGGAAGATGTGGTGAAGTCTACGATGACCCATCACTGGCGCGTACTGCGCGACAGCGGCGTGATCTGGCAGCGTCCACAGGGACGAGAAAACATGATTTCATTGCGAAGAGAGGATCTGGATGCCCGCTTCCCGGGGCTGATGGCGATCCTGCTTCAGGTTAAGTAATGTCCATTCCTTCCAGACGATAGAGAGGGATTTGCCGGGTTGTTTTGGTCAGCGTATCGAACACCTCGGCGTTGGAGGTCACAATCCGCATCCCTGTTTTACGTAGCCTTTGCACATCCGCCGCGATGCGCTGAATGCCAAACCAGAAAAGCCCGTCGAGTGCCGTCACGGACAGCCCGCTTTCCAGAGCCAGCTTGAGGCGTTCCTTTGGCGCTTTTACCTGCTGGGCAATTTGCCTGTAAGGGAGTTCATTACATCCCGTTGCGTCACTGCGCTGGATACGCGTTTTCAGCTGGTAGGTAAACTCGTCAGGTATTCCGGCCAGATCTTGTTTAAGGCTATAGACGCAGCCAAAGCGCTTGCCGTTAAACAGAACGTTTTTCTGGCTGAGCGGCAGCTCTTTCCTGACAACGTCAATCAGCTGCGGCGCACGGGTGAGGAGCAGTCTGAAGGGCAGCTCGAAGCTGGTGACATAATCCACATTAAGCAACGCGAGACGCAGCCGCTCCTCTGCGCCGGATTGTTGCTCACGACACTCCTCCAGCACCTCTGCCCACTGGCGCGTCAGGCGCGCCGGTTCGGCGGCTTCGGTCAGGAGATATTTTTCAATCTGATAATCAACTCTTGCGGTCACCGTGTGATATCCCGTCGCTGTGGATGCGGCAATTCTATACAGCGCGGTGAGTTTTATAAAGCACTGAACCGCAGCGACATCCTGAAAATGTCGTTGCGATTCAGTATCCTTACGTTTCGGATCGGTGCGCCATCAGCCAGCCCACCAGCGGCGCGGCGAAACTGAGGTTTAGTGCTGTATGCCTGAGCGGTCAGAAAAATCGCCGGCGGAAAGAATGTCATCCCGTGTTGCCGTCTGTTTCGGAGGGGCATATCGGTCAGGTACGCCTTCAGGACGCGTTTTGAAGCGCCGGTGCAGCCACATATACTGCTCTGGCGCCATCCGTACCGCTTGCTCAATCGCCCTGTTCATCTGCGTTGCAACGGATTCTTTATCTCCTCCCTGCAGCGCCTCGCTAATATCCTCCAGAATAATCAGCTCGTAGCCGGTGCCATCCGCCCTGCGGCGCGGCACAAAGGGGATCACGGCAGGCTTAGCGCTTTTGACCAGCATATAGCTTCCCGCGGTCGTGGCCGCATTCGGTACCGCAAAAAACGGCACAAAGACGCTATTGGTTTTGCCATAGTCATGGTCCGGGGCGTACCACAGAATCTCATTCTGCTTCAGCGCGCGGATCATGCCCTTTAAATCATGACGATCGAGCATGGTTTTATTGGCGCGCAGGCGCCCGCGCGTCTGCAGCCAGTCCAGCAGCGCGTTATTGTTAGGGCGATACACCCCAATGCCGGGGTTCAGCATGCCAAAGATCCGCGCGCCCAACTCAAGGGTGAGAAAGTGCATGCCAACGAGCACCACGCCATTGCCTTTCGCCCGCGCCTTTTCCATGTGCTCATAACCCGTCACGGTAAAGCATTTCCGCACCCGCCATGCAGGCCAGAACCATGCCATTCCGGTTTCGATCACCCCCATTCCTACCGATTCAAAATTACGCTGCAGCAACGCCTCACGCTCGTTGGCATCCATTTCGGGAAAGCATAGCTCGAGGTTGCGGCGGGCAATCGCGACGCGGCGGGGAAGCAGGCGCATCGCCAGCCGTCCAAGCCCGTGGCCGATACGGAACAGCAGCGGATAAGGCAGGAGCATAATCAGCCACAGCGCGGCAATGCCGACCCAGCTGAGCCAGTAACGCGGGTGAAGAAAGGCGGGTGAAAAACGGGGTAATTTTGTCATCAGAAAATTATCCTTTAACGTATCTGTCCTTAACTGATTCTGTTGAACATCTTTCCTAAAGAGGTATGAAATATAGCCATAAACGTAAAGTGTAGCGGATAAAATAAAATATTTTTTTATCGATTTTTGCGAAAAGCGGGAAAACAAGAAGGGAAAAACCGGGGAGAGGCGATCGCCCCGGCATACGCGCTTACATTGAATAGCCTGGTTTTTTAATTAACTCTTCCAGCTTCGGTCCTATTTCGGTGTCCCAGACCTGGGCTTTCCACTCCTCTGGATCCACCTGATTCAGCGCAACGGATATTGAGCTGTCTTTACTGTTGAGATGACGAATAATGACCCCGGCAATATCCGCCGCCAGGGCCGTTTTTTGTTCATCGTTCAAATCACGGGGAAAACATTTAATATCGACGTGCGGCATGTGCAAGCTTCCGTTTGTGAATAAGAGTTCCACGTTATCAGATAATAGCGTTGGCCTTTAACACCTTGTGCAGTTCCGGCAGCTGACAGACGGTGTCCGCAACAGCCGTAAACCTCGGCGTATTTGTCGCAAACCAGTCATGGCGCGGCCCCCAGGTGCGCGCTACCGCAATATATACATCCAGCAGCGTCAGCCTTTCCCCCAGCGCAAACGGGGCAGCCCTGAGCTGACTTTCAAACCATAGATAGAGCGATTTCCGGTATTCGATGCAGTTTTTCTGCAGCTGTTCCGGCGCATCCGGCACCCAGCGTTCGGGGTAGTCCGCATAGGTAAAAGTGGGATAGACGTTGGCTACAAACCAGATCAGCAGACGCTGAAACTGCTGGCGTTCAGCCTGCCCCACCGGCGGGGCGAGATCGGGACATCTGTCGAGCACCATCAGGGCAATGGCCGCCGTTTCGGTCATGATGGCGCCATTTTCCAGCTCCAGCGTGGGGACCTGACGCAGCGGGTTAAGCTTTTGCAGCAGTTCACGCTGCGGACCGGGCTGGTCAAACCCGTCCACGTTGATAAATTGATAAGGGATATCGGCCAGGACTAGCATCACTTCACCGATCGCCGAGCCCCAGCCGGGTACGCCATAGAGTTTAATCATGTTGCCCCCCTCAGGAGTGAAAATCCTAAGTGTAGAGCACCCTCAGTAGGTTATTCCAGGCGGGTTGACCACCGACTGTTCCACCCCTTCCTCCTGTTCACCCCAGCGCGCCAGCACCTTCTGGTACTCTCCCCGCGCAATCGCACCGTTCAGCGCGGCCTGCAGCGCGTAGACCAGCTCATTGCCTTTTTTGGTGGTGGTTGCGACCCAGGCTTTTTTCGGCCCTAATCCGACCACGCGGGTCGTGCCGGTGAGCGCCGCCTTGTAGGCTGAAACCGACTGAGGGCCAAAGAATACGTCTGCCCTGCCGGACTGGATATAGAGATTGCCCGAAGCATCATCGTGAAGATAGACGGGCAGCGCTGGCGCCCGCCCCGCCTTTTTATTCTCTTCGTTCCAGCCCAGCAGGATGCGCTCCTGATTCGTCCCCGAGCCGACGATCACCTTTTTCCCGGCCAGATCTTCCGCGCTTTTGATTGACTGGATCTCGCTGGTGGATTTCACCGAAAACGCCAGCGAATCGACGCGGTAGGCCGCAAAATCAAATTTCTCTTTCCGCTGTTCGGTCACCGCAATGTTCACCAGCGCCACGTCGTAGCGCCCGGAAGCGATCCCCAGCGGCCAGTCTTCCCACGCCGTCGGCACCAGCTTGAGCTTCAGCCCCAGGCTGCCCGCCAGCAGGCGAGCGATATCCGGGTCGCTGCCAATCCGCGTGCGGTTATCGCTGGCCAGAAGCGCCAGCGGCGGGGAGTTAAGCATCGAGATGGCGACCGTCAGCGTTCCCGGCTCAACAAATTTGTAACCGGCGGGGATCTTCGCCACGGCCTGGCGATCCACCGTCACCGGCAGCGGCTGCTCGTTGGCTTTCAGATCGATGCTGGCGTGGCCCGCGGTCGTAAAAAGCAGCCCCGCCAGAAGTCCGTATTTCATTTGCGCTCCTTACAGCACTTTTGACAGGAACTGGCGCGTTCGCGCATGAGACGGACGGTTCAGCACCGCGTCGCTGCTGCCCTGCTCTACGATTTTCCCGTCGACCATAAACACCACCTGATCCGCCACCTCCCGGGCAAAGCCGATCTCGTGAGTGACCACCACCAGCGTGGTGCCCGACCGGGCCAGTTTTTTGATGACGTCCAGCACTTCCCCCACCAGCTCCGGATCCAGCGCCGAGGTGGGTTCATCAAACAGCATCACCCTAGGACGCAGCGCCAGCGCGCGGGCAATGGCAATGCGCTGCTGCTGCCCACCGGAGAGATGGCGAGACCAGGCATCGGCTTTATCCCGCAGCCCGACCACGTCCAGCAGGCTGTACGCCCTTTCGACCGCCTCTTTTTTACTGAGCTTTTTATGCGCGATGGGCGCCTCAATCAGGTTTTCCAGCACCGTGAGGTGCGGAAAGAGATTGAAGTTCTGAAACACATAGCCCACGTTGACGCGCTGCTTGAGGATCTCTTTCTCCTTCAGCTCGAAGAGCCTGTCGCCCTGACGACGGTAGCCAATGTAGTCTCCGTCGATCTGAATAAAGCCTTCGTCCACGCGCTCCAGATGGTTGATGGTGCGCAGCAGCGTCGATTTGCCCGACCCGGACGGGCCGAGGATCACCGTCACGGATCCCGGCGGGATCTCAAGCGAAACGTTGTCGAGCGCCTTGTGTCGGCCAAAGTACTTGCTGACGCCGGTTATTGAGATGTGTCCTTCAGGAGAGGCTTGCATGGATAGGCTCCTGTGCTGGCGTGGTCGCGACCGAGCGGGGGCGACGGGCGACGCGGTTCTGATTAACGGCAGATCGGCGTTCGCTGCGGGCAAGCGCGCGTTCAACGCCATATTGAATAGCGGATAAGACGGTGGTGATGACCAGATACCAGGCCGCGCCCACCATCAGCAGCGGGATCACCTCCTGCGTGCGGTTGTAAATCATCTGGATGGTATAGAACAGCTCCGGCATCGCCAGGACGTACACCATCGCCGTGCCCTTGGCGAGGCTGATGATTTCGTTGAAACCGGAAGGCAGAATGGTGCGCAGCGCCTGCGGTAAAATGATGCGCACCGTGCGGCGCCAGGCCGGCAGGCCGAGCGCGGCGGCGGCCTCATACTGCCCGTGATCGACCCCGAGGAATCCACCGCGAACGATCTCGGCGGTATAGGCGCTCTGCACCAGGGTGAGCCCCACCACGGCGGTAGAGAACTGCCCGAGCACGTTGATGGTTTCGAAGCGGCCCCAGGTGATGCCGGTGAACGGCACGCCGAGCGAGAGGGTGTCGTAGAGATAGGAAAAGTTGTACAGGATAATCAGCACCACGATCAGCGGCAGCGACCGAAACAGCCAGATGTACGCCCACGCCAGGCTGCTCAGCAGCCAGGATGACGAGAGTCTCGCCAGCGCCAGCATGCCGCCAAACACCACGCTCAGCGCGGTGCCAATCAGCGTCAGCAGCAGGGTCTGCCCAACGCCTTCGAGGATCACCGGATCAAAGAACCAGCGGGCGAACACCGCCCACTCCCAGCGCGGGTTAAAGGCCACGGACTGAATCACGACAGCCAGGACAAACAGCGCCACCGCGGCGCCGACGGCCCGCAGCGGATAACGCGCCGGGACCACCTTAATGGTTTCAACGTTGCTCATCGTCGTTCCTCATGCGGTTTTACTGAACGCTTCGCGTACCAGCGTTTTGGTGAAGCGCAGCCGACCGTCAAACGGCGGCTGGCTGTACTCTTCCGGATCCCGATTGAGATCGAACTGCGGCTGATAGCCCTGGCTAAGATAAAGCCTGACCGCCTCCGGCTGGCGAAAGCCGGTTGTCAGGTAGATGTGGCTATACCCTGCCAGCACCGCCCTGCGCTCCAGCTCCTGCACCACGCGTCCGGCAAGCCCCTGCTGACGCAGGGTTTTGTCCGTCCAGATTCGTTTGATTTCCGCGGTGCGTTCGTCGAAAGGCTTGTACGCGCCGGTGGCGATAATCTTTCCGTCCCGCTCCAGGACGATAAACAGCCCCTGCGGCGCTAAATACCACTCGGTGAGTTCAACCTCCGCGTCTTTAGAGAAGTAGTCCCCGTAGCGGGCCGCATATTCCCCGAACAGCCCCTCGATGATGGGCTGAAGCTCGGCGTCTTCCGGTGAAACATCACGATATCGTTCGCTCATTACGCCTCCTTAATCGCCCAGGCCCGCCGGGTTCACCTCTGACTGAGGAATACGCTCCACCCCTTCCCCCCAGCGGTTCAGCACTTTGTCGTAATCACCGTTTTTGATGACGCCGTTCAGCGCGGTTTGCACCGGCTCAACCAGGCCGCTGCCTTTTTTCAGCGTCACCGCGATGTGCGCCGCCTTCGGCCAGCCGCCGTCGACGCTGCCCACCAGCCTGGTTTTCCCGTTCAGCGCCGCTTTCCAGGCGCCAATCACGTTCGGGCCAAAGTAGGCATCCGCGCGCCCGGACTGTAGCGCCAGCGTTTGGGCCGCATCGTCTTTGGTGTAGATCGGGGTAAAGGGCTTCAGCCCCTTCTTCAGGTTCTCGGCGTTCCAGGCCAGCAGGATGGCCTCCTGGTTAGTACCGGAGCCGACGATAATCCGCAGCCCGGCGATGTCCTCCGCCTTCTCAAGCGACTTGATCGGGCTGCTTGATTTCACGTAGAACCCGAGGGAATCTTTACGGTAAGTGGCAAAGTCAAACTTCTCTTTACGCTCTTTGGTGACGGTGATGTTGCTGATGGCGGCATCATATTTCCCGGACGCCACGCCCAGCGGCCAGTCTTCCCAGGAGGTCGGCACCACGTTCAGCTCCAGCCCGAGGCTGTCCGCCACCAGGCGGGCGACGTCGACCTCGCTTCCCAGCAGCGTTTTGTTGTCGTCGGAGAAGACCGTCAGCGGCGGCTGATTGAGTCCCGCCACCGCAACGGTAAATTTCCCCGGCACGGCAAAGCGATAGTCTTTCGGCAGCTGCGCCACCGCCTCTCCATTTTTGACGGTATTAACCGGCGTTTTATTGGCCTCGATGCTCACGCCGGTGCCGTTAATATTCACATTCTCTGCCCAGACGGCAGGGGTAAAGGCCAGCGCGAGCGCCAGAACAAGCGATGATTTTTGCATAGCGGTGTTCTCTTTTATTGTTGTGTGTACTGGTTTTTCGGTTGGTCTAAGCCCAGACTTTCGCGCAGCGTGGTGCCCGGATAGTCGGTACGGAACAGGCCGCGCGCCTGTAAAACGGGCACCACCTGGTCAATAAAGCGCGGGAAGGTGTCCGGCGTGCCGCCCTGAATGATGAAGCCGTCTGCGGCATAGCCCTCAAACCACGCCTGCAGGCCGTCCGCAACCTCTTCCGGCGTGCCGGAAAAGCGCGGGCGCGGGGAAGCGGCCTCAAGCGCCACCTGGCGCAGGGTTAAGCCGCGCTCGCGGGCGTTACGCTTGATTTCATCGGTGGTGCTGCGGAAGCTGTTTTTGCCTAAGTCGCCGATATCCGGGAACGGCTCGTCGAGCGGATACTGGCTGAAGTCGTGATGTTCGAAATAACGCCCGAGGTAGTTGAGAGCATCGTTAATCGACACCAGCGCCGCCGTGGTTTGATACTGGTTTTCCACGTCGTCGGCGTCTTTCCCCACAATCACGCTGACGCCCTGGAAAATATGGAGATCCGACGCGCGGCGGCCGTTTGTTTCCAGCTGCTGTTTTACGTCGCGGTAAAAGGCTTTTGCCTCGTCGAGCGTTTCGTGATGGGTGAAAATGGCGTCGGCATGTTTCGCCGCCAGCTTTTTCCCGTCGTCCGACGCCCCGGCCTGAAAGACAATCGGACGGCCCTGGGGCGTGCGGCCAATATTCAGCGGCCCGGCGACCTGGAAGAAGTCACCGTGGTGATCGAGCGCATGCAGTTTGGCCGGGTCAAAAAACTGGCCGCTCTCCTTGTTGCGGATAAACGCGTCGCCTTCCCAGGAATCCCACAGCCCTTTCACCACGTCGAGATACTCATCCGCAATGCGGTAGCGCAGCGCATGCTCGGGGTGTTTTTCGCGAGAGAAGTTCTTTGCCGACCCTTCCAGCGGCGAGGTCACCACGTTCCAGCCCGCGCGTCCGTTGGTCAGGTGGTCCAGGCTGGCGAACTGGCGCGCCGTGGTAAAGGGCTCGCTGTAGGAGGTGGATAAGGTTCCCACCAGCCCCAGACGCGAGGTGATGGTGGCCAGCGCGGAGAGCACCGTTAGCGGTTCAAAGCGATTTAAAAAATGCGGGATCGATTTCTCGTTAATATAAAGACCGTCGGCCACAAACAGGAAATCGAGTTTGCCCTCTTCCGCCTTTAGCGCCGTCGCCTTGACGAAATCAAAATTGATGCTGGCGTCGGCGACGGCCTCAGGGTGACGCCAGGCGGACATATTCCCGGATGCACCCTGCAAAATGGTCCCCAGCCGCAGTTGACGATGTGCAGACATATTCACCTCTCCTGAATTAAACGTGTTGCAGGGCTTTTTCCGCCAGCTGTGCAAAATAGCGGGCAGCGGGCTCAATTAAGGCTTCATCCGGATTGAAGGCCGGATGATGTAAACCATACGGGCTGTTGCTGCCGATGCTGACAAACGCCCCCGGGATCTGCTGCAGGTAGACCGCGAAATCTTCCCCGCCCATGTGCAGCTCGGCGTGACGGGTTTCATACCCGGCTTCCCGGGCGACCGAGGTCGCGAAGTCGGCCCAGCGCTCGTCGTTCACCAGCGCGGTAGGCCCGGCATACCAGGTAATGTCAATCTGCGCGCTAAAGGCGCTGGCAAACCCCGCCGCGATTTCGCCCACGCGGGCCTTCACGTTCTGCTGCACCTCCGTGCGGTGGGTGCGCAGCGTGCCTTCCAGCTCGACGCTTTCAGGCAGCACGTTCCAGGTGTTACCGCCCGCAATGCGCGTCACGCTCAGCACCACCGAATCCAGCGTGTTGACGTTGCGGCTGGCGACGCTTTGCAGCGCCGTCACCAGCTGGCTCGTCAGCACGATGGCGTCGTTGCCTTCATGCGGACGTGCGGCGTGCGCCCCCTTGCCGGTAATGCGGATCACAAAGCGGTCGACGTTGGCATAAAACGGCCCGCCGCGGGTGGCGAACTCACCGACCGGCAGGCCGGGCTCGTTGTGCATGCCGAAAATCGCGCTGACGTCACGCAGGGCGCCGGCCCGCACCATGCTCTTCGCACCGCCAAAGTTCTCTTCGGCAGGCTGAAACAGGATCCGCACCCGACCCTTAAGCGAGGCCTCCCGCTCTTTCAGCTTTAGCGCGGCGCCGAGGATCACGCTGGTGTGGATATCGTGCCCGCAGGCATGCATTACGCCTGCACGCTGTGAGCTAAACGGCACGCCGCTGCGCTCCTCTATCGGCAGGGCATCAATATCTGCCCGCAGCGCAATCAGTTTGCTGCCCGAGCCGATTTCCGCCACCAGTCCGGTAGACAGATCGTAAGGCTGCGGGGTAATCCCGGCATTGGTCAGCCACTGGCGCAGGCGTGTGGTGGTCTCCACTTCCTGACCGGACAGCTCCGGGTTCTGGTGCAGCTCCCGGCGCCAGGCAATCAGCTGTTCGCCAAAACGCATACCGTAACCTCCCTGTTAAGACGCGCCTCGGCAAGCAGACGCAGCGACGCGACGCGCGTTGCCCCCTCCGCGACCGGCGTGTCGATAATAAATTCGTCAATGCCCCACTGCCGGTGCAGCGCGTTGAGCTGCCCCAGGACCGACTCGGCCGTGCCCGCCAGCAGCGACTGGGCGCGGCGCGCAATGCGCACCGGCTCGCTCCCCGCCTGACGCGCAAACGCGTAGGCCTGCTCTTCGCTGGCGACGGTCACGCGCTGGCCGTTTGCCAGCTCAACGCCCCACGCTTCGACCTTCTGCGCCAGGGCTTCCGCTTCGGCCTTCGTCGGCGCAACAATCGCCTGCACCGCCACAATCGCGTCCCGCGCGCTGTTCTTACGCCAGGTTGAAATCACCTCGCGCAGCAGGTCCGGATCGCCGTTCAGGTGCGCGGCAAACACAAAGTCCCAGCCGAGCCTGGCGGCCAGCAGCGCGCTATCGGTACTCGCGCCCAGCAGAAAGCGTTCTGCTGGCGACGGCGGCAGCGGCGTGGCGCGGACGGCATCCTCGGTTGACGGATGTTCAGGACGGATCCAGCGATCGAGCTGGGCCAGCTGTTCGGCGAAGCTGCCCTTTTCCTCTTGATTCAGCCCCTGCTGCAGCGCGCGGGTTGAGAGCGGCAGGCCGCCGGGGGCTTTCCCGACGCCGAGATCGACGCGACCGGGCGCCAGCGCGGCCAGTACGTTGAAGTTCTCGGCGACTTTATAGGGGCTGTAGTGCTGAAGCATGACGCCGCCGGACCCAACGCGGATGCGCGTGGTTTGCCCAAGGATCCAGGCAATCAGCAGCTCTGGTGAAGGGCTGGCAAGGTGTGGGGTGTTGTGGTGCTCGGCAATCCAGAAGCGGTGATAGCCCAGATTTTCTGCCTGCTGCGCCAGCGCAAGGGTACGCGCCAGTGCATCGGCAGCCGTTTCGTTTTCAGCGATGGGGCTTTTATCCAGAATGCTGATTCGCCATGACATGTTGCGTTCTCGTTTGACTTAACATGTCGACATTATTAAAGGCGCATTTCACCACTGAGAAACAATTAATTTACATTTGGTTTGCCGGAAATCAGATATATAAAACCATGCTAAGAATAAGACTTTAAGGAGGCAATCAGCGTTTGTGCCTGCTCCCGGCGGGTGATGCGCGCAAAGCGAATATGGCCATATTGCGGGTTTTGCAGATCGGCTGTGTAACGCGAGCGGTTGTTTCGCCAGGTCTTAATCGTCCAGATGATAATGGATTCTCTGCTAAAGAACGCGCGACGGAAACTCTCTCTGTTCCCCGTTCCCGGCCAAAGCTCGTGCTTATGCCAGGCCCGCTTCATTGCCCGCGTGACGGCCTGCCAGAGGGTGCGGGTAAATCCGTAATCCACCCACACCACCACATCTACATCGCGCCATTTGACAGGCCGCGTGCGGTTGTAGTTACCGTCCAGCACCCAGTCTGGCGACGCCTGTAGCGCCTGCGCCAGCTTTGCCTGAAACTCGTCGTCCGGCGTCCCCTGCCAGTCAGGTTGCCAGTAGAGTCTGTCCATCTCGATATAGGGAATGGCCAGTTCGGCTGCAATCTGCTTTGCCAGCGTGCTTTTTCCGCTCCCGCTGGTTCCGATGACGTTAATTTTCACCCTATCCCCACTGTGTTAACGAAACTGACCAAATCATAGCGTTTTCATCCTGTTAACGAAACGCTATTTCGGCTCGGCAATTTTTATCGGGAGACGATCTCCCCCTTTCAATTTGGCTTATGTCATTTATTTGCAGCGCCGTTCATAAACGGCCATGCAAATATTTTCATTTTTATTACATCCCATAACCCTCATGTATTAAAAATAATTAACGCCGGGTATTTCAGGCAATCATCATTTCAGGGAGAATAAGAAACGGACAGTTATAAAAATAATCACATTAATCTTACCGGAGCATTTTCCGGAGTTTATTTTATTTTTGCACATCATCATGGAGTTACTCATGAGGCGTAACACACCCGTTACACAAAACGAATATTTGCTTAACGATAGTTCGACGTTAATGTCGACCACCGATACAAAAAGCCATATTACCTATGCTAATTCCGCTTTTATTGAAGCCAGCGGATATAAGGAAGAACATCTTCTTGGCGTGCCGCATAACCTCATTCGCCATCCCGATATGCCTGCCGCCGCGTTTGCCGACATGTGGTATACCCTTCAGCAGGGCGAGACCTGGACCGGGCTGGTGAAAAACCGTCGTCATAATGGCGATCACTACTGGGTGCGGGCTAACGTGACGCCGGTCTGGCAGGGTGGATCCCTGACGGGGTATATTTCCGTGCGAAATATACCCGCCCGGGACGAGATCGCGGCCAGTGAAAAACTGTATGAAAAGGCGCGTAATAACCAGTTAAAACATTACCGCTTTTATAAAGGATTACTGGTGCGGCGCGGACTATTTTCGTTTTTGTCGCTCTTTAAATGTCTCAGCACCGCTAAACGAATCCATCTTGGTATTGCTGCGACGGCGCTACTCTCCTGCCTGACGGTGTATTTATTCCCGGATAAACCTGTTCTGACGGGTACTCTCGCGCTGCTGTTTATTGCCCTGGCCTTTTATCTTCATGCGCAGATCGCCCGGCCGGTAAAATCGATTGTGCAACAGATGCAGCGCGTGGTTTCAGGGCGTAAAACGGCCTATTACCATTTTGACAGGATCGACGATATTGGGCTGATGATGCGCCTGGTGAATCAGTCTGGCTTAAACCTGAATTCGCTGGTCGACGATGTCGGGGCGCAAATCAGCGGTATTGGCGCCATCAGCCAGCAGGTCGCGAAAGAAGGTGCGGCGCTGCAAACGCGCTCTGAAGAGACCGCAGATTTTCTGCAGCAAACCGCGTCGGCGGTGGGAGAGATCGCCAGCGCGGTGAAGCAGACGGCAGAAACCGCGAACGAGGCGATCCAGATGGCGGACCGCACCCGCGACAGCGCCCATCGCGGTGAAGCGATGATGAATGAGACCATCGGTATGATGCAGTCCGTGTCGCAGGATAACGGCCAGATCGTCGATATTATCAGCGTTATCGATCGTATTGCCTTCCAGACCAATATCCTGGCGCTGAATGCGGCCGTGGAAGCGGCGCGCGCGGGTGAAGCCGGGCGCGGGTTCGCCGTGGTGGCGGCTGAGGTACGCAACCTGGCGCAGCACTCCGCGACGGCGGCGAAAGAGATCAAAGCGCTGATTGAGAAAAACGTCGCCAGCGTCAACGCTGGCGTGGAGAAAGTAGAGCAGACCGAAACGCAGCTGGCGGTCATGATCGCCAATGTGCTGCAGGTCTCCTCCCTGATTAAGGAGATCGGCCACGCTACGCAGGAGCAAACCCAGGCGCTGACGCTCATCAACGCATCCCTCTCCCGAATTGGTGCAATGACCCACAACAATACGGGGATGGTGGATAACGTCACTCACGCCGCCAATCACCTGACGCAGCGCACGACGCGACTGCAGCAGGCGATTGCCGTTTTTGGCGGTTAACCGTTCGGGTACTGCTCGTCGGTGACCTTTTCCAGCCATGTTACCGGGCTGCCGTTAACGGATTCGGCGATGGCAATATGCGTCATCGCCGTTTGCGCACAGGCGCCGTGCCAGTGTTTTACGCCGGGTGGGATCCAGGCGATATCGCCCTGATTCAATATTTCCGCCGCCTTGCCCCACTCCTGTAACCAGCCGCGACCCTGCGTCACAATCAGCGTTTGTCCCAGGGGATGCGTATGCCACGCCGTGCGCGCGCCGGGCTCGAAGGTGACGGTGGCGCCGCCGACGCTGGCAGGTTCACTCGCCTGGAATGGCGCATCTATACGGACGGTGCCGGTGAACCAGGCTTCCGGCCCCTTTGCTGAAGGTAATGAACCGCTGCGGATAATTTTCATCGTATGCTCCTCTTTTGCTGTTGCGTAAACAGTAGCGCAAAGCACTCCGGAGCATTAGAGTGCATAATCAGATTGAACCCATGACTGAAATTCATTAATAGAATCGCGATGCTTAAAGATAGCGTCAACGACCTGCTCTCATTATCCGAGCCGTCGCCAACACACTACCGCCTTCAGGTTACTGTTAGATGCACTTCAGCATTCCACATCTATACCACCTGGTAATTATTAAGCGAATCTGATGATTAAATCATCAACCGGCCGACCGTTTTGTCTAAAAACTCACCACGATTCAGCGTGTTGTGATCCCCGTCTGCTCTGACCACACGATTTCCTTCGACGTGCATCACTTTCGGCACGGTTATATTTTGCGTCGCTTATGAATTGCAGGTAGGATGCCTCGCCATGTTTCGCCTTATCCATACGCAGAATGACTGGGAAGGCGACATGTGTTTGCGCAGAAGCAATCGTTTGTATTGCGCTCTGCCAGGCAGGACTATCACGATAATGGTTCAGACAGGCAAACAGGTAACTCAATGAAAACAAGCAATAAAAGCGCAGCCGATCATCATGCTGCTAAACGTCGCTGGTTGAACTCCCACGAAGAGGGCTACCACAAGGCGATGGGCAACCGTCAGGTTCAAATGATCGCCATCGGCGGCGCTATCGGAACGGGTCTGTTTTTAGGCGCGGGTGCACGCCTGCAGATGGCGGGCCCGGCTCTCGCCCTGGTCTATCTGGTGTGCGGGATCTTCTCTTTCTTCATTCTTCGTGCGCTGGGCGAACTGGTACTGCATCGCCCTTCCAGCGGCAGCTTCGTCTCTTACGCCCGTGAATTCCTCGGTGAAAAGGCCGCTTACGTGGCGGGCTGGATGTACTTCGTTAACTGGGCGATGACCGGTATCGTCGATATCACCGCCGTGGCGCTGTACATGCACTACTGGGGCGCGTTCGGTGACGTGCCGCAGTGGGTCTTTGCGCTTGGCGCGCTGGCGATTGTCGGCACCATGAACATGATCGGCGTGAAGTGGTTCGCGGAGATGGAGTTCTGGTTTGCGCTGGTAAAAGTGCTGGCCATCGTGATCTTCCTGGTCGTGGGTACCGTCTTCCTCGGCAGCGGCAAGCCGCTGGACGGCAACGCCACCGGCTTCCATCTGATAACCGATAACGGCGGATTCTTCCCGCACGGCCTGCTGCCTGCGCTGGTGCTGGTTCAGGGCGTGGTGTTCGCCTTCGCCTCTATCGAGCTGGTGGGTACCGCCGCGGGTGAATGTAAAGATCCGCAGACCATGGTGCCAAAAGCCATCAACAGCGTGATCTGGCGTATCGGTCTGTTCTACGTCGGTTCCGTGGTGCTGCTGGTACTGCTGCTGCCGTGGAACGCCTATCAGGCGGGCCAGAGCCCGTTTGTAACCTTCTTCTCTAAGCTGGGCGTGCCTTACGTGGGCAGCATCATGAACATCGTGGTGCTGACGGCGGCGCTTTCCAGCCTCAACTCCGGCCTTTACTCTACCGGTCGTATCCTGCGCTCCATGTCGATGGGCGGCTCTGCGCCGAAGTTCATGTCGAAGATGAGCAAGCAGCACGTACCGTATGCGGGTATTCTGGCGACCCTGGTGGTGTACGTCTTCGGCGTATTCCTGAACTACCTGGTGCCGTCTCAGGTGTTCGAGATCGTACTGAACGTGGCTGCACTCGGGATTATCGCCTCCTGGGGCTTTATCGTGGTCTGCCAGATGCGTCTGCGCAAGGCGATTAAGGAAGGCAAAGCCGCTGACGTCAGCTTCAAGCTGCCCGGCGCGCCGGTAACCTCCTGGCTCACCCTGCTCTTCCTGTTCAGCGTGCTGGTGCTGATGGCGTTCGACTACCCGAACGGCACCTACACCATCGCGACCATTCCGCTGCTGGCCGTGCTGCTGATTGCGGGCTGGTTTGGCGTGCGTAAGCGCGTTCACGAAATTCACAGCACCGCGCCGGTTCATCCTGATGATGAAAAACACGACGCCCCGCTGGTAGAAGAGACCTCGCGTTAATCAAAAAGCCGGGCGGCGGCTTCGCCTTGCCCGGCCTACGTTTCAGGTTTTGTAGGCCCGGTAAGCGCAGCGCCACCGGGCAATCCCTTACTAGAGCGCGATACGAATCACGTCGTCAGGCTGGGTGGCTTCCTGCTGGCGGGTAGATTTCTGTTTCACCGTCACGTACAGCGTTTTGCCATCGGCAGACAGCGCCAGGCTGTTCGGGTGGACCGGCGTATCGAACGTTTTGGTCACTTTGTATGTTTTTCCGTCAATCACGCTCACCTTACCGGCTTCACGGTGCGTCACGTACGCTTCATTGCGGGCCGGGTTAAACAGGACGGCCAGTGACTCCGGCGCGGCGATTTTCTCGATCACGCTGCCGTCCTTCAGGCTCACTACCAGCACTTCCGGCTGCTTTGAATCGGTCAGGAACGCGCGCTGGCCGGCGGCGTCGAGGCTCAGGTTCAGGTAGAAGTGCTCTTTCCCGTCGTCCTGCACTTTTTTACGGCTCAGGATCTTGTTGGTGGCCGTATCAATCGTTATC
This sequence comes from Enterobacter cloacae complex sp. ECC445, assembly GCF_021892025.1. NCBI lineage: Bacteria > Pseudomonadati > Pseudomonadota > Gammaproteobacteria > Enterobacterales > Enterobacteriaceae > Enterobacter > Enterobacter cloacae complex sp. ECC445. The sequence goes on along the minus strand of NZ_JAKLRZ010000002.1, from coordinate 161,796 downwards.
AGCTCGCCGTCCGCATTCGTGGTGTATAGACGTTTCGCCTGCGCATCCAGCGCCAGGCCGGTGCTGTAGGTACCGGTATTGGCAATGGTCTCTTTCAGCTTCAGCGTGGCGCCATCGACCACCCAAATCACGCTCTCTTTGCCGACGCCGGTAATGTAAATCGTGTTGCTTGCGTCATCCGCCACCAGCTGGCGCGGCTGCAGCGGTTTGACGGTTTCGCTGCGCTGACGGCCGTCCAGCACCAAGCGCCCTTTCACGTCGCCCGTTTTTGCATCAATAGCCGTTACCGCGCCGCTGATCGTATTGCCGAACCACAGCGTTTGGGTCGCGTTGTCAACGGTGGCACCAAAGGGTTTGAGATCGCTATGGATTGCCTGCGTCACGTCCAGCGTGACCGGATCAAGACGGTAGACAACCCCGCCCTTGTCGGTTTTACGACTTTGTGACGTCGCCACCCACAGCGCATTTTCCTGCTGGCTGACCGCCATTTCATACGCCCCTTTGCCCACCGCTTTGCGCAGCACCTCTTCGGCGGCATGCGCCTGGAACGTCCCGGCAAGCAGTAAGGTGGCAGACAGCAGCGACAGGCTCAGACGCGGCGAGCGCAGATGACGTAAAGACATAACAATTCCTTTTCTGAAAAGTGGGGTTTGGGCTGACATCACTTCCGGCAGACAACGTCATGGCATTGCCTTTTGATAATGAGAATAGTAATCATTAATCAGTTGAATGTGGAGTTTTTCTTTACCCTCTCGCCTTTCATTAACGCAATGTGCGGTTATAGTTTTCAAAACATTTACAAAACCTTTAACATGTATGGACATGTTCCATTTGGTTCGTTTACACCACAATCGGTTTTATTCATGAAAATCATTTCTGCCCGTAAGGCTTCTCTCCCGCTGCTGCTGGTTCCCGTTGTTTTCGCGCCGCTGACCGCAATGAGCGCGGAGGAACAGACCATGATCGTCAGCGCCACGCCGCAAACCGTATCGGAACTGGATACCCCTGCCGCCGTCAGCGTCGTGAATGGCGATGATATGCGCCAGGCCGCGCCCCGCATCAACCTGTCAGAATCGCTTGGCAGCGTACCCGGGCTGCAAATTCAGAACCGTCAGAACTATGCCCAGGATCTCCAGCTTTCGATGCGTGGATTTGGTGCCCGCTCAACCTTTGGCGTGCGCGGGATCCGTATGTACGTCGACGGGATCCCTGCCACCATGCCGGACGGACAGGGCCAGACCTCCAATATCGATCTCTCCAGCGTGGAGAGCGTTGAAGTGCTGCGCGGCCCCTTCTCCGCCCTGTACGGCAACGCCTCCGGCGGCGTGATTAACATCAATACCCAGACCGGACAGCAGCCGCCGACCATTGAAGCCAGCAGCTATTACGGCAGCTACGGGACCTGGCGCTACGGCATGAAGGCCACCGGCGCGATGGGAGATGGCACCCACGCGGGAGACGTGGATTACACCGTTTCCACTACCCGCTTCACCACCACGGGATACCGCGACCACAGCGGCGCGCGGAAGAATCTGGCCAATGCAAAACTTGGCGTGCGTATTGATGACGTCAGCAAGCTGACGCTGATTTTCAACAGCGTGGACATGAAGGCCAACGATCCGGGCGGCCTGAGCTATCAGGAATGGCAGAATAACCCGCGCCAGTCTCCGCGCGGCGATCAGTACAACACCCGTAAAACCATCAAGCAGACCCAGGCCGGTCTGCGCTACGATCGCCAGCTCAGCACCCGGGACGACCTCAGCGTAATGATGTACGCCGGCGAGCGTGAAATGACGCAGTACCAGTCGATTCCGTATCAGCCTCAGCTGAAAGCCTCCCACTCCGGAGGGGTGATTGATATGCAGCGTCATTACCAGGGTATTGATACCCGCTGGACGCACCGTGGCGAACTGCTGGTGCCGGTGACCTTTACCACCGGTCTGAACTACGAAAACCTGAGCGAGGATCGCCGCGGCTACGAAAACTTCGTGATGACCAACGGCGTGCCGGACTACGGCGTGAAGGGTGATAAGCGCCGGGATGAACGTAATCTGATGTGGAACGTCGATCCTTACCTGCAAACGAGCTGGCAGCTGACGCAGAAACTCTCTGTTGATGCCGGTGTTCGCTACAGCTCGGTCTGGTTTGATTCCAACGACCACTATGTTACGCCGGGCAACGGTGATGACAGCGGTGACGCCAGCTACCACAAATGGCTCCCGGCGGGCTCCGTGAAGTATGCGGTCACGGACGCATGGAACCTTTATGCGGCCGCAGGACGTGGATTCGAAACGCCGACCATCAACGAACTTTCTTATCGCGCCGATAATCAGGGCGGCCTGAACATCGGCCTGAAGCCGTCCACGAACAACACGTACGAAGTGGGCAGCAAAACCCGCATCGGCAATGGCCTGCTGACGGCAGCGCTGTTCCGCACCGATACGGATGATGAGATCGTGGTGGATGCCAGCGCGGGCGGACGTACCAGCTATAAAAACGCCGGTAAAACCCGCCGTCAGGGGGCAGAGCTCTCCCTCGACCAGCAGTTTGCCGAGAACTGGAAGCTGAAGCTGGCCTGGACATACCTGGACGCTACCTACCGCACCAACGTCTGCGGCGACGCAGACTGCAACGGTAACCGTATGCCGGGTATCGCCCGCAACATGGGCTACGCCTCGTTTGGCTGGCAGCCGGAGGAAGGCTGGTACGCGGGTTCTGACGTACGCTACATGAGCGATATCATGGCCGACGACGAGAACACGGCCAAAGCGCCGTCGTATACGGTGGTCGGACTGAACACCGGGTATAAATTCGACTATGGCAACTGGGGCATGGACGTGTTTGGCCGCGTCGATAACCTGTTTGACAAAGAATATGTTGGCTCGGTTATTGTCAATGAGTCCAACGGGCGTTATTACGAGCCTGCGCCAGGCCGTAACTACGGGGTCGGGCTGTCGGTCTCTTATCGCTTCGAGTAAGCAAAGAGAAACGTTTATTATATTTATGAAATAACCCTCCCGAGGGCTTATTGCCCTCGGGAGGTATTCACCAGATAAATAATTAGCTGCGGTATATAGTCGCTCTGTTAAATAATCGCTCAGTTAAAATATTGTCGCTGTAAAAGCACATTCGCTTCATCAATCACATTATCAATCGCCTTCTGACAGGCTATAACATCGCGTCGTTCAAGGGCGGAAAGGAGCTCGTCATAGTGATATGTCGACGCTTTGATGTCGTTAAGCTCCTGATGCAGATAGTTCATACAGGGTCCGATGCGCACCCAGAGCTGCTCAATGAGTGCATTGAGCGTCGGCATTTCCGCATACTGATAAAGCGTAAAGCGGAAGACGCGATTCGCATGAAGCGCCTGCTGAACGTTGCCGTTGCGCATGGCCTCATGGAATGCCTCTGACATGTTGCGCAATATCTCCAGCTTGCCTTCCGACATGTTCTGACAGGCGGCGGCGACCGCCATCGGCTCAAGCTGTTTTCTAATCGCGTTAATCTCGTTATAACGCTCCAGCGTCACCTCCGGAACCAGAAAGGCCTGCGCGGGCGTGGCGTGTAACGCCCCCGATGACACCAGGCGCAAAAGCGCCTCCCGAACCGGGGTAATACTGGTTCCTAATTTATCGGCGATCTCTTTGGTAATCAGTCGCGCCCCAGGTTTGAGCGAGCCTGTAATTAACGCGCCTTTCAAACTGAGTTCAACTTGCATGGTAAGGCTAACCCTTTGGGCTTTTTCTAAGTGATCCAAATCAAGCATGTTCAATTCCTGTAGCTAAAACTTAATGCTATTTTAAGCGTCAGTTAAATAAGTGACGCTGTTCCGATATATCCTGTATCGTCATGCCTGGTGGTGGGAAGTACGTAAAAAACAGCAAAAAAAGCAAATTTTGTTTTTTTTGGTTTCGGCCCATTCGGTATGCAGGCGCGAAAAACCATGTTCGTTAATTAAAGACAATATATCGTATCTTCACAAATAAATATGGCGGGAAATCCCGCCATAGTGCTTTTTATTTATTGTCAGCCGCGACGCGAATCACGACTTTGCCGAAGTTACGCCCTTCAAGCAGGCCAATCAGCGCCTCGGGGGCGTTCTCCAGCCCGTCCGTCACCTGTTCACGATAGTGAATTTTGCCCTCCAGCACCCAGCGCCCCATCTCTTCCTGGAACTCCTTAATGCGGTGCCCGTAGTCCTGGCCGATGATAAAGCCCTGCATACGAATGCGCTTTTTCAGGATGGTCGCCATCAGGAGCGGCAGGCGGTCCGGCCCCTCGGGCAAACCCGTTGCATTGTAGCCGCTGACCAGGCCACACACGGGCACCCGCGCGGAGGTATTCAGCAAGGGCAGCACGGCGTCAAACACCTTCCCGCCGACGTTTTCATAGTAGACATCAATGCCTTTCGGACAGGCATGCTTTAGCTGCTCGGCAAAATCGGCCGCGTGGTGATCCAGACACTGGTCAAACCCGAGAACCTCAACGGCATGGCGGCATTTTTCAGCGCCACCGGCCACGCCGACCACCCGGCAACCTTTGATTTTGCCGATCTGCCCGACGGTTGCGCCCACCGGGCCGGTCGCCGCGGCCACCACCAGCGTTTCACCCGCTTTGGGTTGCCCGATATCCAGTAATCCCATATAGGCGGTAAAGCCCGGCATGCCCAGAATCCCCAGCGACCAGGAAGGATGCGAGGGATTGTCGCCCAGCTTGACCAGACCGCTGCCGTCGGAAAGTTCATACTCCTGCCAGCCGCTGTAGCCCAGTACCCACTCACCCGGTTTGAAATCGGGATGGTTTGACTGCTCAACGCGGCTAACCGTACCGCCCACCATCACCGCACCAATCTCAACCGGCGGTGAATAGGACGGCGCATCGCTCATGCGCCCGCGCATATAAGGGTCCAGCGACAGCCAGACGGTACGCAGCAAAAGCTGCCCCTCACCCGGTACCGGAACCGACTGCGTTTCCAGACGAAAATTTTCCGCGACCGGCGCACCCTGAGGACGGGAGGCCAGTACCCAGCGGCGGTTTTGCGAAACAGGTTGATTCATCGGGATCTCCTTCTGGTCAAATGTCATTACAGCCTGGCGCACGTTTGACGTTATCGCATTAGCATTACGAGCCGGACTGGTTAAGCCGTACAACCAGGTAGATACAGGTTTCATTCGTTTCGTTGATGAACCGGCAGTCATTTGGCGGCCCCAGCTCAAGACAGTCTCCGGCGCGCATTTCGTGGCGCGTATCGCCCTCCTGAAACACCAGCTCGCCGGACTGGAGCCAGATAAGCTGACGCGCCAGCGCGTAAGAAGAGGCAGGCATAGGCACATCGCTGCCCGCAGGCAGTTCAACCTGAACAAGGTCGATGGGCAGATCGGTTCGGGGAGAAACATGGCGGCGGAGGTAGTGCGTCTGCGGGTCGCGCCAGACGGGCTGGTTGACGAGGCGCAACAGCTTGCCTTCCTGCATTTCGGCCCGGGCAATCAGCGTGGACATGCTGATGCCAAACGCGCCGGAGAGGCGGGCAAGCAAGGTGGCCGTTGGGCTACTGTCTCCGCGCTCTATCTTGTGGATCATGGCGCGGGAGACGCCTGCCCGGTCAGCAAGCTCGCTCAGGGACCATCCGCGAGACTCGCGCTCCAGGCGAATTCTTGCGCTAATCCGTTGATTCATCGTGTCTGTTATGGTGTTCATGACGTCATACTATAGTGTATGAACGGCATTTCAATCGGCTTTTGATAACAAAAAAATATAGTTTATGCCGTAGCGATCGGGCGATACGGTTGTGTAATATCGTAGCAATAACGTAACACTATAGTGAACAACACACAGAGGGTTAAACATGATCGTTCGTCATGCCTGCAAAGAAGACTGCGCTGCGATAGGCGAAATCTACAACCACGCGGTGCTGCATACCGCCGCGATCTGGAACGATACAACCGTCGATACCAATAATCGCATCGCCTGGTTTGAGGCGCGCACGCTTGCGGGCTATCCGGTTCTGGTGAGTGAAGAAGACGGTGCGGTGACCGGTTACGCCTCTTTCGGCGACTGGCGCGCCTTCGACGGTTTTCGTCATACGGTGGAGCATTCGGTCTACGTGCATCCGAATCATCAGGGCAAAGGCATTGGCCGCACGCTGATGGTCGCGCTGATTAACGAGGCCCGCGCCATCGGTAAGCACGTGATGGTGGCCGGCATTGAGGCGCAGAATCATGCCTCTATTCATCTCCACCAAACCCTGGGCTTTGTGACGACCGGGCAAATGCCGCAGGTGGGGACCAAGTTTGGCCGCTGGCTGGACCTAACCTTTATGCAACTGCTGCTGGACGAGCGCAGCGATCCGGACGCTATCCCATGAATCAGTCACTGACGCTGGCGTTTCTGGTGGCGGCGGGGATCGGCCTGGTGGTGCAAAACACCTTAATGGTGCGTATCACCCAGACCTCCTCCACCATTCTTATCGCGATGCTGCTGAACTCTCTGGTCGGCATTGTGCTGTTTGTCAGCATTCTGCTGCTGAAGCAGGGCGTCGCCGGGTTTAGCGAGCTGGCCGCAACGGTGCGCTGGTGGACGCTTATTCCTGGGCTGCTGGGGTCGTTCTTCGTGTTTGCCAGCATTAGCGGGTATCAGAACGTCGGCGCGGCGACGACCATCGCCGTGCTGGTGGCAAGCCAGCTGATTGGCGGGCTGGTGCTGGACGTGCTGAGAAGCCATGGCGTTCCGCTGCGCGCCCTGATTGGCCCGGCGTGCGGCGCGGTGATGCTGGTGGTGGGAGCCTGGCTGGTGGCGAGACGCCAGTTTTGATCGTTACAGTATGGTGCCGCCCTTGGTCAGCTGTTCCTGACGCGCGTCCATCTCCTCTTTATGCTGCTTGCCGTGGTGCGAAATCGCGGTACGCAGGCGCTGCTGCTGGGTATAACGGTCTTCACGGCTAAGCTCTGCATCATCGCTTAATTCAATCAGCAGTTCGTTCATGTGGGCAATGACGCTCTCGTCGATGGCGGCATCGACGCGGGCGGTAACGTCGTTTAAATGTGACATTGTCACTCCTCGTGAATTGCCGGATGGCGGCTACGCCTTACCCGGCCTACAGGGGGAACCGTAAAATGTAGGCCGGGTAAGGCGTAGCCGCCACCCGGCGATAAAATGCTTAATTCAGCTTCGCTTTAGAGAAATCGCTGCCCATCAGGCTCACGCTGTATCCGGTCACGTTGCTGCGGGTCGCGTAGAACGTTTTGCCGTTAGCCAGCGCGATCCACGGTGCCTGCTGGTAGAAAATCTCCTGCGCCTGGCCGTAGAGCTTCGCGCGCTCGGCCGGGCTGCTGGTCAGCTTCGCTTTTTGCACCAGGGCATCATACCCCTTATCGCACCAGCGCGCGGCGTTTGATCCGGTTTTAATGCTGCTGCAGCCGAGCAGCACGTCGGCAAAGTTGTCCGGGTCGCCGTTATCGGACATCCAGCCAAACAGCGCGGCGTCATGTTCGCCTTTACGCATTCCGGAGAGATATTCGCCCCACTCGTAGGAGACAATTTTGGCCTTCACGCCGACTTTCGCCCAGTCGCTCTGAATCATCTCCGCGATACGACGCGAGTTCGGGTTATACGGACGCTGAACCGGCATTGACCACAGCGTAACTTCCGCCCCCTTCTCCAGGCCCGCCTGCTTCAGCAGGGCTTTCGCTTTTTCAGGATCGTAGCCGTAGTCCTTCAGGTCTTTATTAAAGCCCAGCATATTTGGCGGGATCGGCGATTTTGCCACCGTACCCGATCCCATAAAGACCGCATTCACGATAGCCTTCTTGTCCGTCGCGTAGTTCAGCGCCTGACGCACCAGCACGTTATCAAACGGTTTTTTCTCGGTGTTAAACGCCAGATAGCCGACGTTCAGGGCATCGACCGAGTGCAGCGTCAGGTCTTTATTGTTCTTGATGACGTCAAACTGAACCGGAGACGGTGCAGGAATAATCTGGCACTCGTTGGTCTGCAGCTTCGCCAGTCGGGTTTCCACGTTCGGCGTAATCGAGAAGATGAGATGCTTGGTCGGCACGTCGCCTTCCCAGTAGTTCGGGTTCGCAACGTAGCGGATCAGCGAATCCACCTTGTACTGCTGCAGCACGTATGGCCCGGTACCGATCGGCCAGGTGTCGACGTTTTCAGGCGTGCCTTTTTTCAGCATCGCGTCGGCGTATTCGGCGGAAAGAATGGAGGCGAAATCCATCCCCCAGTCGGCCAGAAACGCGGCGTTGGGTTCACTGAGGGTGAACTGCACGTGGTAATCATCAACCTTTTTAACGTCCTGGATCAGCTTGTCGAGCCCCACGTCGTTAAAGTATTCGTAGTTGCCCTGCGACACGTTGTGATACGGGTGCTTAGGGTCTTTCTGACGCATAACCGAGAAAATAACGTCATCGGCGTTAAAGTCGCGCGTCGGTTTGAAGTACTTGTTGCTGTTGAACTTCACCCCTTTGCGCAGGGCAAAGGTATAGGTCTTACCGTCCGGTGAGATCGTCCAGGACTCCGCCAGCGACGGAACCGGGGTGTTTTTCACCGGGTCGAAATTGATCAGGCGGTTGTACAGCACCTGAGAGCTGGCCACAAAAGAGGGGCCAGAGCTGGCGATTTGCGGGTTGAAGGATTCGGGGGACGCTTCTGAACAGTAAATAAGCGTATCGTTGTTTGCCGCCCATGCGGCGCCGGCTGGTAGCAGCGCGCTCAGCGCAAGGGCGAGCAGTGTTTTCCCTGTAGACATGGTTATAACCCTGACAGTTTTATTATATAAGAGAGTAATAACAGCACAGCCGTTATGACCTGGCAAATAACGAAACACTATCAGGTTATTCTAAAGCCGCGTTTTTTGCTGATTTTACAGCCAGCGCCCAACGCGGTGATTTGCCTTAAGGCCCATTATTCGTCAAGCACAACCGTCACTTTCTATGCCGCAAGAAATCGGCCCTTTTAGCGTCTCTTCTGCCGTTTGGTTGCTTCTTCATTTCGTTAAAGTAACGGTGTGAAGAAGTATATGGGATCAAATCGTGGCAAAAACTCTTTTACGCAGCGGTAACCTGGATGACTTTCAGGCCGTTGGCGGCGGCGGACAAGCCGTTTTTGAATCAGCGTTACAAATCCGGGAAGCGCTCCGGTTACGCAAACAGCAGGCCATCGTCGACTGTCTGGCGATCCCTCAGGTCAACGACAGCGGCGACCGCGTGGACTGGTATTCCCCGGTTGAAGGGAGCGTAACCAGCTGGAAAGCGGCCGATGAAGACGATCGTTACCGCGCCCTGCGTTATCTGGAAAACACGCTGGCCAGCGTCGAGTCGCTCAGCAAAAAATGCCTCCAGTCGCCCAAAACCGCCCAGCAGCTTTTTGGCTCCCTGCTGTCGAAGGCGTTTCAATTCCCGGGGGAAAACTTCCTCTTCCTGGTAGACGGAAAGCCGGTCATCTGCTTCTGGGGGTTTGTAAACCTGAACGAGAACGCGCGCGACGATGTTCTCGACTGCCTGCGTGAGTCCCTGATCCCTGAACCTGCCCCCGTTGTGAATGCCGATCCGGAGCCCGAGCCTGAACCCGAACCGATCGTCACCTTTGAACACGCAGACGAGCCGCTGATCGCCCCTTCCACGGTGGTGCGCATTACCCCGGACGAACTGTATGCGCCCGAGCCCGCCCCGGCTGTTGCGCAACCCGCTCAGGAACCGGCCCCGCCGATCGTCGCGAAAAAGCGCCGCGTTCCCCTGTGGACGCTACCGGCTGCCGTCGCGATCGTCGCCGCCATCGCCGCCCCGCTGCTGTGGCCAAAACAGGCCCCTTCCGCTGCGCCCGCACAGGCCGCCGCCCCGGAACCGGTGGAGATTGCGCCGAAGCCGATCAAGGCGGTTGAGCCGCTGGCGATGACGTTACCGCTGCATCAGGCAGAGGTGCTGGCAAGCAAGGAAAAAGAACCTGCTCCTGCGCCGCAGCCCGCTCCGGTAGTGATTGTCGCCATCCCGAAAGACGCCATGGTGATGGAGGCGAATCAGGTAAAAGCGGGATCGACGCGCTTCCTGAACGGCACCTGGCGTGCGGTTCTCGACGTGAAAGATCCGGTCACCGGCAAACCGCCGTCAATGCGCTATCAGATCCAGAACAATAAAGGCTTTGCCCGCGTTGTCCACGGCGACAACGTTGTCTGCCGCGCGGACGTGTTCTCCGGCCTGCACAGCAACGGCGAGCTGATGATTAAAAGTCGCGGCACTGCCCGCTGCACCGACGGTTCCCGCTACCCGATGCCGGAAATTGCCTGTAAAGCAGGCGCCAGCGATATCGCAGAATGTCGCGCCCGTTATGATGCCAACACCGTCGTCCCACTGACGTTCAAGAAAGCAGGTGCCTGATCCTATGCTGGTAAATCTTTGCGACTATAAACAAAGCGTCACGCTTATTGCCAACAGCGGCGTGCAGTTCCTCGATTTCGGCCTGACGCCGCAGGACCTGGCCAGCAACGGGCGCTTCGTACGTAAAACCGCGAACGGCCCGCTTTTGCGCCTCGATTTCGACCTGGTCAACGGTCGCTATACCCTGCCGGCCATGAACGGCGGGCAGCCTGAAGTGGTCAAGCCGGAAACCACTATCCCGCTGCATCAGTCTCTGGCGGTGCTGGACGGCGTCTGGCTTCCGGTTCCGTTCCTGCGCTTCAACCCGCCGCGCACCTTTGTTGAGGGGCCGGATAACTGGGCCCGCGTTCAGGTGCGCAGGCTTGACGCCCCGGACACGGCAGGCAACACGCACCGCGTCACGCTCGCCCTCGACAGCCAGATTGCCGAACACGCCACGTCCGCACTCTCGCCGGTAGAAAACGATATTCTGAACGGGACCCGCTTCGCGCTGGCCTGGCGAGACAGCGAAGTAGAAAGTTTCCTCGATCAGACCTGGATTGACGGCTGGCTGCGCGAGGCGTTTACCCAGTATGCCGACGGCGTTGAAAGCCGCTCGGAACGCGATCTCCAGCAGGCGATGCGCGGCTTTGAATATCAGGCCCACTGGCTGAACCTGATGACCATGCTCGGTGAACAGCTCACCGTGCCGGAAGTGAAATTTGTTACCCATACGCTCAGCACGCCGGCCATTCCGGTCGACCTGATCCTCGACGTGGGCAATACCCACACCTGCGGCGTCATTATTGAAGACCATGGCGATGCCAACGATGGGCTGCGCCAGACCGCCGAGCTGCAGGTCCGCTCGCTCAGCGAGCCGCAGTTCCTGAACGAGCCGCTGTTCACCAGCCGTCTCGAGTTTTCGGAAGCGCGTTTTGGCAAACAGCACTTCTCGGTTGAAAGCGGTCGTGAAGATGCCTTTGTCTGGCCGTCGATTGTTCGCGTTGGCGATGAAGCCCGCAAGCTGGCGATGCAGCGTCTGGGAACCGAGGGCAACAGCGGTATCTCCAGCCCGCGTCGCTACCTGTGGGATGAAACGCCGGTCGTGCAGGACTGGCGCTTTAGCCAGATGAACAGTAAGACCCAGCGCGAACCGCTTGCCACCGCGTTTCCGCTGATGAACCTGATGAACGATGACGGCGAGCCGCTCTTCACGCTGCCGCAGGACGAGCGCCTGCCGGTCTTCTCGCCGCAGTACAGCCGCAGCACCCTGATGACGCACATGCTGTGCGAGCTGCTGGCGCAGGCGTTGGGCCAGATCAACAGCGTCGCCACGCGCCTGCGCCTGGGCTTCCCGGCCTCGCCGCGCCAGCTGCGCACCCTGATCCTGACCCTGCCTTCGGCCATGCCAAAGCAGGAGCGCGAGATCTTCCGTCGTCGCATGTTTGAAGCCATCGCCATCGTCTGGAAAGCAATGGGCTGGCATCCGCAGGATGAGGATTTTGTCACACGCAAACAGCAGGATAAAAGCGTGGTGCCGGTACCTGAAATCCAGATGGAGTGGGATGAAGCCAGCTGCGGCCAGCTGGTCTGGCTGTACAACGAAGCCATCTCCCGCTTTGGCGGCCAGACGGAAGCCTTCTTTGCCTCCCTGGCCCGCCCGGACCGTGAGCCTGAGCCAGGTAGCCAGCCGGGCCGCGCCCTACGCGTCGCGTCCATCGACATCGGCGGTGGCACAACGGATATGGCGATCACCCATTACCAGTTGGACGACGGATCCGGCAATAACGTCAAAATTACCCCGCAGCTGCTGTTCCGCGAAGGGTTTAAGGTAGCGGGCGACGATACGCTGCTGGACGTGATTCAGCGCTACGTGTTGCCCGCGCTGCAAACGCAGCTGCAGAAATCCGGTATCGCGGACGCCTCGCTGCTGATGGCGTCGCTGTTCGGCGACTCCGGACGCATCGATACCCAGGCCGTACTGCGCCAGCAGACGGCGCTGCAGCTCTTTATGCCGATTGGCCATGCCATTCTTGCCGCGTGGGAGTCGAGCGACGTTGACGATCCGCTGGCCGGTCTGCACGCCACCTTTGGCGATCTCCTTGCGCATAAGCCGACCCGCAACGTCATGAATTACCTGCAGCAGGCGATCGACCATGCCCTGCCCGCGGGTTCCGACGCGTTTGACCTGTTCGCCGTGCCGCTGCACGTCAATTTCCGCGAAATGCAGGATGCGATGCTGGCCGGGCAGTTTACGCTGGCCTCCCCGCTCCACGCGGTGTGCGAGGCGATATCCCACTACGGCTGCGACATTCTGCTGATCACCGGTCGTCCCGGCTGCCTGCCTGGGGTTCAGGCGCTGATTCGTCATCTGCAGCCGGTGCCGGTCAACCGCATCGTCTGGCTGGATAAATACCAGGTGCACGAATGGTATCCGTTCAGCCAGCAGGGACGCATTGGCAACCCGAAATCAACGGCCGCCGTGGGGGCCATGCTCTGCAGCCTGGCGCTCGACCTGCGTCTGCCGCGCTTCAACTTTAAGGCCGCGGACATTGGCGCGTACTCCACCGTGCGCTATCTCGGCGTGCTGGATAACACCGTTAATACCCTGCGCGAGGAAAACGTCTGGTATCAGGATATCGATCTCGATAAACCCGGCGCGAAGCTCGACGCGCGTCTGCACTTCCCGCTGCGCGGTAACGTGACCCTCGGCTTCCGCCAGCTGGCGAACGCGCGCTGGCCCGCCACGCCGCTCTACACGCTCAGCATTAACTCGGCTGAACTGGCGAAAGCGATTGCCGGTGACGGCGTGCTGAACGTGCGGCTCAAGCTCTGCGGCGGCAGCAAGCAGGAAGGTCCGGAGGCCTTCGAGCTGAGCGACGCCTGGCTGCAGGACGGCACCCCGGTGGCGCCTGACGCATTAACCTTCAAACTGAATACCCTGGCCGACCGCCGACACAGCGGCAGCCACTACTGGATCGACAGCGGGAGCGTATACCTGAAATGACAGCGACGACGACCACCACTCAGGCCTTAATCGGGTGGATTAATGAGACGCGCCTGAACGCCCCTGTGCTGGATAACGATGCCGACGCCCTGCTTGCCCGCATCAACGCGGCGCAGGCGCGGGAGCAGGCCATTGAACGCGCCATGGCCCGCCAGAGCAGCATTGGGCTTTACGGTCATTCGCAGAGCGCGAAAGCGCACCTGCTGTTATCGCTGTGCGGCAGCGGTAATGGACGCCTGAACGTGACGCCCGGCCAGCGCACCTTTGACTACTTTTCGCATATCAATCCGGGGCACGCCCTGACCAACATGGCCGTCCGCTTCACCCGGGAAAACCCGGAGGTGGCTGATGACGCGTTTCCGCTGCGACTGCGTCTGATCTCCGAGGCCGAGCTGGTACAGCTGTTTATTGCCCGCACGACGCTGCATCCGCAGATGCGCGCGGTGGATAAGGCGGTCATTGAGGCACGTCTGGAGAAATGGCGCGGGCTGCGCCAGCCGCAGGGCGTGCCCGGCATCACGGCGCAGGAGGTGGGTGCCATTGCCCGCTTCTGGCAGAGCACCGTCCCCGCCGCTAAGCAGCAAATTGATGATGCCCTTTGGCACGCGTTTGCCCAGCTGGTGCCATCACTCGATCTCAGCACGCGGGCCAGCGTATGGTCGCTGCTGTGGGGGGAGCAGCAGGAGCTGACCCAGCAGTGGTTAAAACTGGCCCACGTGCTGCATCAGACCAGCCATGCCAGCGAGCTTGCTGCCCCGCTTAGCCTGCTGGTGGACAGCTTTGGGCTGCCGGGTGAAGGGTTCCTGACGCACGACGGCACGTTAGATCTTCAGGACGCTCAGGAGACGCTGCTTCATCCGCTGAACGGCGGTGAGATGCTTAACGCCATCAGCCTCCCGGTCGACGTGCTGGCCTTCCTGACCCGCGAGCTGGTGCTGCCGGTTGAGAACGGCGCGCTGGATCGCGTCGACATTATTGATATTCCGGTGTTTGAAGATAACCGTGCCGACCCGCTGCGTCAGGCGAAAGCCCAGTGGCTGCTTGAGCATTACCGTCAACAGCTCCAGCCGGATGTACTGGTGATTTGCAATGCGACGGCGCAGCACGAACAGACCGCCAAAAAAGCAAAAGTGCTGATGAACTGGGTGAAGGAGACGCAGCCTGCTGAAGAATCGGCCCTGCCGGGGCTGGTGTGGGCGATCACCCCACACGACGCGCGCTTTACCACCCGACAGAACCTTGATGAAGCCGTACAGCATCTCCTCGGAAAACCGGGGCTACACTGGGGCACGCTGCAGGCGCTGGACAGCCACAGCATGCAGCGCGTCATCGAGTGGCTGTCTCAGGCCACGCTACCCGCGCAGAGACAGAAGCGTCTCAGCACGCTGAAAGCCCTGCTGCGCCAGGAGCTTACGTCGCTGATGCATAGCTATCTGGCGCCGCTGGTTGAGGAGCCCGGGACAAGACGTGCTCAGGCCGAAAACATGGTGCGCACGCTGCAAAGCAGCGCCGCCCGTCACGGCGAGCTGCTTGAAGGCCTTCTGCCGCCGCTGAAAGCCTTTGAAACGCTGCTCGCCGTTCAGCAGCCTCGCGAGGAGCAGGTGAACGGGCTGTTTACGGACACCATTGACCTGTTTGCCGAGAGTGCGCAGGAAAGCACCGGCCTGTTCCAGACAAAAGACAAAGCGCGTCTCGCGCACCGAGTCTGGATCAACCATCTGCGCCAGTGGAGCCGCAATGAGGCCACGGCCGCCCGTCTCGGGCTGGAACCTGCGGTGTTACAGCAAATCGCGGACGTGCTGGTGGTCACCAGTTACCGGCTTGATCTGCCTCAGCAGCTGCAGCGTATTGTCGAAGCGGACAAAAGCAGCGCTGCACAGCTGCATGCCGTGATGGGCAATTTCATTGGCTGGCTGGGTTACGACCAGACGCCCGTGACGGCACGTCCGGCAAGCCGCATTCGCAAGGGCCAGGCCATCTTCGTCACGCCGGTGGTCAGCAGCGGCGAGCCGCGTTTGACGCGCCTGGGGGAACAGCCTGTGCATGCGGCCACCGCGTACGTTTACGACTGGCTGGTTGCATTCTACAGCCGCGCGATCGAGAACATCGATTACCAGCATCCGCAGGATATTCAGCATGACGCACGTCGGGCACTGCGGGCTTTAATAAAGTAGCCGCCCTTCTTGCCGGGTGGCGCTGCGCTTACCCGGCCTACATTTCTCCATAATATCAATACATTGCACAATTCATCGTAGGCCCGTGCAAGCGTAGCGCCGCCGGGCGGAACTCACAGAATGCACGTTGCCATACACCCGGCTAACGTCTGTGCCAGTGCTGACGGATTTTCCCACGACATCGAGTGCCCCGCCGCAGGGATAATTTTTACCTTGACGCCTTTCTGCTTCAGATTATCAACATCATCGTCAGGCAGAGAATGTTCGCCGAAGATTAGCGTCACCGGGCACGTGAGCGTCAGGAATTGCGTTTCCCACACTGGCATTACACCCTCAACCAGGCTCTTTGCTCCGCGCCAGACGGCATACGGCGCATTGCTCTGCAGGCACCCCGCCCACGCCGTTTTTTCTGCACCGAGCATGGCGTCATAGCCCTGCGTCACAAACTGTTGCTCGGTTTGCGCTGCAATAGACCGGCTGAACATTCCCCCACCTGCATGAAAATTCGGTTCCGACACCATCAACCCCTTCACGCGCCCTGTCAGCAGCCCCGCCGTTTCGATAGCAATACTGCCGCCCATGCTGTGGCCGTATAGCCAGAAGGCATCCAGCTTAAGGTGGTCAATCAGTTCCGCGACAACGCGCGCCTGGTCGGTGGTTTTATAGCCGTAGTGCTCAGGCCTGTCGCTGTAGCCGCTGCCGGGCAAGTCGATGAGAATCGCTCTGCGCGCACCAAACAGCGGGTCGTGAACGACGCGGGGATATTCATAGGAAGAGGCGCAGCCCAGCCCGTGAATGAACACCACGGGATCGCCGGTGCCGGGCAGGTCATGCCAGCGCACGGTGCAACCGGCCTGCTGCGAGTAAAAACTGTTCATAAGCACTCCTTTTACGATGCACTGTTTATTTATACAGTTACCGTAGCTGGAATGCCATATTCATCTTTTAAAAATGGAAGCGTGCTTCAGAAAAGCGAGACCAGCAGCGCAACGGGAAAGCTCATTGGCCAGGTTGACCCCACCAGAAAAGCGCTGAGCAGGCGGATACGTTTGCGGTCTTTGGAGAGGAACCAGGTAATTAATGCGCAGATGGAAGCCATAATTGCGTAAAAAACCAACATCTTTTGATACAACGTCATTCTGTACACCAGAGCCGAAAAAATAACCGCACGCAATATGCGTCATATGTTGATACAGATCAAGTTTTTTCGTTACAGAATAACCACTTAAAGTGTATGGCTAATAACAACTGAGTAGTTTGCTTAACACGTATGGCGGGCGTGGCGAACGCCTGGCCGCGCGTGCGGCCAGGCATGGCGGGCTTAGTGTTTGATCATGACGTGCCGCACGACCGTATAGTCCTCAAGCCCGTAGACCGACATATCTTTGCCGTAGCCGGATAATTTCATGCCGCCGTGCGGCATCTCGCTCACCAGCATAAAATGGGTATTCACCCAGGTGCAGCCGTACTGCAGGCGCGCGCTCAGGCGGTGGGCGCGCCCCACGTCCTGGGTCCAGACCGATGACGCCAGGCCATACTGCGAATCGTTCGCCCAGGCCAGCACCTGCGCCTCGTCGTCAAACTCGGTGACGCTCACCACCGGGCCAAACACCTCGCGCTGAACGATGGCGTCGTCCTGTTTTGCCCCCGCCAGCAGGGTTGGCTGGAAGTAGTAGCCCGCCCCCTCGCCTTTGCTTCCGCCCGTGACCACGCGGATATGATCGAGCGCTTTCGCCTCATCGACGGCCTGGCAGACGCGCGAAAGATGGGCCGCCGAGCTGAGCGGCCCCAGTTCCGTCGCGGCATCTTCCGGCGCGCCCATGTTGAGGCTGGCGACCGCTGCGCCCAGCTTTTCCACCAGCGCGGCATAAATGCCCTTCTGGGCATAAATGCGGCAGGCCGCCGTACAGTCCTGTCCGGCATTGTAGAAACCAAACGTCCTCACCCCTTCGACCACCGCATCAAGGTCGGCATCATCAAAGACGATCACCGGCGCTTTACCGCCCAGCTCCATGTGGGTGCGTTTAATGGAGGATGCCGTATGGCCGATGATGTGCTCCCCGGTCGCAATTGAACCGGTCAGCGAGACCATACGCACTTTTTCATGTCCGGTAAGCGGGTCGCCGACCGTTTTCCCGCGACCAAACAGGACGTTCAGGACGCCCGCCGGGAAGATATCTTTTGCCAGCTCGCCCAGCTTCAGCGCGGTCAGCGGCGTGATCTCTGAGGGTTTAATCACCACGCAGTTCCCTGCCGCCAGCGCGGGCGCCAGTTTCCACGCGGCCATCATCAGCGGGTAGTTCCAGGGGGCAATAGAGGCCACCACCCCCACCGGATCGCGGCGGATCATCGACGTGTGGCCATCAAGGTACTCCCCGGCGGCCAGGCCGTTCAGGCAGCGGGCGGCCCCGGCAAAGAAACGGAAAACGTCGACCACCGCCGGAATTTCATCGCCCAGCGCGCAGTGCAGCGGCTTGCCGCAGTTAAGCGATTCGAGCCGGGCAAACTCCTCGCCGTGCGCTTCAATTGCATCCGCCAGCTTCAGCAGGCACTCGGCGCGCGTCTTCGGCGTGGTTTGCCCCCACTCCACAAAAGCACGGTCGGCCGCCAGAACCGCCGCGTCGACCTGCGCCGCTGACGCCTCAGCAATCTCCAGCAGGCGCTCTCCGGTGGCCGGGTTATAGACCGGCTGTTTTTCTCCCTCTCCGGTTACCAGTTTTCCCTCTATCAGCAGTTGTGTTTGCATAGCATTTTCCTGTTGAATTCACCGTTATTTCCCGCTGCCGGCGATGTTCTCGCCGTCGCGGGTTAGCCACCAGGCTCCCAGAATGGGGAACGTTGTCACCAGCATCACCAGCAGCGCCACCACGTTGGTGACCGGCACGTCGCGCGGACGGCCGAGCTGGTTGAGCAACCACAGCGGTAACGTGCGCTCGTGTCCCGCCGTAAACGTTGTGACGATTATCTCGTCAAACGACAGGGCAAACGCCAGCATCCCCCCGGCCAGCAGCGCCGAGCCCAGATTAGGCAGCACCACGTAGCGGAAGGTTTGCCACCCGTCGGCCCCGAGATCCATCGACGCTTCCACCAGGCTCCAGGAGGTGCGTCTGAACCGGGCAATCACGTTGTTAAATACCACCACCACGCAGAAGGTGGCGTGACCAACGACGATGGTGAAAAAACCCGGCTCAAGATCGATCCTCTTAAACGCCGTAAGCAGCGCCAGGCCGGTGATGATCCCCGGTAGCGCAATCGGCAACAGCAGCAGCAGCGAGATCGCATTCTTGCCAAAAAACTCGCTTCGCCACAGCGCCGCTGCGGCAAGCGTGCCAAGCACGAGGGCAATCGCGGTGGAGAGCGCCGCAATTTGAAGTGACAGCGTCACCGATTCAATGATATCGCCGCGCCCCGCCGCCACGCTAAACCACTTCAGCGTCAGCCCCTGCGGCGGGAAGCTGAAGGCAGCGTCCTCGGTGTTAAAGGCATAGATCGCGATAATCAGCAGCGGGAAGTGCAGGAAGATCACGCCCCCCCAGGCTGCTACTTTCAGAAACAGCGGTGTGCGCTCAGAGTGCATCGAAGGCTCCCAGACGTTTCACGAACGCCAGATAAAGCGAAATCAGCACGATGGGCACCAGCGTGAAGGCGGCGGCCATGGGCATGTTGCCAATTGCCCCCTGCTGGGAATAGACCATGTTCCCGATGAAGTAGCCCGGCGGCCCCACCAGCTGCGGAACAATGAAATCCCCCAGCGTCAGGGAAAAGGTGAAGATTGAGCCCGCCGCAATGCCCGGGATCGCCAGCGGCAGAACCACATAGCGAAAGGTCTGACGCGGACGCGCACCGAGGTCGGCCGAGGCCTGCAGCAGCGAGGCCGGCAGGCGTTCCAGCGCCGCCTGGACGGGCAGGATCATAAACGGCAGCCAAATATAGACGAAGACCAGAAACCGTCCCAGCCCGGAGGTGGACAAGGTGTTGCCGCCAATCGCCGGGAGCGTCAGGAGTGAGGTCAGGAGCGGCTCCAGCCCCATATGATTGAGAAACCACTGCGCCACGCCGTCCTTCGCCAGCAGCAGCGTCCAGGCGTAGGCTTTGACGATGTAGCTCGCCCACATGGGCAGCATCACGGCGATATAGAAAAACGCTTTCCACTTGCCGCGGGTGTATCGCGCCATGTACCAGGCCATCGGGAAGGCGAGGATAGCGCTGGCAATGGTTACCGCAATCGCCATCGTTAGCGTGCGCAGGATGATGTCGTAGTTTGCCGGGTTGAAAAGCGCCTGAATGTTCGCCAGGGTCAGGTCCGGCGTGACCGCCATGGTGAAATCGTCAAAGGTGTAAAACCCCTGCCACAGCAGGGTCAGAAGCGATCCCAAATAGACGATGCCAAACCACATCAGGGGCGCAAGCAGAAGCAGGAACAGGCCGAGCGACGGCTTACGCCAGAACAGCGCGGTCAGGCGGCTCAGGCGGCCGCGCGGGGCGGGAGAATGCGCAACGCTTGTCGCCATTTCACCTCTCCTCGTGCAGGCGGATCATGGCCTCGCGCGACCACGAGGCCATGACGGACTGCCCCGGCGCTACGCCGCTCGGCGACGAGGCGTCACTGAAATTAGCCTGGCTCACCAGCAGCTTAGCGCCATCGGCCAGCTTCAGCTCGAGGCGCGTAGCTGCCCCCTGATACTGAACGGCCTGCACGACGCCGTGAACCTGAACGTCTCCACCCTCATTCAGGCGAATATGTTCCGGGCGAAGGGAATAGCAGCCCTCCATGCCGCACAGTTTCTGTGCGAGACCGGCATCAAATACGTTGGACGTGCCGACAAAACCGGCGACAAACGGCGTGCGCGGACGCATGTAGAGATCGCGTGGGGTATCCACCTGCTCGATGCGCCCGTTATTAAATACCGCCACCCGGTCCGACATGGAAAGCGCTTCGCCCTGATCGTGGGTGACAAAAATAAAGGTGATGCCGAGCTCCTGCTGAAGCTTCTTCAGCTCGAACTGCATCTGTTCGCGCAGCTTAAGATCGAGCGCGCCCAAGGGTTCGTCCAGCAGCAGGACGCGCGGTTCATTGACCAGCGCGCGAGCGATGGCGACGCGCTGGCGCTGGCCGCCGGAAAGTTGTGAAGGCTTGCGGGCAACGGCGAAGCTCAGGCCCACTTTTTCCAGGGCATCGCGGGCCTGCGCGTGGCGTTTTTTCTTGTCGACGCCTTTGACCATCAGCCCGTAGGCAACGTTGTCGAGGATAGACATATGCGGGAACAGCGCGTAGTCCTGAAAGACGGTGTTCACATCCCGCTCCCACGGCGGCAGTTCGCTCGCCTCCTTGCCGAAGATAGAAATCGTGCCGCCTGACAGCTGTTCAAAACCCGCTATCAGACGCAGGCAGGTGGTTTTGCCGGAGCCCGAAGGCCCCAGCATGGAGAAAAACTCTCCGTCACGAATCGCAATGGTGACCCCATCCACCGCCCGGACGTCGCCGTACAGGCGGGAAACATTGTTAAACTCTACCGCGTACGTCATGTTCTGCTCCCGGGAAATTAACGACCGCCCATGATGGCGATGTAATCCTGCGTCCAGCGGCTGTAAGGCACAAATTTGCCGCCTTCGGCGATGGGGGTTTTCCAGAACATGATTTTGTCGAACTCGTTATACCCGTTTGTTTCACAGCCTTTCTCGCCCAAAAGCGTGCTGGCCTTACACCCTTCCGGCACCACGGGCAGAGAGCCAAACCATGCGGCCAGATCGCCCTGCACTTTCGGCGTCAGCGACCAGTTCATCCATTTGTAGGCGCACATAGGGTGTTTTGCCTGCGCGTGCAGCATGGTGGTGTCCGCCCAGCCGGTCACCCCCTCTTTTGGGAAGACGGTGGCGATGGGCTGGTTTTCCCCTTTCAGCGCATTTGCCTGATACGGCCAGGCGCTGGAGGCCACGACGCCTTCATTTTTAAAATCGCTCATCTGGACGGTGGTGTCATGCCAGTAGCGGTGGATCAGCGCGTGCTGGTCGCGAAGCACCTTGAGCACCGCGGCATACTGTGCTTCGGTGAGCTGGTATGGGTCTTTGATACCCAGCTGCGGCTGCGTGGCTTTGACGAACAGCGCGGCGTCGGCGATATAAATCGGGCCGTCATAGGCCTGCACGCGTCCCTGATTGGTTTTCCCGTCCGGCAGATCCTGTTTGGTAAAGACCACGCTCCAGCTGTCCGGTGGGGTCGGGAAGGTTTTGGTGTTGTACATCAGCAGGTTTGGCCCCCACTGGTACGGCGTGCCGTAGACTTTCCCGCCGACGTTAAACCATTCCCCTTTCACGATGCGTCCGTCGAGGGTTTTCCAGTTCGGGATAAGGTCGGGGTTAATGGGCTGAACGCGTTTGCCCATAATCAGGCGCAGGGAGGCGTCACCCGAGGCGGTGACCAGGTCATATCCCCCTTTCGCCATCAGGCTGACCATTTCATCCGACGTGGCCGCCGTTTTGACGTTGACCGCACACCCGGTCTCTTTTTCAAACTGGGTGACCCAGTCATAGTTTTTATCCGTCTGTCCGCGTTCGATGTATCCTGGCCAGGCGATAATATCCAGCCGACCTTCCCCGTCGCCAATGGCCTTGGGGGGTTCTGCGGCGTGCGCTGTCATGATTGTCATGCCGAGCGCGCACAGGCTGCTGCGGGCAAATTTTTTGCTCATAAGAGTACTCCTGTCGCAATGAAATTTAGCGGCAGCCGTGCCGTAAAAATATCTCCCTTATTAAACGTAGACCGCGCAAATGCGCCGCACCGTACGGCTTCAGGAAATTTCATCAAGGTGTGACCGAGGGCGCATTCCCCGTTAACTGGATTATAGACAAGGAGTTAGCCGCGAGAGACGGTATGCAGATTTCCTATGACAGGGCGCCGCGAAATAATCGCAGCGCCGTGATCAGGATAAGAATTGATTATTTAAATAACGCAGAAAAGATTATTCCAGCATCGTGCTAATTAATTTCCCTAACTGAATAACCGCCTGCTCTTCTCGCTCTCCCCAGGCCCATGAGGTATTAAAACGAAAGAACGGCGTCCACGCGTCAGATGTGGAAAACATCTTCCCGGGGGCGATGCTGATGTGGTGCGTTAAGGATTTTTCGCTCAGCAGCCCCGCGTCGAGCTGCGCCGGAAGCTCCAGCCATAAAAAGTAGCCGCTGTCGTTATGGTGGATTTTGACCCCGGCAGGCATATGGCGCAGAAGTGACTGCCAGGCCTGCTGCTTTCGCTCGGCCAGCGTGCGCCGCAGGCGGCGCAGGTGGGCGTCGTAGCGTTTGGTCGCCAGGTAATCCACCAGCGCCAGCTGCACGGGAGAGCTGGTGGAGAGCGTGCTCATCAGCTGCAGCTGCTGGATCCGTCGCGCGTGTTTTCCTGCCGCCACCCAGCCGATGCGAAAACCGGCCACCAGACATTTTGAAAAGGACGAGCAGTGCAGCGTCATGTCCTGACGATCCCAGGCTTTCGCCGGGAGCGGCTTTTCGCGGCCAAAATATAGCTCGCTGTAGACGTCATCTTCAATCAGGGGGACATTGTGCTGCGTTAATAGCGCGACGAGCCGCGCTTTTTTCTCCGCGCTTAGCGTGAAGCCGAGCGGGTTCTGGCTGTTGGTCATGATCCAGCAGGCTTTAACCGGATAGTCATTGAGCGCCTGTTCGAGGGCATTCAGGTCAATCCCCTCGCGAACATCCGTCGCAATCGATAAGGCTTTGAGCTTGAGGCGCTCCAGCGCCTGCAGCGCGCCGTAGAAACAGGGGTTTTCGACGATCACCCAGTCGCCCGGCTCGGTGACCGCCTGCAGGCTGAGATTGAGCGCTTCGAGCGCGCCTGCGGTGATCACGATCTCTTCCGGAGAGATGTTCATCCCCTGCTGCGCGTAGCGGCGGGCAATGGCGTGGCGAAGATCGACGTTACCCGGCGGCAGGTTCTCAATTACGCTCATCGCCGTCGCGGTTTTGCTGACGTTCGCCAGCGAGCGGTTGAGCTGCTGCAGCGGGAAAAGCCGCGGATCGGGAAACGCGGAGGCAAAAGGAACAACGGACGGGTCGCGGCTGGCCTGTAAGACGTCGAAGATGTAGGTGTTAATATCCACCGCTTCGTCACGCATCACCTGAGCGGGTGGCGCAGGCTGTTGTGCGGTCGGGCGCGAGGCAACGTAATAGCCCGACTGCGGTCTGGCGACAATGCGCCCCTGGCTTTCCAGCATCTGATACGCGTGGCCAACGGTCATAAAACTCATGCCGCTGCTCGCCACCTGCTCTCGCAGCGAAGGCAGCTTATCGCCCGGCAGCCATACGCCAAGCTCAATCTGCGAGATAATTTGTTGCGCCAGACGCTGGTATTTTTTCATCAGATTCTCCTTATTGCCGACAGTGTATATCAGCAGGAGAAAAAGAGAAGATTTAGCTAACTGTTATAGTCTGGAAGATGAATTACTTACGGTACTCGGTAACGTGGCTTTGCGCCTGGCGCGCGGCGGCAAGGTGATCGAGCGTAATCATCGACGATTTGCAAAAGATGCATTTTGCGCCGAGTGGGTTTTTCTCAGACACATCAAAGACTGAGGTACGGTACTGCGAGCCATGACAGCATGGGCAGCGAAAATGGATATAAGAAGTCATAGGATTCTCCTGACACGTAAAACGTAAATTACTAATGGGCCGATTGGGCAATAATGGTTTTAAACAAAACGAATCGGAAAGTAGATAAAGACCCAAGAGAGGCTGCGGAGAGGCACAACGTGATGAGAACTGCTTTATAAAACTACGTCAGATATTTATTTGGACTCAAAACCAGAAGACCATTAACGCACGGCGTTGACGACAAAGCAAGCGGTTTTATGCGGAAAATTCATAAAAAGAGTGTTTTTATTCTCTGAAGCTCATTCAAGATTTAAACATTGATATTAACAATCCCAGCCATGCTTACATAACCCAATGAAATATCAATACAATCAATAACATTTTTTGCCTACTCATCTGTCGAACCACAGAGTATTAACAACAGGCTAATGAACACTCTTCTACTTGTGTTGCTTACGCAAGCATTTCGATCTTACTTTACATAAAGGAACTATGAATGAGTTGGAATAAAGACGCGGCTGTTTCTTACCTCCGCTCGCATGCGCTCGGACATTCCCATAACGAATGCGCGAAGTTTACACGTCGTGCCATAATCGCTGGCGGCATTACGCTTGAACGTACACATGACGCGAAGGATTATGGACCAAAACTTTTGCGAGCTGGTTTTAGAGAGGTTCCTCCCGGTTCGACGTTACTTAGCGGAGATGTCGCTGTAATTCAGCCCTATCCCGGGGGAAATTCAAGCGGCCATATGACAATGTTCGACGGCACTCGCTGGATCTCAGATTTTACCCAGCTCAGCATGTATCCCGGGCCGGGTTACCGCCACGCGCAACCAGCCTATAAGATTTACAGGATGAGTCGATGATGAGGAGGATAATAATTAGTTTGCCGTTATTATTATCAGCTTGTACGTGTGTACCTCAGCAGAATGCTGCCGAACGGGCGGAAAAATTTTATTCAACATATCTGACGTTTTTTGCAGAAAGTGATGGTGAATATCCTCAGCTTAGTGAGTTTGTTGCGGCTGATACACTGTCCCGACTTAACGAGATAGAGTCTATTCCTGAACAGGAAATCGTGGGATCAGATTATTTCGCTTACGTTCAGGACTATGATCCATCCTGGGTGAAGGGGCTTAAGGTTGGTGTACCGCATCAATTCATGAATGGCGAAGTTCTTCCTGTCCGGATTGGCATTGAGGACGGCGGGTTTCTTAATCTTGAAGTCTATATGCGTCGTGAAGATGGAAAATGGAAAATTTACCGCGTGAGTGACGTAACCGATCGCTACGAGCACCCCATATTTAATGCCGGAGCAATTACTCGAGCAAAGTCATCAGCGGAAAGTGGACTTTAAGCACATCTATAAGGATTACCCTGGCAAACTGTTATAGGTAAATAGGCCGGGTCTGTTTCTGCAACCCAGTCCTGGCGAGGCTTAGAATGGCATCGACATAATTACATCGCGGAGTTTTGCATGTTTGGTTTGGATGCTTTTCACCTTGCACGGATGGAGATAAAAAGATTTCAAAATTATCCATTTAAATCAGTAAGATAAACAACACTCACATTATCTGGTTGCAAAACGGCTAAAGATAAAGTTCTTTAAATCAAGCAGATAAAAATCGTTTTGGGAGAGGATATTCCCCGGTAATCATCCGGGGTGTTTGGTTGTTACGATATTTGAAATGATCATTATTAGCAGGAATTGTCTTTTTTAAATCCCCTCACTACGTTGATGAATATGATAAGAATGGCAAACGGGAGAGCAGAAATGCAAAAACCTCAGGCCAAGGCCCAATACCACGTTTTCTGGTAGAGGGTCTAAATTGACGGCTCATGATAGCAATACACAGAAACGAGCATTGCAAACATAGGGCCGATGAACAATTCTATTTTAAGTTGCTTGTGTTTATTTTTTACTGCCAGAGAACGAATGGCATGTAAAAAACACTAAGATATAATTAGCGCTGCATATACATTCACAAAGTCACCACTCGTCAATAGCTTCACTGATTGCTGCCATGACTTCACTGGCGCCGATTATACTCATGGGCTGGGCGGAAGTCATGAGGTCATCATTGTTGTTAACACGTATAATCTTATGCAGATGAGGATCTTGAAGAGGGCCGGTGTACGCAGGGTTCGCTGTCACAAACAAACTTATTGTTTTAACTTTTAGCGCTACGGCAAGATGCAATGGCCCCGTATCACCTGTCACTAGCAAGTCAAAACCGGAAATGGTTTCAACAAGCTCCTTCAAAGAAACCTTTCCGACATAATCATTAATAGACTGCCTTTCAGCTTCCGTCATACCCTCCATAAATTTTTTGGAAATCTCCACTTCATTTGGAGAACCAATCAATACAATTTCAACATTATGTCCAGAGTTGATTAATAACTTTGCAAGTTCATTGAATCTAAGAACGGGCCACTGTCTTTGGATATCAGATGCTCCAAGCTGGAACCCAATAATGATGGCGTTCTTTTTGCTTTTTGCTTCGAATGAAAAAGGTATTTCCATTTCTATATTTTCCACATCACAGCCCATTGGTTTGATTAAGGACATTTTTCTTTCAATTAAATGCCCGTTAAACTCAACCCCGGACAATGAAGTTACAAAACGCCTCATTGCAAGATCACTTTCGTTATATGCATCTTTAAATATGTATTTCGCACCTGACAGAGTTGCAATAAGTACATCGTAGGGGCTTTTCGAATGAAGAATAACGGCAATATCTGGAGTATCCGTCTTTAACAATCGCACAATCTTTGAGGCTGTTTTAACTTTTTGGTCCCAAAAAATTACTCGTTCAAACCAAGGAGAACACTCAACCAAGTTTCTGTTCTTGTGGCTTGAAACTAATGTTATTCGAGCAGAGGGAAACCTTGATTTCAGAGATAAAATCGCTGGTGTATTGAACATGAAGTCCCCAAGGGCAGTTGTAGAAAAAATGACTATACTCTCTACTTTTTCATCAAGACCGATTCTGTCAAAAGAATGACCACTTCGCTTAAAAAATCGGTATGAAGATAATAAAAATGAAACTAAAGCTACCCTTGCTTTCTTTGATGACATGCTCAAACCTACCCTATGATATTCAATGGGTATGATTATAACATACTGAATCGTAATATATCCAATAACATCAAGGTGACTGAGGCCAGTTAATATCAGGAGCCTTACCGGCATCAACACGACTCAACCAGACACGGTGTTTTTTCCACTCAAGCAGTAATGCTTGCCTCCTCTCCAGTTGCCATATCCAGATCAACAGCATCCTGAAGTGTTGTAATCATGTTATTCGCCTGAGACAAGTAACTCTTGTTTTTGCGCTGAGCTTCATCCACGTAATCCACAGGGGCGGCGATACCCTCCATCAAAAAGAAATGCACCACCTAATGCTTTTTCGCCAGCGACGGTAAACTCATCAAGTACATTCTCGGTTTCGATTTCAACGACAATCTGATTAATCGGGAAAATTGCGCTAGCATCATAAAAAAATGAACAATTTCTTTCCAGCCCGGGTAAAAGGAAATTTTTAGCGTTTCAGGAGAAAGTGCTTTTAGCCACAGATACCAATCATTCCCATTATCATGTTTCAGAAAAACAATATTCATCCCTGGTGATTTTGCAATGTAATATAACTCGAACTCCTCCACCGAGAATTTAGCCACCTTCACCGGGTTATATTTACCCCACATATCTAATGGGTCATATTTTTTAAACATACCTGATTACTTCGTCATTACGCCACCCATGCCGTGTACCAGTGTCCGCCGATGTTATATTGCTCATAACGATACTGAACTGCTGTATAGTTTGTTTTTTGCTGTACGGCAGTGACTACAGCACCAAAGAACGCCGCGATGCCGTTGGTATTTTCGAGCATGCCAAAAAGCATGAATCACCTTGAGCAATTAATGCGCTATTGCTGGCCATGGTCACCACGCAGCGCTTATCGGATATCCTGAAGTTAAATTTTAGGATAGAACGCGAGGATGAATGGACGTTTATTTCCGCTCAATAAACAATCAGTTTTGGGGAAGGGTTTTGGGGGGATTATGGTGAAGAGGCTGTACGGTGGGCAAACTGTTATAGGTAAATAGGCCGGGTCTGTTTCTGCAACCCAGTCCTGGCGCGGCATAGAATGGCATCGACATAATTACATCGCGGAGTTTTGCATGTTTGGTTTGGATGCTTTTCACCTTGCGCGGATACAGTTTGCCTTTACCGTATCCTTTCACATTATTTTCCCGGCCATCACCATCGGCCTGGCAAGCTATCTTGCCGTGCTCGAAGGGCTGTGGCTGAAAACAAAAAATCCGGTCTGGCGTTCGCTGTACCATTTCTGGTCGAAGATTTTCGCCGTCAACTTTGGCATGGGCGTGGTCTCCGGGCTAGTGATGGCCTACCAGTTTGGCACCAACTGGAGCGGCTTTTCGCAGTTTGCGGGCAGTATTACCGGCCCGCTGCTGACCTATGAAGTGCTTACCGCCTTCTTCCTCGAAGCCGGGTTCCTCGGCGTGATGCTGTTCGGCTGGAACAAGGTCGGGCCGGGTCTGCACTTTTTCTCAACCTGCATGGTGGCGCTGGGCACCATTATCTCCACCTTCTGGATCCTCTCTTCGAACAGCTGGATGCAGACCCCGCAGGGCTATGAGATCGTCAACGGTCAGGTCGTCCCGGTGGACTGGTTTGCCGTGGTGTTTAACCCCTCCTTCCCTTACCGCCTGCTGCATATGTCGATTGCCGCCTTCCTGAGCAGCGCCCTGTTTGTGGGCGCATCCGCGGCATGGCATCTGCTGCGCGGGAATAATACCCCCGCCATCCGGGCGATGTTTTCGATGGCGCTGTGGATGACGCTGATTGTCGCCCCCATTCAGGCCCTGGTTGGCGATATGCACGGGTTGAACACCTTAAAGCACCAGCCCGCCAAGATTGCCGCCATTGAAGGCCACTGGGAAAATCCGCCGGGTGAACCTACCCCGCTGCTGCTGTTTGGCTGGCCGGATATGGAGCAGGAGCGCACCCGCTTTGGGCTGGCGATCCCCGCCCTCGGCAGCCTTATTCTGACGCACAGCCTGGATAAACAGGTTCCGGCGCTGAAAGAGTTTCCGAAGGAAGACCGTCCGAATTCCACCATCGTCTTCTGGTCGTTCCGCATTATGGCGGGCCTGGGCATGCTGATGCTGCTGCTTGGGGTGGCGGCACTCTGGCTGCGCTACAAAAAACGCGTGTATTCGTCGCGCCCTTTCCTGTGGTTTGCGCTGTTGATGGGGCCATCCGGGCTGATTGCCATTCTGGCCGGGTGGATCACCACCGAAGTGGGCCGCCAGCCGTGGGTAGTGTATGGGCTTCAGCGAACGAAAGATGCGGTTTCCGCCCACGGTGACCTGCACATGAGCGTAAGCCTGCTGGCCTTCTTCGTCGTCTACACCTCGGTATTCGGCGTGGGTTACAGCTATATGGTGCGCCTCATCCGAAAAGGCCCGCAGCCGCATGAGTCTTTCGCCACCGAGTCCGACGGACGTCCTGCGCGCCCGCTTTCTGCCGTTACAGCTGAACATAAGGAGCAGCCATAATGGGTATCGATCTTTCCATTATCTGGTTCGTCATTATCGTGTTTGCCACGCTGATGTATATCGTCATGGACGGTTTTGATCTGGGGATCGGCATTCTGTTCCCGGCCACGCAGAACGCCGACGATCGCGACGTGATGGTCAACAGCGTCGCGCCTGTCTGGGACGGAAATGAAACCTGGCTGGTGCTGGGCGGTGCCGCCCTGTTCGGCGCATTCCCGCTGGCCTATGCGGTGATCGTTGATGCCCTGACCATTCCGCTCACATTAATGCTGATCGGACTTATTTTCCGCGGCGTGGCGTTTGAGTTTCGCTTTAAGGCCACGCCTGCGCATCGCCCGTTCTGGGATAAGGCCTTTATTGGCGGTTCGATTCTGGCGACGTTTACCCAGGGCGTGACGGTAGGTGCCGTCATTAACGGCTTTTCCGTCACCGGCCGGGCCTACACCGGCGGCCCCTTTGACTGGTTTACCGCGTTTAACCTGTTTTGCGGCGCGGGTCTGGTGGTGGCCTATGCGCTGTTAGGCGCTACCTGGCTGGTGATGAAAAGCGAAAACGCGCTGCAGCAGCGGATGCGTGAGGTATCTAAAACGCTATTAATCATGCTGCTGGCGTTTATTGCGGCGATCAGCCTCTGGACGCCGCTGGCGCAACCGGCCATCGCTGCGCGCTGGTTTACGCTGCCAAACCTGTTTTATCTGCTGCCGGTCCCGGCGCTGGTGGTGATGTTTAGCCTGTATCAGTGGCGCTGCCTGAATAATCCCGACAGCCATAGCCGACCGTTTATCCTGACGCTGGGGCTGATCTTCCTCGGCTTTAGCGGGCTTGGGATCAGCATCTGGCCGCATATTATTCCGCCGTCGATCACCCTGTGGCAGGCCGCCGCACCGACGCAAAGCCAGGGCTTTATGCTGGTGGGCGCGCTGTTGATCGTTCCCGTTATTTTGGTCTACACCTTCTGGAGCTACTACGTATTTCGCGGCAAAGTTCAGCATGGGGAGGGTTATCACTGATGCAACAACCGGTCTGGAAAAGATTACTGTGGCTGGCCATTATCTGGGGCGGCAGCGTGCTGGCGCTGGCTGCGGTCAGCATGCTCTTCCGTATGCTGATGACGGCGGCAGGGTTTAAATCGCATTGAGGTTATTCCGGGCAACCGCTGCGTTGCCCGGTACATCCTCGCACTTTCAGATAAACCCCATTAACGCCCGGCAGAGTATCGTTACACTGGAAAAAGATTCACAGTATTTATAGTTTGAGAAGAAAAATGAAAAAGCTCATCGCGTTAAGCGTTATTAGTCTTGTCCTTACCGGCTGCGTTAATCCGGGTAAAGCCTCCGTACAGCCGGAGCAACTTAAGAGCCACCGCTTTGTGCTGGAAAATGTGAACGGTAAGGCGGTGAAGAGCGCGACAACGCAACCTGAAATCAGTTTTAACGCGCTGCCTGATATCAGCCTGGTGGACAACATCAGCGTTTCTGGCCAGATGTGTAACCGCTTTAACGGACAGGGGAAATTGTCCGAAGGCGAGCTTAAGGTGAAAACGCTGGCCATGACGCGCAAGCTCTGCACGGAACCGCAGCTGAATGAGCTGGATCAGGCCATCGGCGACATGCTGCGCAAAGGGGCGCAGGTCGACCTGACTGAAGACCAGTTGACGCTGGCGACAGCCGATAAAACGCTGATGTTTAAGCGTGCAGAATAATCAGTAGTTACCGCAGCTTCCCACGGCAAGCGACTGCTCACTGCAGCGTTTGCCGTTTGGCAAGGCGCACATCCCAATAGCAGAACCGTCAAGCTGTCGGGCGACGGACAGCGAACCGCCAATCATTGCGCAATTGGCCTGACCTGAACTGGACATCGCCGCCTTCATTCCGGGCGCGACGTGAGCGGCCGTAGCCTGCTGGACTGGTTCACTGCTACATGCCGACAACAATAGTGCGGCACACCCTACCCAAAATGCTGAGCGCATGCTCTCTCCCCCATAAATAATGCGAAACCTATGCATAATAGGCATCACATCCCGTGCCGTCGAGAGTGGAAGTGCGTATTTATGCGCTCCAGAAACAATTTCTCGCAATTTTTTCGCCAAAAATTTGATCTACACATTGATGGTGGGAATACCCAGGACACAAAAGCGAAAATCGTAAAATCCCCCGTTTGCTAGAATACACAGATAATATTCAGGGTTTGTCGCCGTAATACAGACCCCTATTTTTTGCGCAATGTAAGGGTGTTGTCCTATGCAAACTATTGACGGTAATGGTGCAGTTGCCTCAGTCGCCTTCCGCACCAGTGAAGTTATCGCCATCTACCCGATTACGCCAAGTTCGACCATGGCTGAGCAGGCGGATGCCTGGGCGGGTAACGGGTTAAAAAACGTCTGGGGCGATGTCCCGAGAGTGGTTGAAATGCAGTCCGAGGCCGGCGCGATCGCCACGGTCCACGGCGCGCTACAGACCGGTGCGCTTTCCACGTCGTTCACCTCCTCACAGGGATTGTTGTTAATGATCCCGACGCTGTACAAGCTCGCCGGGCAACTGACCCCCTTCGTTCTGCACGTCGCGGCGCGCACCGTTGCTACCCACGCGCTCTCCATCTTTGGCGATCACTCTGACGTGATGGCCGTGCGCCAGACCGGCTGCGCGATGCTGTGCGCCAGCAGCGTTCAGGAAGCCCAGGACTTTGCCTTAATTTCGCATATCGCCACGCTCAAAAGCCGCGTGCCGTTTATTCACTTCTTTGATGGTTTCCGCACCTCTCATGAGATCAACAAAATCGTCCCGCTGGCCGACGAGACTATCCTGAACCTGCTCCCGCAGGCGGAAATCGACGCGCATCGCGCCCGGGCCCTGAACCCAGAACATCCGGTGATTCGCGGAACGTCGGCCAATCCGGATACCTATTTCCAGTCCCGCGAGGCCACGAACCCGTGGTACAACGCCGTTTACGATCGGCTTGAACAGGCGATGAATGACTTTGCCGCCGCAACCGGTCGTGAATACAAACCGTTTGAATACTACGGACATCCGCAGGCGGAGCGTGTGATTGTGCTGATGGGGTCAGCCATTGGGACCTGCGAAGAAGTGGTTGACGAGCTGCTGACGCGCGGCGAAAAGGTGGGCGTGCTTAAGGTGCGCCTCTATCGTCCGTTCTCGGCTAAACATCTGCTTTCCGTTCTGCCTGAAAGCGCGCGCGCGGTGGCGGTGCTCGATCGTACCAAAGAGCCCGGCGCGCAGGCGGAACCGCTTTATCTGGACGTGATGACCGCCCTGGCCGAAGCCTTTAACAATGGCGAACGCGAAACGCTGCCGCGCACCGTCGGGGGGCGCTACGGTTTGTCCTCCAAAGAGTTTGGCCCGGACTGCGTGCTGGCGGTATTTAACGAGCTCAGCGAAGCGAAGCCGAAGCCGCGCTTTACCGTCGGCATTTATGACGATGTGACCAACCTGTCCCTGCCGTTGCCGGAAAACACCCTGCCCTCAACCGCCAGGCTTGAGGCGCTGTTCTATGGCCTGGGCAGCGACGGCAGCGTCTCCGCGACCAAAAACAACATCAAAATCATCGGTAACTCCACGCCGTGGTACGCCCAGGGGTACTTCGTTTATGACTCCAAGAAAGCTGGCGGCCTGACCGTTTCGCACCTGCGCGTGAGCGAACAGCCCATCCGCTCGGCGTATCTTATTTCTCAGGCTGATTTTGTTGGCTGTCACCAGCTGCAGTTCATCGATAAATACCAGATGGCCGAGCGCCTGAAGCCCGGCGGTATTTTCCTTCTGAACACGCCGTACGGCGCGGATGAGGTCTGGTCGCGCCTGCCGCAGGAAGTGCAGGCGGTGCTGAACCAGAAAAAAGCCCGGTTTTATGTAGTCAACGCCGCCAAAATTGCCCGCGAATGCGGCCTTGCTGCGCGTATTAATACCGTGATGCAGATGGCCTTCTTCCATCTGACGAATATCCTGCCGGGCGATAGCGCGCTCGCGGAACTGCAGGGCGCAATTGCCAAAAGCTACAGCAGCAAGGGCCAGGAGCTGGTCGAGAGGAACTGGCAGGCGCTGGCGCTGGCCCGCGAATCCCTGTTTGAGGTGCCGCTGCAGCCGGTCAATGCCGCCAGCCCGAATCGCCCTCCGGTGGTGTCCGACGCGGCGCCTGACTTCGTGAAAACCGTTACGGCGGCGATGCTGGCCGGTCTGGGTGACGCCCTGCCCGTCTCGGCGCTGCCGCCGGATGGAACGTGGCCGATGGGCACCACCCGTTGGGAAAAACGCAACATCGCCGAAGAAATTCCCATCTGGAAAGAGGAGCTGTGCACCCAGTGTAACCACTGCGTCGCGGCCTGCCCGCACTCGGCCATTCGCGCCAAAGTGGTATCACCGGAAGAGATGGAAACCGCGCCGGCCAGCCTGCACTCCCTGGACGTGAAATCCCGCGATATGCGCGGACAGAAATACGTTCTCCAGGTCGCGCCGGAAGATTGCACCGGCTGTAACCTGTGCGTTGAGGTTTGCCCGGCGAAGGACAGGCAGAATCCGGAAATTAAAGCCATCAATATGATGTCGCGCCTGGAGCACGTCGAAGAGGAAAAGGTCAATTACGACTTCTTCCTGAATCTGCCGGAAATCGACCGCAGCAAGCTGGAACGTATTGATATCCGCACATCACAGCTGATCACACCGCTGTTTGAGTACTCAGGCGCCTGCTCCGGCTGCGGTGAAACGCCGTATATCAAGCTGCTTACCCAGCTGTACGGTGACCGGATGTTGATTGCCAACGCAACCGGCTGTTCGTCTATCTATGGCGGCAATTTGCCTTCCACGCCGTACACCACTGATGAGCATGGTCGCGGACCGGCCTGGGCAAACTCGCTGTTTGAGGACAACGCCGAGTTTGGTCTGGGCTTCCGCCTGACCGTTGACCAGCACCGCGCGCGCGTGATGCGCCTGCTGGAGCAGTTCGCCGGACAAATCCCCGCCGAGCTCAATGACGCGCTTCACGCGGACGCGACGCCGGAAGTGCGTCGTGAGCAGGTTGCTGAGCTGCGCCGTGCGCTTCAGGGCGTAGCGGGAGCCGAACAGCTGCTGACCGACGCTGACGCCCTGGTCGAAAAATCGATCTGGCTAATTGGCGGCGACGGCTGGGCTTACGATATCGGCTTTGGCGGGCTGGATCACGTGTTGAGCCTGACCGAAAACGTCAACATTCTGGTTCTGGATACGCAGTGTTATTCCAATACCGGCGGTCAGGCTTCGAAAGCCACACCGCTAGGCGCCGTAACAAAATTCGGTGAACACGGTAAACGCAAGGCGCGCAAAGATCTCGGCGTGAGCATGATGATGTACGGCCACGTTTACGTCGCGCAAATCTCGCTGGGTGCCCAGCTTAACCAGACGGTAAAAGCGATTCAGGAAGCGGAAGCGTACCCGGGTCCGTCGCTGATTATTGCCTACAGCCCTTGCGAGGAGCATGGCTACGACCTGGCGCTCAGCCACGATCAGATGCGACAGCTGACCGCGACCGGCTTCTGGCCGCTGTACCGGTTCGACCCGCGCCGTGCGGACGAAGGTAAGTTACCGCTGGCGCTGGACTCTCGTCCACCGTCAGATGCCCTGTCCGAGACGTTAATGCAGGAACAACGGTTCCGTCGTCTTAACGCGCAGCAGCCGGAAGTGGCTGAACAGCTGTGGAAAGATGCCGCTGCGGACCTGCAAAAGCGCTATGACTTCCTGGCGCAAATGGCGGGTAAAGCCGAAAAACCGACCAGCGACTAGTGCCTCTGCCCGGCTTGTCCGGGCATTTTTTTGCCATAAAAAAAGCCCGGCGTATTCACACCGGGCAAATCCAAATAATCAATGAAAATCTATTTAGTTTCCTTAATAGCATTCACGTTAATTATGGATGAATCATCTTAAAGGCATATAACGCCGTCAAGACCACCTTAATTAACGGCTGATTAATAATTTCAATTTAATATACTTCACTTTAAATCATTCATAAAACCAATGATCATTTCCACTGATTTATTCGGTTTAGATTTTACTTAGTTCGTAACAATTCTATTTTATTACTCTTACACGGGAGTGATTTAGCATGGGACAACTTTCTCATTCTGAAAGTTCAACAGGTAATTAAATAAAAACAACTGCAAAGGAATATCACAATGCAAAGAAAAGTACTGGCCCTGATGATTCCGGCTCTGTTAATGGCTGGCGCAACGCATGCAGCAGAGATTTATAATAAAGACGGCAACAAATTGGATCTGTACGGGAAAGTAGATGGTCTGCACTATTTCTCCGACGACAAAGGCGCTGACGGGGATCAAACCTACATGCGTCTGGGCTTCAAAGGCGAAACCCAGATCAACGACATGATGACCGGCTATGCGCAGTGGGAATACAACATTCAGGCCAATAATACCGAAGGATCGGATAACCAGTCCTGGACGCGTCTGGCCTTCGCCGGTGTGAAAGTGGGCGATTACGGCTCTTTCGATTACGGTCGTAACTACGGCGTACTGTACGACGTGGAAGGCTGGACCGATATGCTGCCTGAGTTCGGCGGTGACTCCTACACCAAAGCCGACAACTTCATGACCGGCCGCGCAAACGGCGTAGCCACCTACCGTAACACCGACTTCTATGGCCTGGTGCAGGGTCTGAACTTTGCGCTGCAGTACCAGGGCAAGAATGAAGACGCCAGCAACAATCAGGAAGGCACCAACAACGGTCGCGATACGCGTCACGAGAACGGTGATGGCTTCGGTATCTCCACAACCTATGACTTCGGCATTGGGATTACTGCGGGTGCAGCCTATACCACTTCTGACCGTACCAACGAGCAGGTGATGAACACCACTGCGGGCGGTGACAAAGCGGATGCATGGACGGCGGGTCTGAAATATGACGCCAATAACATCTATCTGGCGGCAATGTATTCTGAAACACGCAATATGACGCCGTACGGTGATAACACCGACGCCGTGGCAAACAAAACCCAAAACTTCGAAGTGACCGCACAGTACCAGTTCGACTTCGGCCTGCGTCCGACCCTCTCCTACCTGCAGTCTAAAGGTAAGGACCTCGGCAACGGTCAGGGCGACCAGGATCTGGTTAAATACGCTGACGTTGGCGCGACCTACTACTTCAACAAAAACATGTCCACCTACGTTGATTACAAAATCAACCTGCTGGATGAAGATGACAGCTTCTACAAAAACAACGGCATCGGTACGGATGATGTCGTGGCACTGGGCCTGGTTTACCAGTTCTGATTGTCAGAGCCCGCATCATGATGCGGGCTCGTTTTTTTTGAAACTCGTCACAAAAGACAGCTTCAGAAAGCGGTTGGTTGAGGGTAAGTTGAAAGAAAGCTGGTTAAACTTCGGTGATAGCCCTTTCGTCACTAAGGATAACAGCGTTGTTTAGTCGTGTATCCCTTGCAGTACTTACCCTTTTAGCTATTCTGTGGATGGCGTTAATTTTTGATTTTGGTGATATTGTCGGGCATCTCGGCGCGCTCTTAAACCATCTGGATGGCAGTTAACTATACTGATTAAAAAGCGGCCAGACGGCAATCATCCCTGCTCTTCCCCTTTCTCGCGAAATGAGAGATAGCCAAATACCCCACTTTCCCCATCTGAGGGATGATTTACGCCGTCCATCACCTTCACCTCATGAAAATCAAAAGGTGAAACGTTTTCAAGACAGGCGACATTCACGCCGTATTCGTCTGGGTTAGAACGCCGCTGATGGAACGTATAAATCCCACACACCGAGCAGAAGAAATGCCGTGCCGTTCCCTTATTGAAGCGGTACTCGGTGAGTTTATCCTGACCTTTGGTGACGGTAATTCCTGATAACGGCGCAGAAACGACGACCGCGCCCCGCATGCGACAAAAGGAACAGCTGCAGCGTCGCGCGGTGTTCAGGTCATCCGTAAGCTCAACGGTAAACGTCACCGCGCCGCAATGGCATTTCGCTTTACGAACCTCAGCCATGGCCTATACCCCTTTTCTTACCAGCTCGGCGGCTTTCACGAAAACCTCGTCTTCTACACCGTCGCCCTTTTGCCTGCCGAGCCTGACCAGCTCATCAACAATACTGTTGCGGTCAATGGGTTTCTGCGCTGAAACCAGCCCAATAACGGCGGCCCCAATCGCCAGCCCCACTAATCCTGTTTGTTCATCTTTGTTTTTCATATTCATGCTCCTGGTACAACAAACAAGCGTAGCAGGAATACGGTAAAACGGAATGCCGGACACACGCTCTGTGAATATTATTTAAACAGTTCAGGCAGGTACGACTTCCAGAATCGACAGATACGAACGGGTGTCTATTATTTTGTTCAACTTCAGGTTGGTCTGTTCAAACAAGGCCTGATACTCAGACTCTGTTCGTGCCCGTCCTCCATCAAAGCTTGTTAACAGAAGAAGGTCAATTTCAAATCGACCCTGTTCATTGTTTTCTTTTTTAATAAGCGGCTCAAAAATTAATAGCCGGGAATTTTCTTTCATTACATTTCTGCAGCATTGAAGTATCTGAATGGACTTCTCATCAGGCCAGTCCATCAAAATATACTTAAGCAGGTAAATGTCTGCTACAGGACAGGCTTCAAAAAAGCTGCCCTCAACGGTCTCCCATCGACGATTATCATTTAACAGGTGTAGTCGATTCCGCTCAAGCACGTCTTTTTGATCGAAAAGGATCCCTGTTAAGGTCGGATTTCGCCGTAAAACGGCCAGCAATAAATTACCCAGCCCACCGGCGATATCGGCAACGACAGCGTTTTGAGGGAACGAATAGCTATCTGCAATGACTTCATTCTCTACGGATGACATAGAGGCCATACCGGCATGAAAAATGTTGCTGTCAGCTCCCCTATCGTCATGCTGCCAGTAGTCGTAAAAAGGCTTGCCAAATAATTCATTAAACACAGGTTTGCCTTGCAGTATCTCATCCATTTTAGCCGCTGGCTGCCAGAATGTTTGGTCTGTCAGCATGAGCACCGCCGCACGCAAGGAAAATTCATGCTCAGAACACAGGAATTGTGCGGAAGGGCTAAGACTGTATTCAGCTTGAGATAATTCGTTGAAAACTCCACGAGAGGACAATAAGCGCATGATTCGATGAAGATAGTTAACGTCGACATTCAACTCCTTCGCCAGTTTCTTGACGGTTTTTTTCCTTCAACCAGACGATCTGCGACGCCTAATACCGCGACCGCCCGGAGTGCAGCCTGCCAGACAAAACCCATGCTTTGCTCTAACAAACACATTCCTTCTTTACGGCTCAGTAAATCCAGACTATTGCGTTGTGACATTTTCTGCTCCTTACCAATAAAGATGCGCTGAACAACTGAAACGCCGCTAGCAAGCGTAAGTCTGGTAATGAGCTTTATCCACAATATCAAAAAGGATTATTTATGTGGTTTCGTACCGTTTAGCATACACTCCATTTAAATACGTAAAAAAACAGGGCCACTTACTCGTCATCCTGATTAGTAACAGCATGATATTATTATTTTATAAATGATTTCTATTAAACAAAAAATGCCTGTCGTGAGACAGGCATTGCATAGTTAGAATCTCGGCGCGAGTCCATATTTTGGCGTGTTGATATTTGCCGACCAAATTTTGATATCGTTTTGCAGGAGAATAGTGAAATCAGATTTCAGATGCATCACCATGCCATTGACGCTTTCCGCATCCACCACTGAAAAATGCTCAATTCTGTTTTGCCCTATCTGGACACAATTATATTTGGCGGGCAGCACTTTACCATTGACATTTAGCGGTAGATTATTCTCACCACAGCGGCCTTCCGTAATATAAGACACGAGCAAATTAGCGGATTTCCTCCCAGGCTGGAATACGCTCACCATGACGGGAGAACCTGCCGAGGTCTGCGTCATATCGTAAAGCACCGCATTTTTCATATACCAGGTATTATATTCCCGCTCCTGAAAAGCGGACCAGACAGGTGCAGAAAAAAACGCCAACACTGCCAACATAATAGATACTATTTTCATGGGATGTCATCGTCCGTGGTGTTGCTCGTATTATTCAGATTGTGCAAAAAACAGCAACAACTTAAGAATAGTCCTACTACTATTGGCAGTGATGGAGGGTTAATTAACGCATGCGCGATGGGGTCTGTCTCCTGTTGCTAACGTATATTCGCTTTATTTATTCTGACCGGCCATTCGGATCGCTTCCAGGCCGACGCGCTGTCCGAATGACAGCTCTAACGTATTTCCATCGGGATCGGCAAAAAAGACATAGTAGCCGACGGGATCGCCTACATTCTCAGGCGCCTTCCTTAGCACACCTTCAGCGGTGGCCATCGCGGTTTTTCTGTCAATTTCTTCTCGGGTCGCGCAGGCAATACCCAGATGCCCGAAGCGACCCAGCGGCGTGTCGGTCACGGTATCGGCCTGTACCAGAACCAGTGCAAAAGGACGGGTATGGTCGCTAAGCCATGCTACTTTTCTTGCATCAGGGATGTCGGGTTCACGCAAATGAATGACCTCCATACCGGCATAGCGACGATAGAAGGCAATACTCTTTTCCAGGTCCCTGACCATAAACGCGACATGAGTGAAACCTACATCAATGTCTTTCATTTTAAGATGTTACTCCTTTATCAACGTGGTGCTGACATCTTAAAAGCTCAAGTTAACTTGATGTCAATACGCTCATAACGAAGAAACAGGAGAGAAATGGTAAACCGCCGCCATCACGGCGATGCTGACGACAATGCTCAAGAAAAAGTAGGTTTTGAAAGGCTGCTTTTGTGTTTTATGGCGAAAGAGCTGTTGGCCCACAATGGCGCCAGGCCAGCCTCCGGTCACGCCAAATACCAGCAACGTCGCTTCCGGAACTCTTCTCATCCCCTTCCGCGCCGCCATTTTATCGGCACCATATATCACCACTGTCAGCACATTGATCAGCAGAAACCACACGACAACAGGATTTGATGATAAAAGGCTGCCGATTGCAGCGAATATCAGGAGTGAGTAACAAAAGCGATTGAGAGTCATTGAATGCGTCACTGGATTGTTGAGCGGTTTGGAAGACGCATTATACGTTATCTTCGTCATGTTTCGGGAGAAACACTTATAGCTGGATAAACCTCATTCCACCTTCACTTTAACTTTAGGCTTCGACAAAAGGACTTTGACCAGTTCCTTGAAAGCAAGAGGTCTGTAGAAGAAGAATCCCTGTAAAAACCGGATGTTATTACGGATGAGATAATCAAGTTGCTCTTGCGTTTCAACACCTTCCGCCACAATGCTAATTGAGAGTTTTTTTGCTAATTCCAGTACCGAATCAAGGATCAGGGTTGAGTCCTCATTGGCGTTAACCCTGGCCACAAAACGTTGGTCGATTTTAATGTAATCAATATGCAGTTCTTGCAGATAGGAAAGACCGGAATATCCCGTGCCAAAATCATCCAGCGCAATGGCAAATCCGTTGTTATGCAGTTCATTCAGCGCCCTGACGAGATGTTCATCGATGTGGAGCGGTTCGCGCTCGGTTACCTCAATGACAAGGTTGAGATCCAGTTGAATAAAACTGTGTTTGTAGTGGAGACACTCTTCCACAAAGGTGGACGCTACGATGTGAGAAGCGCTGAAGTTAATTCCTACATGAAACCCTTCTGGCAGCAATGTAGAAATAGCGTTCATTTGTTTTGCAACCTGTTTCATTAGGCTCTGAGTCAGAGGAATAATTAACCCTGACTGCGGATGCTTCCATCTGGCCAGAACTTCCACACCTCGCACTTTGCAGGAACTAATGCAAATGAAATGAGTCGAATGAAGACACTTACCAGGAAAGATTATTTTATGACATCTTATATTATAGTAACCACTGTTGCCGCTGTTATGGGGTTGATAACCTTGAGTCTAATCAAAGTTTGGATAAGCACCTCGAACAACCCTGACAATCTGTAACTTCATCGCAAGCCACTTACGCTTCTGGTAAATCTATGATAACCAGCGTGCCAAAACTGCCTGTTTCTACAGTATGGGGAGTGCCAGCTTTGGCTACATAAAGCTGTCCAGCCGTTACAGAGATTTTTTTACCCTTCACGCTCAGCTCCAGACGTCCATCAATGACCAGTAACCCCTCGTCATACTCATGTACCTCTTCAATCACTGA
The DNA here is from genome assembly GCF_021892025.1 of Enterobacter cloacae complex sp. ECC445. NCBI lineage: Bacteria > Pseudomonadati > Pseudomonadota > Gammaproteobacteria > Enterobacterales > Enterobacteriaceae > Enterobacter > Enterobacter cloacae complex sp. ECC445. The sequence continues at coordinate 119,914 of NZ_JAKLRZ010000002.1, read as the reverse complement.
GCGCTCATCCATTCGTAAAACCTTGAGATTCGTTGTTCCAATGCGGCCTAATACACGAGAGCGCCATGTCTCTGGTAATGCAAGTGCTTCGGTTTTGAGGTCATAAAGCGACATAACGTCATTCCTTTTGATGTTCTTTTCACGCTCTTATGGCATATAAGCTCCCTGCCGTCATATAACAAATATGGAAAACCAGTACGAGTAAGATGCTATAGGTCTTGAAACCACAGCGCAGGCTGAGAGCGAGTTGCAACGTCAGATATAACCCCGCTGCAAAACGTGCTGGCATTCGCCGCCGGAATCCGTACCATACGCGGCATACAATTTTTGCCCCTGCTGGCTCCGAAGGTAGTACTCAATGCAAGAGAATCAAGAGATTAACAAAAAAGAGCAATACAACCTGAACAAACTGCAAAAGCGACTGCGCCGTAACGTGGGCGAAGCCATTGCAGACTTCAACATGATTGAAGAAGGCGACCGCATCATGGTTTGCCTGTCAGGGGGTAAAGACAGCTACACCATGCTGGAGATCCTGCGCAATCTTCAGCAAAGCGCGCCGGTGAAATTTTCCCTGGTGGCGGTCAACCTTGACCAGAAACAGCCGGGCTTTCCGGAGCACATCCTGCCGGAGTACCTCGAGAAGCTGGGCGTTGAGTACAAAATCGTCGAAGAAAATACCTACGGCATTGTGAAAGAGAAAATCCCGGAAGGGAAAACCACCTGTTCACTCTGCTCTCGTCTGCGCCGCGGCATTCTGTATCGTACCGCGACGGAGCTGGGCGCAACCAAAATTGCGCTGGGCCATCACCGCGACGATATCCTGCAAACGCTGTTCCTGAATATGTTCTACGGCGGCAAGATGAAAGGCATGCCGCCCAAGCTGATGAGCGATGACGGTAAACACATCGTGATCCGCCCGCTTGCCTACTGCCGTGAAAAAGACATTGAGCGTTTTTCGCAGGCGAAAGGGTTCCCGATCATTCCATGCAACCTGTGCGGCTCTCAGCCGAACCTGCAGCGTCAGGTGATTGGCGACATGCTGCGCGACTGGGACAAGCGTTATCCGGGCCGCATTGAAACCATGTTCAGCGCGATGCAGAACGTCGTCCCTTCCCATCTCGCGGACGTGGAGCTGTTCGACTTTAAAGGCATCAACCACGAATCAGAAGTGGTGAACGGCGGCGATCTGGCGTTCGACCGGGAAGAGATCCCGACGCAGCCAGCAGGCTGGCAGCCTGAGGAGGATGACAATCAGCTGGACGAGCTGCGTCTGAACGTGCTGGAAGTGAAATAAGCAATTAGCGTCTCAGACACAACGTCTGAGACGCTTTAGGCCTTACTTCAGCAGACGTACGCGACAGGTTTTACCCTTAATTTTCCCGTTTTGCAGCTGCTTCCATGCCTTGTGGGCAACCGCCTGACGAACGGCCACATAAACATGCGCCGGATGGACCGCAATCTTACCGATATCCGCCCCCTCCAGACCGACGTCTCCGGTTAATGCCCCTAACACATCGCCCGGACGCATCTTGGCTTTTTTGCCGCCATCAATACACAGCGTCGCCATTTCGGCCTCAAGCGGCACGAGCTTCACGCTGCCCGGCGCACTCTGCCAGTTCAGCTTAATCTGCAGCATTTCGGAGAGAATATTAGCGCGCTGCGCCTCTTCCGGTGCACAGAAGCTGATAGCCAGGCCGCTGTTGCCTGCACGCGCGGTACGCCCAATACGGTGCACATGCACCTCCGGATCCCACGCCAGCTCATAGTTCACCACCAGCTCGAGGGACTTGATATCCAGGCCGCGCGCAGCGACGTCGGTGGCGACCAGAACGCGGGCGCTGCCGTTCGCGAAACGAACCAGGGTCTGGTCGCGATCGCGCTGTTCCAGATCCCCATGCAGCGACAATGCGCTCTGCCCGGCGGCATTCAGGGCATCACAGACCGCCTGGCAGTCTTTTTTCGTATTACAGAACACCACGCAGGAGGCAGGCTGATGCTGGCTCAGCAGTTTCTGCAGAAGCGGGATTTTCCCCTTCTGTGAGGTTTCGAAGAACTGCTGTTCGATGGCGGGCAGCGCATCAACGCTGTCGATTTCAATGGTGAGCGGATTTTTTTGCACGCGCCCGCTGATGGCGGCGATAGCCTCCGGCCAGGTGGCAGAAAACAGCAGCGTCTGGCGATCGGCCGGTGCGAAGCGGATCGCCTCGTCAATCGCGTCGCTGAAGCCCATATCCAGCATCCGATCGGCCTCATCCATCACCAGCGTTTGTAGCGCATCCAGCGAGACGGTGCCTTTTTGCAGGTGATCCAGCAGGCGACCCGGCGTGGCGACGATGATGTGCGGCGCATGCTGGAGTGAATCACGCTGCGCGCCGAACGGCTGTCCGCCACAGAGGGTCAAAATCTTGGTGTTGGGCAGGAAACGCGCCAGACGACGCAGTTCACCCGCCACCTGGTCTGCCAGCTCGCGGGTCGGGCACAGCACCAGAGACTGGGTCTGAAAAAGCGCCGCATCGATGTGCTGCAGCAGGCCAAGGCCGAATGCCGCAGTCTTCCCGCTGCCCGTTTTCGCCTGAACGCGCACGTCACGACCCTCGAGAATGGCGGGCAAGGCGGCCGCCTGAACAGGCGTCATCGTGAGGTATCCCAACTCGTTGAGGTTATCGAGTTGGGCGGCGGGCAGAACATTCAGGGTAGAAAAAGCGGTCACAATAGTCTCTCGTGGTGATCTTTGCAGTCAGATGGCGCGTATCCTCGCAGATCTCACGGTTCGATGCGACAATTTAATCGGTTCTTCATCGGGCGGCGGGTCGGGCATCGGCTGCGGACGCGGGATGGGGTCAGGCATTGGCACCGGGTCGGTGGGGATCGGATCGGATTGACGCGATTGTTGCTGTAGCAGAGCGTTCAGGTTGCTCATGACTCCCTCCAGAATTTGCTGTCGTCCCTTTTAGGGTAGACGCTGAGAATCAGGAGGCAAAAAAAAGCCGACTGTTAAAGTCGGCGTCGTACGAATCAATTGTGCTATGCAGTAATTCAAAAAAAGGAAGTAAGACAATATGGAGCGCAACGCCCATCGCTTGACGTTGCATTCACCTGCGGGAGTAATATTGCACCTTACGGGGGTGATGTTTATTGACTTCGCTCAATTAAAAGCGCGTTTCGAACCCGGTAAAAGCGGAAAAAAGCGTAAATTTACAGCCATTTACTACGATGCAACCACCATGCAACACCGCCAATCAAAACAACTAACATCACGCAAAACGCGGTAAAGCCGTAATGATAAGCGCCCCCCGGAATGCCGCCAAGGTTGACGCCAAACAGCCCGGTAAGAAAGGTGCTGGGTAAAAACACCATCGCCATCAGGGACATCGTATAGGTTCTTCTCGCCAGCGACTCCTGCATCACCTGCGCGATTTCGTCCGCCATTACCGCCGTTCTGGCAATACAGGAATCAATTTCATCCAGGCCGCGGCCCAGCCTGTCGGCAATATCCTGCATTCTGCGGCGCTGATCGTCATTCATCCAGGCGAGCCTTTCGCTGGCAAGGCGCGCATAAACGTCGCGCTGCGGCGTCATATAGCGGCGCATTACAATCAGTTGCTTACGCAACAAGGCCAGAAAACCGCGCGGCGGGATCTGCTGATCGAGGAGGTTATCCTCCAGGTCGATGATTTTGTCGTGCAGTTCTTCAATAAACTCGCTCGCATGATCCGTAAGGGCGTCACAGACGTCCACCAGCCAGCTGCCGCAGTCGACCGGCCCGGTGCCCTCTTTCAAATCGTTGACGATATCATCCAGCGCGAGGACTTTTCGCTGCCGGGTGGACACAATCAGCCCATCATCCATATAGACGCGCATCGCAACCAGCTGATCCGGGCGTTCATCCGTGCTGCCGTTAATGCAGCGCAGGGTGATCAGCGTACCGTCACCCATTCGGCTCACGCGGGGCCGCAGGCTTTCACCCGCCAGCGCATCGCGCACGTTATTCGGCAAGAGCGGAGTCGAAGCCAGCCAGTCGGCGCTGTCAGGGTGGGTGTAGTTCAGATGTAGCCAGCAGGGATGCGCACTGTCGATCGCATCGTCATCTTCCAGCGGCCGGGCACCGCCACGACCATCCAGCACCCACGCAAAAACTGCGTCAGGAACGTTAAGTTCAGATCCTTTAATGCTTTCCACAGCGCCTCCACCTTTTGAGCTCTTTCGGTGTCAGTCTAGCCTCCATCAGGGGTTAAGCAACAACTATGTATGCCATCGCGCTGAAATTGCTCAAGAAATGTACACGCTGCGAGATTCGCCCGGCGGTGCTGCGCTTGCTCGGGCCTACGGCTGTTAGTTGGCCGGGCCAGCGCAGCGCCGCCCGGCATGAAACTGCGGTTGTATCAGAGAGAGTGCTCTGGCCGCTGAAGGAAGGATGGCGAGCCGGTTGAAGAAGAAGGAGAACCTGTATCGAGCCTGAAATTACGCGTCCTTGCCTGCAGCTCAATTACCTGATTGCGCAGTACATCAGAGGAGCCGTTGAGTTCTTCCGCCATCGCCACGTTACTTTGCGTGACCCGCTCCAGCTCCGAAAGCGCCAGCGTGATCTGGGAAATGCCCTTCTCCTGCTCGGACGTCGAGGCGGAAATGTCGTCCATCAACCGGCTGACGTTCACCGAACCGGTCACGATTTCGTGCATATTTTTCTCTGCCTGCGACACCACGCTGGCTCCCTGCGTGACGTTACTGCTGGTAACGTCAATCAGCGTTTTGATATTTTTCGCGGCCTCAGCGCTGCGGTGCGCCAGGTTTCTGACCTCTTCCGCGACGACAGAAAACCCCTTTCCATGATCGCCCGCCCTTGCCGCTTCTACCGCCGCGTTAAGCGCCAGGATATTCGTCTGGAACGCAATGCCGTCAATCAACGAAATAATCTCCGTCATCTGCTGGGCGCATTCGGTAATGGACTGCATATTGCTGGCGACCTGCCCCATGAGCTCGCCCCCCTTGCGCGCCTGAAGCGTCGCCACGTTTGCCTGCTCGCTCGCCTGGCGGGTGTTATCGGCGTTGTTTTTGGTGCTCGCGGCCATCTGCTCCATGCTGGCTGCGGTTTGCACTAAAGATGCAGACTGCTGCTCGGTTTTCACCGAAAGCTGAGCGCTACGCGATGAGAGTTGATCCGATAAGGTCATGGCGGTTTGCGATGACGCCCTGATCTCGCGCACCAGCGTCGCAATGTTGCCGGAAAGGCTATTGATCCCGGGGATAAGCCGGCCCGCGCAGTTATTGCCAAACTCAGGGATAGAGACGCCAAGGTTACCTGCAGTCACCTCTTCAATGCTTTTCTTCACCGTATTGATCGGCGTAACAAGGTACTTCGTCATATAGATCCAGAGCAAAAATAGCGCAACGAAGTTGATGGCATTAAGTGAAATAAAGAGAGACGGATTGCTGGAAAATAGAACAACGACACCTGCATTAACTAAAAATAGCGATAAAAGGAACCCTATAATAAAGGTCCTGACACTAATATTTTTTAGCATGATAATACCCACGTTTTATATTTTGGTCGGCACTAAGACTTATAGCATTGGCCCCGAAGTTTTTCATCGCAAACGGCGCTTGTTTTTTGTTTCGCCGTTAGCATCCTGAGATTTACCTTAAGTCAGATAAAAAGAGCGTATTAGTGAAAATGTTCTGCTCAGCGTGCTGTGATACTGGTCTCCAGCCGTGGTAAGCGATAGTATCGCCCGCGGTGAGACGATGCGTTCGTCCTCCTGTTTAAGGCGCTTTGCTACTATTATTCTCTTTTGTTTAGCAACGCTTAATAAATTAACGAGAGAATATATTTTATATTCTTATTAAGTTTTGAGTATTAATATGACTGGTCATTTTTCACGATAAATAACTAATATGGTTTGAATGCGCATGTTCGTTGCCCGATAAAGATGTACCCGGCAGGCGAAATCGGTAACCCTCTCAGGCGTGGGATTGCATAATGCTCAATATATCGTGGGACCCTGTGTTAATCGCTATCTCTTATCTGGTGGCGTTTATCGCCTCCTTTGTGGCACTGGACAGCGCCGGAAAGATCCCCCTTTCCAGCAGAAAGGCTGCCCTCTTCTGGCGGATTGCCGGAGGGGTCACGCTGGGCATTGGCACCTGGTCAATGCACTTTATCGGCATGCTGTCGATGCAAATGCCCATGATGATGAGTTACGACCTCTGGCTAACCCTTACATCACTGGGCGTCGCGGTGGTGGCTTCCACCACGGCCCTTAATATTGCCGTCACGGGCAAAAAACGCTCTCCCGTTCGATTAATCCTGGCCACGGCGATCCTGAGCGCTGGCGTGGTGTCGATGCACTACACTGGTATGGCTGCCCTGATGCTGGACGGCGGCATCATCTGGGATCGTCGTATAGTTGGACTGTCCGTAGTAATTGCCGTTGTTGCCTCCGGCACGGCGCTGTGGCTGGCTTTCCGTTTGCGGGATAAACACAAAGGCGTCTTTATCGAACGCATTCTTGCGGCCATCGTCATGGGCGCCGCAATTTGTGCGATGCACTATACCGGCATGAGCGCCGCGCGGTTTCAGGATATGGCGCATACCCTGCCCGGGGGAATTAGCGAGCTGGGCTTATCCATCTGGGTTTCGGTCACCACGCTCTGCCTGCTCGGCATGATGTTAATCATTTCGCTTATCGATTCCCACCGGCGCACCAGCCGGCTGACGGATAACCTTCAGCAGCTCAACCGCCAGCTTGAGCTACAGGCGCGCTTTGATGCGCTCACCGGGCTCGCCAACCGCCACCAGATGGATCTCCGCATGCAGGATTGTCTGCGCAGCGCGTTGCTGAGCAACAGGCCATTTGCCGTGATTTTTCTGAACGTCGATCACTTCAAGCGCATTAACGATACGTGGGGCCACAGCGTCGGGGATGAGTTTTTGATCGCCGTTGCGCAGCGCATCACCGCCCGGCTCACGCGCGAAATGACGCTGGCAAGGCTGGGAGGAGACGCCTTTATCCTGCTGGTGCCTGAATGTGATGACGATAAGCTCAACGCCCTGCTCACCGCGTTGCTGGAAGATGTTCGACGCCCGCTTTCGATCTGCGGGCATGCGCTAAGCACGACAATCAGTGCGGGCGTCAGCCTCTATCCCCGGGATGGTGAAACGCTGCACGAGCTGAAGCTCAAGGCGGATGCAGCCTTGCACCACGTCAAAGAAGAGGGCCGAAACGCCTGGACGATTTATCGGGCCGAGATGTCCACGGCTATCCCGGCGAAACCCGGTTTCCTGCAGGAGCTTTCTCAGGCGCTGGAACGCGATCAGTTTGAGCTGTGGTACCAGCCAACCTGGTATGCGCAAGAGAAAACCATCCACGGTTTTGAAGCCCTGTTACGCTGGCGTCATCCTGAGCAAGGCGTCGTGCTGCCTCATCTTTTTATCCCCTCGCTGGAACAAACGGGCTTGATTATTCAGGTAGGCAACTGGGCCATTGAAGCGGCATGCCGGCAGCTGCATTTCTGGACGGAACAAGGGTTCAGCCAGTGGACGCTGTCGCTCAACCTCTCCCCCGTCCAGTTCGAGCAGCCCGACATTTTTCATATCGTATCGTCGATGCTGGAGAAATATAACCTGTCTCCCTCAAGGCTGATTCTTGAGGTAACCGAGAGCACCGCGCTTAAAAATCTCGACCGCAGCATTGAGTTGCTCAACGCGTTTAATCACGCGGGGATCACCGTCTCAATTGATGATTTTGGTACGGGCTACTCCAACCTGCTGATGCTGAGCGTGCTGCCTGCTAAAGAGCTTAAGATCGACCGAAGCTTTGTCACCTCAATGCTGGAAAATGAAAAAAGCCACAAGCTGGTTGAAACCATTATCAGTATCGCCCGGACCATGGAGATGAACGTGGTGGCTGAAGGGATCGAAACGAAAGAACAGGAGGCGGTTCTCACCCGTCTCGGCTGTGATTATCTCCAGGGTTACCTTTTTTCCCGCCCCTTACCTGCTGAACAGGTGCCGTGGCTACTGCTGCAGATAAACTCAGACAAAATGATTATACCCATTAATAAAATTCAAACGGACCCCGCATTTATTTCACAAAAAAATCATGCCTGACGGGGTTAACTGGAGTATGTTTCAAAGGAGTACACGCGAGTCAATTCTGTCATGATTGTCAGGCACATGTTGCCGATGAACAGGAAACGCCTATGTCGCAACCTTGTTTTGATGCATTGAATGTAATTAAAACACCCGTGTGGCTCATTTCACCCGCGTCGGAACAGATCGTTTTTGCGAATGTGGCCGCAAGGCAGGTGATGGGGGATAAAACGCTCGATGACCTGCGCAAGGGGATCTACTCTGCCAGCGCGCAAACCCTCCTGTCGATGTATGTACCTGAACTGAAAACAGAGCAGGAGATCGTCGAAATCTGGACAATGAGCCGGGATGGGCAGGATACGCCCTTAAGCTGTCGACTCTCGCTTGCCCAGCACGCGCCCTGGGGGGATGTTATTGTTTTCGAAGGCATCGCTCCACAACTACTCTCAGGCTTGAAGGCCAGCCGTTCCGCCACCTACCGGCGGAAAAAACAGGGTTTTTATGCGCGCTTTTTTCTGACCAACAGCGCCCCGATGCTGTTAATCGATCCCGCGCGCGACGGCCAAATCGTCGATGCGAATCTGGCCGCGCTCCATTTCTATGGGTATTCACATGATGAAATGTGCAGTAAACATACCTGGGAAATCAATACGCTGGGGCGGGCCGTGATGCCCATCATGACGGCGATTGCCGCACTGCCCGGTGGGCATAAGCCGCTCAATTTTATTCACCGCCTTGCCGATGGCTCCACCCGTCACGTTCAGACGTATGCCGGGCCCATTGAGATCTACGGTGACAAGCTCATGCTGTGCATCATTCACGACATCACCGAGCAAAAAAGGCTGGAGCAGGAGCTGGAACATGCGGCGTTACGTGACTCCATGACCGGGCTTCTCAACCGGCGGCAGTTCTACGCGATTACCGATCAAAGCAACCTCAATTATCTTCCCGCGCAGCAGCAGTTTAGCCTGCTGCTGGTGGATACCGATCATTTCAAAAACATCAACGATCTGTTCGGTCATCTGAAAGGTGATGAGGTCCTTATCGCCCTCTCGCGAATGCTTGAGGCCTGCAGCCGGGAGAACGACATGGTGTTCCGCTGGGGGGGCGAAGAGTTCGTCATCCTGCTGCCCCACACCTCTCTCGATACCGCGCTGCAGATTGCGGAGTCGATCCGTGCAGCGGTTGCCCACATTACGATTCCAGGCTTACCGCGGTTTACCGTCAGCATTGGCGTGGCGCGGCATAATCAGGGTGAGAGTATTGATGAGCTGTTTAAGCGCGTGGACGATGCGCTGTATCGCGCAAAGAATGATGGCCGTAATAAAGTCCTTGCTGCATGAAACTGGAGTATCCCGGAAAGCCCCGCTACAATGCCCACCTCGAATGAATTAGCGCAGGTGGGTTAAAGCTTTAATGGGAAAAACAGAAATAATACTCACCTTAATTATTTTACTCCTTATTATATTTGGCCTTTGGTTTATTTTTAGCGGTGAGGTCTGGTACCTCGTCGAGTTTCTCGAAAATAGCCTTTACCCGACCTTCGACGCGCCGTAACGCAGACAGGCTTTTTATTTCCGGCATTTCAGCCACGCCAGGCTATACCTTAATCATCTTTTGTCATTGAGGAGAGAAATGATGAGCAAGAAGATCCTGATGCTGGTAGGCGACTACGCCGAAGATTACGAAACCATGGTGCCTTTTCAGGCGTTGCAGATGATTGGTCATCAGGTAGATGCCGTCTGCCCCGACAAAGCGAAGGGCGACTACATCATGACGGCAATCCATGACTTTGACGGCGCCCAGACCTATAGCGAAAAACCCGGTCACCGGTTTATCCTCAACGCTGATTTTTCTACCGTAAAGGAGCAGGATTACAACGCGCTGCTTATCCCCGGTGGAAGAGCCCCCGAATATCTCCGGCTAAATGAGGACGTTTTAAAGCTGGTGCAGGCATTTGACGCCGCGCGTAAACCGATTGCCGCAGTGTGTCACGGCCCACAGCTGCTTGCTGCCGCAGGGATCCTGAAGGGGCGAACCTGTAGCGCCTACCCGGCGTGTGCGCCTGAGGTTCGCCTCGCGGGGGGACACTACGCCACAATCGGCATCGATCAAGCCCACGTAGACGGGAACCTGGTAACGGCTCCCGCGTGGCCCGCGCATCCGCAGTGGCTGGCGAAGTTTAATGCCTTATTAGAATAGCTTTATCTGCTCCCGCGAGATCGGCCCGGGCGGGAGCGTTATCACAGACGACATCCCCGACAAAAGCCGGGCATGAAGCCCGGTTAGCGAAAAATTTTCATTTATCATGCCCATGCCATTGCTCATCCATCTCTCGCTGCTTTCTTCGCGCGTTCTCTTTTTTACGATACAGCGGCGGATAATAAATGTGCCCCCAGTCCCACTTACCGAACCAGATGTTTATCAGGGCGCTAAATACGATGAGGATGACGATATAAAATATAACAAAACCCTCATCGCCGCCCAGGTTGAAAAGATCGCAGGCTAAGGAATGTTGAGCGTGACTGAACCAGTGCGGATGGTAATCAAGGGTCATGAAAAAAAGGATGCCGAAGAGTAAATCGCCAATTTTAAACCTTTCACTGAATTTATTGCGCCAGGCGATATCATGTTTTTCATAGTAACTGAGTAAAAACTGATTATTCTCTTCCAGCGCTAAATCAAGTACTTCGCTTGACGGTACCGTTCCGGGATGTCGTTGGTAATCGCTCTGAGGGCGAAGAATGTCCGGGAAGATGCTGCTGTATATGATCTCATTTAGCAATAGCCTTACGATATTCGCGGCAGCGGGCATGAGGGTTGTGGCTATCAATCCCAGCGCCGCCAGCGCGACGCAGAAGAAACCAAGATGTTCGGTCCAGTTACTGACCTGTACTGGCCAGGTCAAGATCCCCTGTCCGGTGTAAGCCAGCAGTGCCAGATCGGCGAAAAGGACAATATAGATGAAGCGTATAATCCATTGCCATTCCCAGATTTTATCCATAATGCCTAAGCCTGCAGGAAATGAGGGTTTGTCTTTCTTTTCATCCGTCATAATTTATCCATACGATTACTTGTAAATAAGACATTTTCGGCAAATAAAAAAACAACTGGCGCCATATGCGCCAGTTGTCAATCTTACTCTTATTAACGACAGTTGCCGTAGAAAACGGGCTCGTCAGTGCTTCTCAATATACATCGTCCGGCTATACGCCACGTCTTCCGGGTTATTAATCGGATAACCTTTCACCCAGGGCTTAATCAGGCGACCGTTGGTGTACTGGTAAATAGGCGCAATAGGCGCTTTCTCCATGAGGATTTTCTCCGCCATATTGTAGTCCGTATTTCGCGCTTTTGCCGTGGTTTCCAGCGTCGCCTGGTGAATAATCTTATCGTAAGCCGGGTCATTGAAACGCGAGATATTGCCGCTGTGCGTGGAGGTCAGCAGGGACAGGAACGTCGATGGCTCGTTGTAATCGCCGACCCAGGACGCGCGGATCACGTCGAAATTACCGGTATTGCGGCTGTCGATATAGGTTTTCCACTCCTGGTTTTGCAGTTTGACATCCACACCGAGATTTTTCTTCCACATGGACGCCACCGCAATGGCGATTTTCTGGTGATTTTCCGACGTGTTGTACAGCAGGGTCAGCTTCAGCGGGCGCTGAGGGCCGTAGCCTGCCGCCTGAAGCAAGGTTTTCGCCTGAGCGTTTAGCTCCTGCTGGGACATCTGCTCGAATGGTGAAGGTTCAGGCGTGAAGCCCGCCGTCACGTCGGGGGTGAAATGCCAGGCCGGTTTCTCGCCGGTTCCTAATACCTTTTCCGCCATAATGCGGCGATCGATCGTCATACTCAGCGCCAGACGCACGCGGGAGTCGGCCGTCGGTCCCTTTTGCGTGTTAAACGCGTAGTAATAGGTCCCGAGCTGAGGCGGCGTATAAACCTGCCCCGGAATGTCCTTCAGCAGCTTCTGATACATGTTTTTCGGGAATGATTCGGTAATATCAATATCCCCTGCCAGATAGCGTTTGGTGGCGGACGATTCCTGGTTAATCGGAATAAAGGTCACCTTTTGCAGGACAGTTTTCGCATTGTCCCAGTAGTGGGTATTGGGCACGACGACCAGTTTTTCATTCACCACGCGATCGTTCAGGACGTAGGCGCCATTACCGACCAGGGCTCCCGGACGCGTCCACTCCTTCCCGCTTTCAACGTTCGCTTTTTGCACCGGATAGAAGGCAAAGTTTGCCGTCAGGTTACTGAACCACGGTAGCGGTTTGTCCAGCTGAACGCGTAACGTTCTGGCATCCACCGCCGTCACGCCCAGCGTGTCAGGCGCCGCTTTGCCGTCGATAATCTCCTGCGCGTTGCTGATGCCCGCCAGCGCAGCAAACCAGGCGAACGGAGAGGTGGTTTTCGGGTCGACCAGACGCTGCCAGCTGTAGACAAAATCCTGCGCGGTAACGGGCGTACCGTCAGACCATTTCGCGTTGTCACGCAGGGTGAACGTCCAGATACGGTTATCGTTGCTCTGCCAGCGCGTCGCCACGCCCGGGGTCAGTTCCCCCTTCTCGTTCTGATTCACCAGCCCTTCAAAGAGATCGCGGATCACCTGAATCTCGGGTAAACCGACCGCTTTTGCCGGATCGAGCGAAGCCGGTTCATCTTTAATATGCCTGACCAGCTCCTGTTTTTGCGCCAGTACCGTGCCCTGGGGCACGTCAGCAGCGTACGAGAGTGTAGAAAGTCCGCACAGGTACAGTGCAGCGCAGAGACGCGAAACAGGATGCTTCATAAGATCCCCTTTAATGAATTCAGGTAACAAGCAGATGCGTAATTATTTGTTTCGAAACAGAGAAATGCAAATACCTTCGTCAGGAATAGTGATTTGAGGCAATTCTGAGCCACAAAGGAAACTATTTGATTAAGCGCGGGTTTTGCACAACACTGCCAGTAGAGACTTCTTAATCAGGATTTCGTATGGCAACCACCCGACCCCGCGCGGAACGCGGCGCCTTTCCGCCGGGCGCTGAGCAATATGGCCGCTCATTTTTAGGCGCATCGCTAATCTGGTTCCCGGCGCCCGATGCCGATCGCGACAGCGGTCTGATTATTGCCGGGACCCACGGAGATGAAAACTCGTCTGTCGTCACGCTCTCGTGCGCGCTGCGGACGCTTACGCCTTCGCTGCGGCATCATCACGTTATTCTTGCCGTCAATCCGGATGGCTGTCAGCTTGGGTTACGCGCGAATGCCCGGGGAGTCGACCTGAACCGTAATTTCCCGGCGGCAAACTGGCGCGCCGGAGAAACGGTGTATCGCTGGAACAGCTCCGCCGATGAGCGGGACGTGGTGCTGCTGACGGGAGACAAGCCCGGCTCGGAGCCAGAAACGCAGGCGCTTTGCCAGCTTATCCATAAGATCCACCCCGCATGGGTTGTCTCCTTCCACGATCCGCTGGCCTGTATTGAAGATCCGCGTCACTCCGACCTTGGCGCGTGGCTGGCCCAGGCTTTCGCCCTGCCGCTCGTCACCAGCGTGGGTTATGAAACGCCAGGCTCGTTCGGGAGCTGGTGTGCCGATTTAAGCCTGCCGTGCATCACCGCTGAATTCCCGCCGATTTCCTCCGACGAGGCCAGCGAAAAATACCTAAAAGCGATGGTAGAGCTTCTGCGCTGGCAGCCTCAGAGATGAAGCACGCCGCTGGTAAAATTCAGCGCCGGTGAAACGTCAACCGCCAGCCACGTCGGGCCATCCAGATCCGCGAAGCGGACCTGGTTAACCAGCGGCAGCGCCGCGCCGATCGCACGGGACGTGCAGAGCATGCAGCCCAGCATCAGCGCAAAACCCTGCGCCTGCGCTTCCGCCGCCAGGGCCAGCGCTTCAGTCAGCCCGCCGGTCTTGTCGAGCTTGATGTTGACCATGTCATAGCGGCCCTTAAGCTCGCTTAAATTCTCGCGGGTGTGGCAGCTCTCATCTGCGCAGACGGGCAACGGATGGATAAAATTCTTCAGCGCCGCATCGTCCCTGGCTGGCAGAGGCTGTTCCAGCATCGCCACGCCCAGATCGGCCAGCAGCTGGCATCGGGCGGCCAGCCCTTCGGGACGCCACGACTCGTTGGCGTCTACAATCAGCGTGGCAGCGGACACCGCCGAGCGAATGGCGACCATCCGCTCGCTGATCAGGCGATCGTCGAGCTTCACTTTTAGCACCGTCGCCCCGGCGTCGTAGAGCGCTTTTGCGCTGGCGGCCATATGCTCCGGCTCGCCAATCACGACCGTTTGCGCCGTCACGACGGATGACGGCAGCACCACGCCCAGCAGGGACGGCAGGGATTGCTGCCGCTTAGCGGCCTCAAGGCTCCAGAGCGCGCAGTCGATGGCGTTGCGCGCCGCGCCAGCGGGCAAACGCTGCTGTAGCGCCTCCCGCGTGAGCCCTTTTTGCAGGTCAGGCACCAGGGTCATGATCTGCGCCATCACCGAGGCAAGGCTTTCCCCATAGCGCGGGTACGGCGTGCATTCCCCGACGCCTTTCACCCCCTCTTCTTCGATCTCAACCACGACCACGCTGGCTTCACTTCGGCTGCCGCGGGAGATCACAAACGGGGTGTGCAATGGCCAGGCTTCTTCATAGACCTTAACGCTTCTCATCACTGACTCCTTGCGGCCCGGAAAGGCGAAAAATTTGGTTTGCCGTGTTATCCGCTGATGGCATACACTAGCCACGACGTTAACTATATGTAAACAGGAAGATATCTATGTCACAACTCGTTCATTTCCAGGGCAACCCGGTTGCTGTAGCAGGTTCCATTCCTCAGGCTGGCAGCAAAGCGCAGGCTTTTACCCTGGTGGCTAAAGATCTGTCTGACGTCACACTGGCTCAGTTTGCGGGTAAACGCAAAGTGCTGAACATTTTCCCAAGCATTGATACCGGCGTGTGTGCCGCATCCGTGCGTAAATTCAACCAGCTGGCGACTGAAATGGACAACACCGTTGTGCTGTGCGTTTCCGCTGACCTGCCGTTTGCCCAGTCCCGCTTCTGCGGAGCCGAAGGCCTGAGCAACGTGATCACCCTCTCTACCCTGCGCAGCGCTGATTTCCTTGAGAAATACGGCGTCAGCATCGCGGAAGGTCCGCTGAAGGGTCTGGCGGCACGTGCTGTACTGGTTCTTGATGAAAACGACACCGTTCTGTTCAGCGAACTGGTTAACGAAATCACCACCGAGCCGGACTACGCTGCCGCGCTGGACGTGCTGAAAGCATAATAAGTCCTTAGCATTCTATACAACTTATTCTCAACCTCGCTACGGCGAGGTTTTTTATTGCGTAAAAGCTGAATCGTTAAGGCACAAACAAACATAAATCACACTAATTATGCAATGATGTCGACAGCCTGTAACATAATCGTGACTAACAGCGCATTCTAATCGCTAAGATCCGCTATTTTTGCCCTCAGTGAAGCCCATCACATTTCCCTTTTTGTCTAAACATTAGATTTGCTTACGAAAGAAAATAATCGTTTCAGCAAAAAGGATAAAATATGAAAATCAAATTCGCCTATACGCTCCTCGCCGTCCTGATTTCTGGCCATGCAGCGGCTCAAACCTGGGTGCTGACGAGCGCTGAAAGCAGCGTAGAGAAAGGAAACTGGAAGATTTCCAGCGATGAGCTGAACGTTAAGGATAAAACGTTCAGCATTGAGCAAAAGGTCCTGCACGGCGGTAAGCAGGAGGGCAGCAAAGTCATCATAATTAGCAGCAAAGACGGCCTGACCATTACCTTAAGCCCAACCCGCGGCATGAACCTTCTGCACGTTGAAGGGTTTGGCACCCGGCTGGGCTGGGATTCTCCGGTTAAAGAGGTTGTTAACCCGGCCTATATCAATCTTGAAAGCCGCAACGGTCTCGGCTGGCTGGATGGTTTCAACGAGATGATGGTGCGCTGTGGCTATGAGTGGACGGGACACCCGGTCACCGCGGACGGGCAAATTTATACCCTTCACGGCCGGGCCGGTAATACCCCGGTATCGCAGGTGGAAGTTGAGGTTGCGGATGCCGCTCCGCATGAGATCCGCGTTCGGGGCCTGATCAAAGAGAGCACGTTCAAAAAAGCGGATCTGCAAACCATGACCGAACTGCGTTACGTCCCCGGTACCAACCGCTTTAGCCTGCACGATGTTCTGACCAACCGTGCGGATTATCCTCACGATTACCAAATAATCTATCACAGCAACTTCGGCACGCCGATCCTCGAAGAAGGCGCCCGCTTCCTTGCGCCCGCGGTGAGCGTGAGCCCGTTTAACGACTACGCCAAAGCGGGCGTTAACGACTGGCAAACCTACGCCGGGCCGACAAAAGGCTTTGATGAGATGGTCTTTAATATTAAGCCGATCGCGGACAATAACCACGAGACGCTCGCGGCGGTGATTAATAAAGCCGGAGATAAAGGCGCGTCAATCCAGTTTGATACCCGCCAGCTGCCCGTGCTGACCTTATGGAAAAATACCGACACGCTGAAGCAGGGCTATGTCACGGGCATTGAGCCGGGCACCAGCTACGCCTACCCCGTCACCATTGAACGCGAGCAGAAGCGGGTTAAGCAGCTGCAGCCCGGCGCCAGCGCGCAGTTTGATCTGACCTATACCCTGCTGCACAGCCCGCAGCAGGTGAAAGAGGTCGAAAGCAGGATTGCGTCAATTCAGGGCGAGACAAAAACAGAAATCGTTAACACGCCGATTGCGAAGGAATAAACCTAAGGTCAAAAGCCTCTTTACAGAGGCTTTTTTGTTATTCGTCGCCTTTCTTATGATTCAAACCGTACTCGCGCAGCTTATTCGCGATCGCGGTGTGCGAGACGCCAAGGCGTTTTGCCAGTTTACGGGTGCTGGGGTAGCTGCGGTACAGCTGGGTCAGCACTGAACGCTCGAAACGGCTGGTGATATCGTCCAGCGACCCTTCCATCGCCTCTTCGCCTACCGATACCGTACCGGCGTCGTAATCCGGCAACAGGATATCCTGCGGGCGCAGTTCATAGCCTTCAAGCTGGGTCAGCGCACGATAAACGGCGTTTTTGAGCTGACGAATGTTGCCCGGCCAGCCGTAGCGCATCAGCACCGTGCCGAGATCGGCAGAGAGCTTCGGACGCGGCACCCCCTGCTCGTCGGCAAAGCGGGCGACGAACAGCTCCGTCAGCGGCATGATGTCCTGCGGACAATCGCGCAGCGGCGGAATGTTCAGCGTCAGGACGTTGAGGCGATAATAGAGATCTTCGCGGAAGATCCCCTTTTGCACCAGTTCCACCAGGTTTTTCTGGGTGGCGCAAATGACGCGCACGTCCACATGCACTTCGTGATCTTCACCGACGCGGCGGAACGTGCCGTCGTTCAGGAAGCGCAGCAGCTTAGCCTGCATACGCGGCGACATTTCGCCGATCTCGTCCAGCAGCACGGAGCCGCCGTTGGCCTGCTCAAAGAACCCTTTCTTGCCTTCCGGCGCGTGGCCAAACAGCTCGCTTTCAACGGCATCTTCCGGAATAGAGGCGCAGTTAAGGGCCAGATAAGGCTTAGCCGCACGCGGGCTTGCCAGATGGACGGCGTGCGCCAGCAGGTCTTTGCCGGTGCCGGTATCCCCGGTAATCAGCAGCGGCGCGGTCAGGCTGGCGAGCTTGCGCGCCTGGTCCACCACGTGGCGCATTTTCGGGCTGACGGCAATAATCTGGCTGAACGCACCCACGTCCTGACTGGAGAGGTTTTGCAGCTGACGCCCCATGCGAAGCGTCGAGCGCAGCATGATCACCGCCCCGGTCAGTACGCGGGTATCATTTTCCCCTTTCAGATAGACCGGCGTGATCTCCATCAGGAAATTCTGCCCGTTAATCACCACATGCTCGCTGTGCGTGTTTTGCGGGTTGCTGTCCAGCCAGCGCTGGAAGTTAAAGCCGGGGATCAGCTGCGCGGCGTTATGATTGCTCAGCTTCTCCTGGCTCTGGGCGAAAAGCTGGCAGCTCGCGTGGTTAACGCGCTCAACTTTGCTTTTCAGATCCAGGGAGAGGAACGGCTCCGGCATGGCCTCCAGCAGCGCGCTCAGCGCCAGGTGCTCGCGCTCGGAGGGCATCCAGGGAATGGTGCGGACATCCGTAACGCCAGCGATACGGCGGATTTCCGCCATCAGGCTGCTGAAGGTATTAAATTCAATTTCGGCAAAATTGAGGTAAATTCGCCCGACAGGATCGATCTCAATGCCACGTAAATCAATGCTACGTAAAACAAGAAGATCGAGTAATTCGCGGGTCAGACCGAGACGGTCTTCACAGAAGACTTCGAGACGCATGGGAAATTCACCGTTTTAAGCCAATAACAGTAAAATGATATGTCAGAACACGGTGATCCGGAAGATGGCTGTCAACAAATATTGACAGCCAGCACGATTAGTGAACAAAACCTCACGGCGCCGGTTTTTTATTGAGCGTCTCTTTGAGCTGGCCGATCAGTTCACGTCGGAAATCCCCGAGACGGGGCTTATCGCCGTCAATCCACGGCAGCGGACGGCAGACCTCCATCGCTTTAATCCCCAGGCGCGCGGTTAATAATCCCGCACCGATACCCTGAGCCGCACGGGCAGAAAGACGCGCCGCCAGATCCTGCGACATCCAGTCCATGCCCACTTCGCGCACCAGTTCGCTCGCCCCGGCAAACGCGATATTGAGCAGGACCAGCTTGAACAGTCTGAGCCGACTGTAGTAGCCCAGCTCGATGCCGTAAAGGTTCGCAATGCGGTTGATCAGGCGCAGGTTACGCCAGGCGATGAAGGCCATATCGACCAGCGCCAGCGGGCTGACGGCAATCATCAGGGTGGATTCCGCGGCAGAGCGGCTAATTTCCCGCCGCGCCTGGGCATCCAGCACCGGCTGTACCATATGGGAGTAGAGCGTCACCACTTCCCGGTCATTCTGGGTTTCATGGATGGCGGCATACCAGCGCTGAAGCGCCGGATGCGACTGATCGATTCCGGCCTGGCTGGCCAGCTTTTCACAAAACGCGCGACCTTTGCCGGTGCCGTGGCTGTGGAGCAGATCCCGCGCCTCATCACGCTCGTGCGCGCGCTGTCGCAGTCGCCAGAGTCGCCGCCACTCGGTGGCAACCGATCCGACGCCCGCCCCCACAATCAGCGCGCCTGCGGCACATCCGCCCAGCGCGACCCAGTCCTGCGTTTGCCAGGCATTCATCGTCCACTGCACGCCCTGTCCCACCACGCTTACGCCAAACAGCGCCAGACCGGCGGTCACCATCCTGCGCCACAGGCTGCGTTTTGGGCGAAGCGCGGCGTCCACGGCCGCCTCTGCCGGCCCCTCCTCAACAGCGGGATCGTCCTGCAGCGCCGGGGCGAAGTTTTCGGCCTGAGTACCGCTGAACGTCTGCGCCGTTTTAAACGCCTCCTGAGGCTCCTGCTCAAGCGTACCGGTAAAGTCTATGCGCGGTTTTAACGGTTCCGTCATCGCAATTTATCTCCAATCAAAAACTCCAGCGCCGCATCCAGACGGATGTGCGGTAATGGCCGATCGACGCTCATCGCCTGCGGGCGGAAGGCTTCGAACTGGAAGCCCTGGTTCTGCCAGAAGGCCTGACCCGGCAGCCGCGCGGGCACTTCGCCCGGATACACCGTGAGCGGTTCACCGTCGCTGAGCCGGTTGCCGCGCAAGGCCGGTATTTTTTCGCCGTTGAGGTCAATCAGCCCGCTTTGCGTCGCCTGGACGGACGCGAGCCCAAGGCAATCCATGCCGATCCCTTCGAAGGCGGCGTTTTGCCAGGCGTCCTGCACCAGCTGCTGCAGCAGCGATACCATATTGGCATGCTGGTCGACCGTGACGTGATCGGCCTTGGTGGCCGCAAAAAGCAGTTTGTCGATCACCGGAGAGAACAGGCGGCGAAACAGCGTCCGCTGCCCGTAGTGAAAACTTTGCATCAGCTGCGTCAGCGCGAGGCGCATATCGTTGAAAGCCTGCGGCCCGCTGTTGAGCGGCTGCAAACAATCCACCAGCACAATCTGACGGTCAAATCGCAAAAAGTGGTTTTTATAGAAACCTTTGACCACCTTTTCACAGTAGTAATGGTAACGCTCGCGCAGCATCCCGGCATTGGTATGTTTGTCCGCCTGCGCCAGCGTCGACTCGCCCACCCCATCCACATCCGGCCACGGGAAGAACTGCAGCGCGGGCGCGCCCGCTAAATCGCCAGGCAACACGAAACGCCCCGGCTGGATGAAGTGCAGCCCTTCCTGTTTGCACTGATGCAAATAGTCCGTCCACGCTCCGGCGATGGCCGCCAGACGGTTTTCATCGGCGGGCGCAAGCGGGTCCAGGCCTTCGCACAGCTCTCGCCATTTAGCCGACCAACCGGCGCGCTGCCCCTGCAACAGCCCCGTCATCTGGCGGGACCAGCTCAGGTAATCCTGCGCCAGCATCGGCAAATCGAGCAGCCATTCACCGGGGTAATCGACGATCTCCAGGTACAGCGTAGAGGTATCCTTGAAGTGGCGCATCAGGGATTCATTGGAGCGAAAACGTAGCGCAAGACGAATTTCACTGACACCTCGCGTCGGCGTCGGCCACATAGGCGGATCGCCATAGAGCTGCGCCAGCCCTTCGTCATAGGTAAAACGGGGAATACCAAAATCACGCTGCGGGACGCGCTTCACGCCCAGCAGGCGCTCTTCCCGCACCGCGCTCAGCAGCGGCAAACGCGCCCCGGCGTGCACGTTCAGGAGCTGGTTTACCATCGCCGTGATAAACGCCGTCTTGCCGCTGCGGCTCAGCCCCGTCACGGCCAGACGCAGATGACGGTCAACGCCGCGGTTCACCAGTGAATTGATTTCGTTTTTAAGTCGCTTCATCGCCGTCCTTCGTTGCCTGGAAGCCTTGAATGCATGGCTTCAGAATACATTAGATGGGGGCAGATCGTTGATTATCAATTCTTATTTATTGCTATTGCCGTTTTCTCTCCAGTAAGATGAACGACATTGCTGTCAGTCCGGAGTGAGTAAGGTGTATGTCACCCACCATCTATGATATCGCACGGGTTGCGGGCGTATCGAAATCAACCGTTTCCCGCGTTCTGAATAAACAAACGAATATTTCCCCCGAAGCACGCGACAAAGTGCTGAAGGCGATTGACGAATTAAATTATCAGCCCAACAAACTGGCCCGCGCTCTGACGACGTCAGGCTTCGATGCCATTATGGTTATTTCCACCCGCTCCACCAAAACCACTGCCGGTAATCCGTTTTTCTCCGATGTGCTTCACGCCATTACGGCAAAAGCGGAAGAAGAAGGATTTGATGTTATTTTACAAACGTCAAAAAGCAGCGAAGACGATCTGCTGAAATGCGTGAGTAAAATAAAACAGAAGATGATCAAAGGGATCATTATGCTGAGCTCTCCGGCAAATGAATCCTTTTTTAACACGCTGGATGCGTATGGCGTACCGGTTGTGGTTATCGGCAAAGTTGAAGGTGAGTATCAGAATATTTATTCCGTCGACACGGATAATTTTCATGACAGCGCCACGCTCACTGAAACCTTTATTAAAAATGGCCGCCGTAAAATTGCCTGCCTGCATGCGCCACTTGATTATCATGTTTCAATCGATCGTCTGGCGGGCTATAAGGCCAGCCTGGAAAAGCACCATATTGCCATTAACCCGGAATGGGTCAGGGATGGCGGCTATACCCATGAGAGTGCGCTGACGGAGGCGCTGGAATTGTTGTCTTCGCCCACGCCGCCTGATGCGGTATTTGCTACCGACAGCATGAAGTTGCTCAGCCTCTATCGCGCGGCGGATGAGTTGAATCTGATGATCCCAGAGCAGGTGGTGATAGCCGGATACAGCGACCCGATGCTCTCACTCATTCTGACGCCCGCCCCTGGCGGCTTTGATATCCCCACCCGAAAACTGGGGGAAGAGAGCTGCGATCTTCTCTTCAGGCGCATTGCGGGCCATCCCGCCCCGCAAAAAGTGCTTGTTGACACCCATTTTTTGCTGGCTGCTTCCCTTCGCTAAAACCAGGGGCTTTGTGCCCCTGGCGTGCCGTCGGTCAGAACGCGTAGTTTACGCCAACCCCCGCGTAGTGGAAGCGGTCGTTTTCACCCTCGTCATGGTTTTCCCACTCATAGGCATATTCCAGCGTCATGGATAAACCATTGTTGAAATCATAAGCGTAAAGAAGACCGAGCCGGTTGAAATCGTGTCCTTCACGATCGGGATCGTCCTGCCAGTCCCAGTTCGACCAGCGATCCAGCCCAAGGCGGGTATAAGGCGTCAGGGTGGTCTGGCCTAGCGAAATGGGCAGATAGGCGCGAATTTCCTGCGTAGAAAACTCGCCGTTATTGCGGGAACTGTCCATGTTGAAACCGCGCTCTAAATAGTAATTCACTTTAGCGGCAAAGGTTTCGTTAAGGGTCCAGGTAAAGCCCGTTTCGGTTTCGACGCGGCTGTCAGCATAGCCGGTTTTTTCCAGATCGTTTGCAAACTGGTACATGGCAAACCAGCCGCCAAAGCGCCAGTCGTCGGTTAATTTAATATCCCAGTCAGGCTGAACCTTATAGCGCTGCATATTTGCGCTGCCGTCTCTGGCGCCGTGTTCATCCTTAAAGTGATAGCCATAATTACGGAAGCCGCCGGTCAAACCGAAGGTAAAATCATCGGTTCCGATAAAGCGATAGCGTAATTCAACTTCAGGACGATCGAAATAGGTTCCGCGGGTCATGCTGCTATAATCAACCGGACCTTCCTGATACATTGCCAGCGAAATAGTCCAGGCATCCCAGGTTGCATTAAACCATACGGAGGGTTCATATAATCCGTCTTTATCTTCCCCCTGTCCTTCGACGTTTTCGATTTCATACATCGCGCCAATATTAAATTCCCACTGCTTAGCTGTTTCTGATGCTTGGGCGCAGCTAACCCCTGCGCACAGTACCAGCGCAGCACGTCTTAGTAGAGTACTCATTACATATTCCCTTTATAAGTAACAAACAAAAAAACCGGAAATGGGTATTTCCGGCGAACACCTTTCTTATCTAATAGCCGCTTCGGTTTCAGCGTCGAAGAAATGGCACTTATTCATATCGAACTGGATGCCGATACTGTTCCCAGCGGCATAATCATTCGCGGCACCCGCGCGAACAACCAGCTCGTGGCCGCCAACCGTGGCGTAGAGCATAAACTCCGCCCCGGTCAGTTCGGCTACGCTGACTTTCGCCGCAATATTTTCACCACTGCTCTGCAGAGTAAGAATATCTTCCGGGCGGATCCCAAAGACCACGGCTTTTCGCTGATACCCTGCGGCATGCAGTGACGCGAGCTTGTCTTCCGGGATCGCCAGACGCAGCGTTTCCGTGACGAAATAGCGGTCGTCGATAGCGCCACGAACAAAGTTCATGGCCGGCGAGCCAATGAACCCCGCGACAAACATATTGGCCGGCTCGTTGTATACCTGCTTCGGTGCGCCGACCTGCTGAATAATGCCGTCTTTTAAGATCACGATGCGGGTCGCCATCGTCATGGCTTCCGTTTGATCGTGGGTCACGTAAATCATCGTGGTGTTGAGCTTCTGGTGAAGCTTGCTGATTTCAGCCCGCATCTGCACGCGAAGCTTGGCGTCGAGGTTGGAGAGCGGTTCATCCATCAGGAACACGCCCGCTTCCCGCACTATCGCCCTGCCCAGCGCCACGCGCTGACGCTGGCCGCCGGACAGCGCGCCTGGCTTGCGCTTAAGGTACTCGCGCAAGCCGAGGATCTGTGCCGCCCAGTTAACCCGCTCTTCGATAACCGCAGGCGCAATCTTTTGCATCTTCAGGCCGAACGCCATGTTGTCGTAGACCGTCATATGCGGGTAAAGCGCATAGTTCTGGAACACCATGGCGATATCGCGAGACTTGGCGGGCACGTCGTTCATGCAAACCCCGTCAATGACCAGTTCCCCCGCGCTGATCTCCTCCAGACCGGCAATCATGCGCAGCGTCGTGGACTTACCGCAGCCAGAAGGCCCGACGAAGACGATAAACTCCTTGTCCTCGATTTCGAGATTGAAATCCTTCACCACGTGAACCTGGTTATCGTAAATTTTCTGAATGTGTTTCAGAGACAGTTGAGCCATTGTTAATTCCTTATCAATACGTCCGGGATGCCCAAAACTCGGTCAGGCGCGTCCAGGTCAATTCCCGCGTTGAATGAAGCTGTAATCCCGCATGGTTCAGGCCAGATCCAATTCCCACCGATAGCATTCCCGCCGCGTTGATCGCCTCCACGCCCGCTGGCGCATCTTCGATGCCGATAGCCTCTTCAGGACGAACATTCAGGCCTGCACAGGCGGCGAGGAAGATCTCCGGGTCCGGCTTTGAACAGATGATGAGGGACGCATCGGCGCAAAAATCAAACGCGTGCTGAATGCCGAGGGCACGCAATATGCCGGGGGCATTCAGGGAAACGGAGGCCAGCCCAATTTTGACGTTCGCCGCACGAATATCCGCCAGGACGTCGCGAATGCCCGGCAGCAGTGAATCCTCCGTCAGTGACGCCAGAGACTGCACATAGAGGGCGTTTTTTTTCGTCGCCAACGCGAGGCACTGCTCATCGCTAAGCATCCCCTCTTTCCCGCCATGCTTCAGGATGCGCTGCAGGGAATCCATGCGGCTAATGCCCTTCAGCTGCTCGTTAAACGCCTCGTCGACGGTGATGCCGATTTCCTCCGCCACCGCGCGCCAGGCCAGAAAATGGAGGTGTGCGGTGTCGGCGATCACGCCGTCCAGATCGAATACAACGGCCTTAAGCATCATGGCGCCCCTCCGTGGTAGCGGTCCCATTGATGGGTGTAAGAAAGTCCTCATAAGCGCAAACCTGATGCCCCAAAACGCGTAGCGTTTTACCCCAAAGCTTCAGCGTGACCGGAGCCGACGTCTCGATGGTTAACGCCTCGTGTTCACAGGTGAAGCGCAGCGTTGCGTTCCGCCAGCGCAGGGGGAACGCCAGTCTTCGCCAGTGGGCTGGCAGACGTGGGGCCAGATGCAGCTCCCCTTCCACAATCTGCATACCGGCAAAGCCCTGAATGACTCCGGACCAGATTGCGCCGGTCGCAGCGGCGTGAATTCCGTCATCGCAGGCGTGCGGGTCGTCTCCAAGATCAATGGCGACGCCATCACGCCAGAAGGCGTAGGCACCTTCAGTGTCACCACAGCGGGCGGTGACAATGCCGTGAATGGCCTTGCTCAGCGAAGAGTCATGGATGGTGCGGGGCTCGTAGAACGCCAGATTGGCGGCGCACTGTTGCGGCGTAAACCGCTCCGGCAGCAGATAGGTCAGCATCACCACGTCAGCCTGCTTAAGGATCTGCATGTCGTTCACTTCCGCGCGGGAATAATCGAGCAGGATGGTCTGCTTGCCCGCCTTCGCTTTATAGCGGCTCAGGTCAATGGCAGGCTTCGCCATGAAGGTATCATCCTGCGGGATCACGCCGTCTGAACCGGCTTCCGGCAGGAACAGGCGCATCAGGAACCGCGTGGCATTCTGCGTAAAACCGTTATCCTCCCGCCCAAACATCGCCATAAACCGGCGGGCGCAGGCAACGTTATGCCAGGCCAGATAGTTGGTGTAAGCATTGTTGTTCACATGCTCGGTGTATTCGTCCGGTCCGATGACGTCATGGATTTCGAGACGATCGTTGATTTCCGTTGCGCGCCCCATCCAGAACGTAGCGGTTTCCATCAGCAGCGTCAGGCCTTCATTGCGCATAAAGACATCATCGTGCGTCGCCTGCCAGTAGGCCACAACGGCCCAGGCAATGTCCGCCACGATGTGGTGTTCCGCCAGCGCGGAGGCCACCTTCTGACGCGTGCCGGTTCGGATGTTGATAGCCGCGAACTCCGGCGTCTCTTCATGACCGCTGGCGGCGCTTTCCCAGGGGAACAGCGCGCCGGGCCAGCCGTTGCGACGGGCTTTTTCCCGCGCCCCGGACAGGTTGAGCCAGCGATAGCGCAGCAGGCTACGGGCGGTTTGGGGACGCGTGAAGAGATGGAAAGGCAGCAGGAAAATTTCGGTATCCCAGAAGACGTGGCCTTTATACCCTTCTCCCGTTAGCCCTTTGGCGGCGATGCTGCTTCGCTCATCATGGGCGGGCGTCATGGCCGTCAAATGCCAGACGGCATAGTCCAGCGCTATCTGATCCTGATGCTCCGCAGACTCCACTTCTACCCGCGCGTCACGCCAGATAGCCTCCCAGGCATACGATGAGCTTTCCAGCAGCGCGTCATAGCCTCTTGCCGCACAGACCTTAAGATCGGCCAGCGCGTTGTGAGCGAAAGACGCCTGCGGCAGCGCTTTATCACTGCGATGGGTCACCCAGACGATTTTCTCAAGCGTGACGGTGTCACCCTTCGCGATGTCCAGCGAATGATGAACGCTGAGACGACGATTTTTGGCCGTGAAGCAGCTGTCGCTCTTTGCGGAGAGCTGACAAAACGCCGAAACCACAACGTCTGACGCCCGGTCCTGCGTTTCATACACGCCCTGCATGTACTGCTGGTCAAACACTCTGACCGATATTTCATCCAGATGCTGTCTGCCGCTGTTCGTTTGCGTGGCATCAATGCCGGTTTTCAGCACGGCGTGCGTGGCGGCATCAAGCGGGGTGATCGAAAGCTGCATGGCCACGAGGGGTAGCTGGTCCAGAGACACAAAACGTCGACTCTCCAGCCGATACCGTTTCCCATCAGGCGCGCGCCAGACGACGCTGCGACGAAGTTCGCCATTGGCAAACGCCAGCTCGCGCTGCCACTCAAGAATGTCGCCTGACAGGAGCGTGAAGTTGACGCCATCCAGCTCAACATCCATACCGATGATATCCGGCAGATTGATGAGCTCAGTGGTCTCGTTACGCCCCGCCCGGTGATAGAGCCCCGCAAGATACATGCCTCTGGTTTGCCGGGTGTAATCTTCTTCGTGCGCAGCGCGGATCCCCATGTAGCCATTACCGCAGGCCATAATGGAGCCGTATTTATTCAGGCTGTGTGGACAAAAGCCTGGTTCGGTTAATACAGACACGTTTAGCATAACGTCACGCTTTCCCCTGTTTCTGCTGATTCATACAGCGCGGCGACAAGCTGCTGGATAACCAGCCCCTGCTCTGCATCGGCGATCGTGACGGGCTCGCCCTGAACATGGCGCACGAAGGCATCCATGCTGCGCATATGACGCTGGTCTTCAGCCTCTTCACGCTGCGTGAGGGTAACTAAAGTACCGGCTTCGTCGTTGTAGATGTGCGCCGGAAACAGCGTTGCCCCCGCCTTTTCCCCGCAGAACGCGACGTTCATGATCGACTGCTCGCGGATATTCAGCGCAAACGAGGTGTCCAGACGCAGAATGCCGCCGTTGCAGAATTCGAGGGTGCCAAAAAGGGCATCTTCCACCGAAAACTGTGCGGGATCCCACTCGCCAAACTGGCCGCTGCTTTTTCGGTTGCCCAGCCTTTGAAAGCCGTGCGCCGTCACCCGTTTTACCGCCGGGAACCCCAGCACGTACATCGCGGCATCGAGCATATGGATGCCGATATCAATCAGCGGCCCACCGCCCTGCAGCGTTTTGTTGGTGAAGACGCCCCAGCCGGGTACCCCGCAGCGCCGTAACGCCTGCGCCGAGGTGTAATAAATCTCCCCCAGCGCTCCCTTCATCACTGCCTCACGAAGCAGCTGCGTATCGAGAGCAAAGCGATGGTGAAAATCATATGCCAGCACTTTCCCTGCCCCGCGTGCGGCCATGCGCATCCGGTCGGCCTCCTGCGGCGTCATCGCTGGCGGTTTTTCACACATCACGTGGCAGCCTGCTTCCAGCGCGGCCATGACGTGCTCGAAATGGAACCGGTTAGGCGAACAGACGCTCACCACGTCCGGCTTCACCGCGGCGAGCATGTCTCGCGCATCCTGCCATGCAGAGGGAATACCATGACGTTCCGCAAACGCCCGAGCCTGTTCAGGATGGCTGTCCATGACGGCCACCATCTGAACATCACTGCGCGTGGCGTAATACGAGGCATGCACTTTATCCGCAACCTGCCCGGCACCAATGATGGCAACGCGCAGAGGCGAAGGTGTAGAAGCACTCATCACGCTCGTCATCCTTAGCATTTACGCAGATAAATGAGTGAGTCCCGGTATGCCTGGGCCGGATCCTCGGCGCGAACGCGGCACTCATACACCACGTAACCCTGGTAATTATCGGCACGCAGCCGATCGAACAGGCTGGCAAAATCGAGGCTGCCGCTGCCCGGCTGGTAGCGGTGGTTATCCGCGATGTGCACATGGCCCAGCAGATCGCGGTGCTGATGCAGCGCGTCCGTCAGCGAGTCTTCTTCAATGTTCATATGATAGAAATCGCCGATGATCTGCACGTGATTGAGATCGTTCTCTTCAATATAGCGACGCGCGTCAGCCAGGGTGTTAATCATGTGGTCCTGATAGCGGTTCAGCGGCTCCAGGTAGACGGTGGTGCCGGTGCGCGCAGCCACCTCATCCAGCCAGCGCAGCGACGCACTCACCGCTTTGCGGTCTCCTTCGAGACTGCGTGGTGAGGTCATTGGCGGCAAACGGAAGGTAAACATTCCCCAGGCGGCAGGCACGATAATGCCCTTACCGCCCACTTCAGCCAGCGCGTCCAGAATGCGCTCAATCTGCTGTAATCCGTTCAGACGGCGCTCTTCGATGAAGTCGCCGATCCAGCCATCGTATCCACCGCAGGCCGTCGTCACCGGCAGGCCGGTGGCCTTAATCGCCGCTTTTACCTCGGCGAGGTTTTCCACCAGCAGCCTGCCGTCAATTTCATAGCCATCAAAACCCATCGCTTTGATGTACTCGAATTTTTCCATGATGTTGGCCGGGAAAAAGGCCTGGTTCTGTGTTGCGATTTTCATGATTTGCTCTCCTTAGCTTAAAAAGTGACGCCCATTTTGATGCTCAGTTCCGGGTGCCGATCGACATATTTCATATAGCTTTCAGCGCTGCTGGTGAAGGCCACGACCGGGTCGATCAGATCGTCACAATTCAGATAACCGTTCATCAGCAGTTTCCAGCAGGTTTCTTCAATACGCTTGCGGCTCCAGCGCGGGTAGTCCGGGTTTGGCTCACTGCAGGCGCGGGAGAAGACAATCTTCGCGTTGTTGAAGTGCGCTTCGCGCCCCAGATTGAAGCCTTCCGCGAACGGTTTTGCGAACGCAACGTAGGAGATAGTGCCGCCGTAGGCGAGGCCGCGCAGCGCGGACTGCAGGGCATCTGCAAAGCCGCTGGTCTCGATGATCACGTCCGCGCCCTGCTTCCCGGTCAGCTTTTTGATTTCCAGACCGACGTCCGTGCCGATGGGGTTCAGGCAGTGGTCCGCACCATGACGGCGGGCGATCTCACAGCGGTGTTCGATAGGATCGACGCCGATGACGACTGACGCACCGGCTTTTTTCGCCAGCTGGATCGCTATCTGTCCGATGGCACCCAGACCGACCACCACCACAAAATCTCCGACCCGCACGTTGGCATCGCGCACGCCGCTCATGGCGAACTGCGCGGGATCGTAGCAAACGGCGTTTTTCCAGGAGGCGCCCTGCGGCATTTTGCGCAGCTTATAGTTGTTCACCGCGTTGACGATAACCGTCTCCTGCAGCGGACCGTAGCAGCAGACGCGATCGCCCGTCTGGTAGTCCGTGACGTCAGCGCCGCATTCGATAATGTCGCCGACGATCATATTGCCCAGCAGGAACTTACCGAATTCGATCCCGCGCGCGGCGCCCTCTTCACGCGGGGTAAACATTTGCCACTCCGCGTTGAACTCTTCGTCAATAAACGGGCTTGCGGCGCGGAAATCCACCACTTCGGTACCGTGTTTCGGCGCGCCGAAGCGGGCACGAATTTTCACTTCATGACCGGCAACCGGACGATCTTCATATTCCACCAGCGCCGCCACGCGTGGCGCTGTCGCAACTAACTTTTTCATGACTGACTCCTTGTTAAAATTGGCCGCCTCAGCCCTTCACGCCACCGGCGGTCAAACCACTTTTAATAAAACGTTCAGACAGGGCGTACATGATGACCACCGGAAGCGCCGTCACCAGCGATGCCGCCATCATGCGACCCCAGATATAATCCGGCGTGCTAAAGAGCGTGTTCAGCCCGACCGGCAACGTGAAATTGCTGGCGCTGGACAGGAAAATGGA
Organism: Enterobacter cloacae complex sp. ECC445; assembly: GCF_021892025.1. Lineage (NCBI taxonomy): Bacteria > Pseudomonadati > Pseudomonadota > Gammaproteobacteria > Enterobacterales > Enterobacteriaceae > Enterobacter > Enterobacter cloacae complex sp. ECC445. The sequence continues at coordinate 89,585 of NZ_JAKLRZ010000002.1, read as the reverse complement.
CGCAAACAGGTAGTCGTTCCACGCCACCATAAAGCAGTAGACAAACACCGATACCAGCCCGGAAATCGCCAGCGGTACGGTGATTCGAAAGATGATTTGCAGGCGGTTCAGGCCGTCCATCATCGCGGCTTCTTCGATTTCGTCCGGGATGGTGTCGAAATAGCTGCGCAGCATGAACACCGCTGTCGGTAACGTTTGGGTCACCATGGTGATAATCAGCGCCAGCTCGGTGTCGTAGATCCCAAGGGCAGTGATGATTTTGAACAGCGGCACCACCAGCAGTATCCCGGAGAACATGTAGACGGTGTAAAAACTCGCGTTGATCGTCGTGCGACCCTTAAAACGCAGCTTGGACAGCGCGTAAGCCCCCAGCGTGCCGAGAAACACGGCAATCACCGAGGAGGTCAGCGACACCACCATGCTGTTTCTGAAATAGTCCACAAACGGGAAGATCAGCGGGTTAAAGATGTCGACGTAATGCTGCAGCGTCCAGGCCTGCGGCAAAATGGTCGGGCTAAGCGATATCGCCTCTTTCGCACTCTTAAACGACGTCATGAGCATCACGAAGAACGGAAACAGCGTGATGACCAGAAACACCGCCAGCCCGAGATAAAAACCAATACGGTTAAGGACGCGTTTATTTGTTGCCATTGAGGTTTACCCTTTTTCTGGTCAGCAGAATCACCGCGAAGATGATCACAAACAGCACCACGGAAATCGCCGCCGCCTTGCCTAAATCGTTGAACGCGAACGCGGTTTTGTAGAGATAGACGCCCAAAATATCGACCTTGGTCGTCAACAGGTAGACATCCGCAAACATGTAGAACATCCAGATGGTTCTCAGCGTGACCACCGTTGCCAGCACCGGCATAATCGCGGGCAGCGTGACGATACGAAAACGCTGCCAGGCATTCGCCCCGTCCATTTCCGCCGCTTCGTACAGTGACTTATCAATGGTCTGTAAAATCGCCAGGAACGAAATGAACGCGTACGGGAAGTAACGCCAGATGGCGAACAGCACCACCAGCACAAAACTGCTGCCAGGGTTGTCGAACCACAGCGGCGCCTGGTCATACAGATGCAGCAGGTCTACGCCCAGATAGTTCACGATGCCGTAGCCGTTGTTGAACATGTATTTCCACGCAAACACCAGCGAGATGGACGGGGTGACGTAGGACAAAATCACCAGCGAACGTGCCGTTTTGCGCATGCGGAATTCTCGGTTAAAGAAGATCGCAACCGCGAGTCCCAACCCCGTGCTGCCGATGACCACCAGCGCGGTGTACCAGCACGTCATCCACAGCGAGTGCCAGAACGCAGCATCCCCGAGAATGCGGATGTAGTTATCGAGCCCGACGAACACCGCATCAATACGCGGGTTAAGCGGCAGTCGTAAGAAACTGATTTCAATATTGGAAATCATTGGCCAGGCCACCAGGCCCCCCAGCAAAATCAGGCTGGGGGCCAACAGCAGCATGGCGAAAGGCATATCTGAACGACCAGAAAACAACGTCTTCATAATTTCCTTCCGCAGAGCGCTCCTATCGTTGTGACATCAGGTCAGTCAGACGCTTCTGGCTGTCGCTAAGCGTGGCGCTGAGATCGTGTTTTCCCACCGTGACGTTATGCACCATGGAGCTGATAATGCCGGACCCGGTAACATCGCCCATGCGCGTGAAGTTTTTGTCGCCCACCGCGCCAAAAACCTGAACGTTCGGAAACTGCGCAATCAGTTCGTAAGGCAGTTGCCCAAAGGCTTTAATGACCTCGTTGTTTTTCCAGGTATCGGTGCCCACCACGAGCTTGTTCACCGGCAGCGCCGCGCCGGGCGACATCATGACCCAGTCGGTTGCGTTTTGGGCCTGCTCCATCCAGGTCACAAATTTTTCAGCCGCCTGAGTTTCCTCTTCGGTTTGACCAGTGGTAATCGTCAGCGACGTGACCATGCCGTAAACGGCAGAAGATGTTTCTGTTGGGACGACGAAGCCCAGGCTGGCAGGGTTTCCATCCTGGAATACCGCCGGCAGGATGTAGGTGGAGTAAACCGCCATCGGCGCAGACCCATTCATAAAGGCATCTTTGATCTCCATGACGTCGTTTGAGCCCGGCATGGTGGTCGCGGCCAGGGCTTTATAAAACGCCAGGGCTTTCGCCATTTCAGGGGTATTGATGTCGACGGTCCCGTTGGCATCAAACACGTTCGCCCCGCCGGAAAGCGCAAACTGGGAGAATGCCTGTTCGGTCATGACGCTTTCCGCAGTGGGCAGCGCAATGCCGTAATGTTTTTTGGCCGGATCGTTCAGGCGCTGGCTGGCTTGCAGAAGCTGCTCCCAGTTATGCGGTTCCTCAATACCGGCTGCTGCAAGCACATCCTTGTGATACCAGACGCCGGATAGCCAGGCACTGACGGGTACCCCTGTCCAGGCAGAACCGTCTTCCGTGCGAACAACACGCAATATGCCGTCATAGAAGGTGTTCTCGCCGACCGCTTTAATGGCTTCGCCAATCGCCTTGCGATCCAGCAGCTGTTCCTTATCCATGACCTTCGCGTAGTCATGGCTGACTTCAATCACCTCAGGCAGCGCGCCCGTTCTGGCGAGCGTAATGACCTTGGTGTTGTAGGCATCCTCTTCTACCGGCACCTGTTTCACCGTGATGCCGGGGTTCTCTTTCTCGAATTTTTCGATCAGCTTCGTGATAACCGCCTGGCGCTCCTGCTCGACCGACGAGTGCATAAACTCAATGGTGACGGCAGATTTTTTGTCATCCTTGCATCCTGACAGCAAGGCGCACGAAACCAGTGCTGATATCAGCACAATTCGGGGCATTTTCATTTTTAAGGTCCTTTTTAGTTTTCTTTAATCCAAAGCACCTGCCATGGATATAGGGTCAGCGTTTTATCTGTAATATCTTTCCCAGTAATCAATTCTTTTCCGGACTGAATAACGGACTCCACCGTTTGAATGCCATCACTGAAATTAAACAGCGCCGTTATTTTTTCACCACCACTCGCCACGCGGAGTATTTTTAGAACATGTTCACCTGACGCGCTAAAATAAGCCTCACTGTCAGGATGGAATGCTTTTTCCGCCCGACGCAGCGCGATTAGCTGGCTTAATGAGGAATAAACCTGAGAACGCAGGCTATTTTTATCCTCAAGCGCACTATCAATTTGTCCTGCAGCGTATTTCTCACGATTTATCGCGCGGTTGTATCCCAGGCGCTCAACGCCGGCATAATCATTACGGGAGCCGAGAATACTCTGGATATAAATCGCAGGCACGCCGGGGAAGCTTAACAGGACGGCATGGGCCAGAATAAACCGGGCAATCCGGTCGCTATCAAGACCGTCGCGCGGACTTAATGCATCCAGATAGGTCACATTAATTTCATAAGGGCTGCGCGTACCATCCGGGTTATTTTTCCAGTTGACCAATGCCCCTTCAGCCTGAAGTTTCTCGACCAGCGAAAGGATTTCCGACTCGGGTAAAATGCCGCGTAACGGATTCAGACCAATTCCGTCATGCGAGGCCAGGAAGTTAAACCAGGTGGTTTTCGTGGAAGGTAACGCAAGCGACGCTGCCCACTGGCTGAGCGTGCGGACGTCCTGAGCATGCACCGCATGCAGCACCAGCGGGGGCAACGAGAACTGATAAACCATCTGCGCTTCATTTTGGCCGTCACCGAAGTAAGAGACGTTATCTTTATGCGGCACGTTCGTCTCGGTGATGATTACCGTTCCCGGCGCGACAGCCTCGGTAATGGCACGGAAAAGCTGGATGAGCCGGTGGGTTTGCTCAAGGTGGATGCAGTTTGTTCCGGGTATTTTCCACATGAAGCCCACCGCATCCAGACGGATGTACCGCGCCCCTTCAATCAGGTAATGCAGCAGCACGTCGACCATTGCGATCAGCACCTGCGGAGAGGCGAAGTTGAGGTCAACCTGGTCCTCGCTGAAGGTGGTCCACAGGTGCCGCACGCTGCCATCTTGCAGGGTAAAAGGCGTAAGCAGCGGTAAGGCACGCGGACGCGTAACGGCGGATAAGTCGGTTTCTGGATCGACAGAAATAAAGAAATCGTCATACCCTGGCGTTTGCTTCAGATAATTAGCAAACCAGGGACTTTTGGCCGACATATGATTGCAGACGAAATCAAACATCAAACTGGCTGATCGTTTTAATTCAGCAACATCTCGCCACGTTCCCGTTTCAGGCGCAACTTCATGATAATCAATGACAGAAAACCCGTCGTCTGAAGACCATGGATAAAAAGGCAAAAGATGGACATGAGAAAAAGAATGAGAAAGCCATTTGTTATAAAAACGTGTAAAAACCGGGAGTGCTTTCTCCCCTTTCGCTGAAAACTGATCGGCGTAGGTAATCAAAACAACGTCTTTCTCATCCCAACCCGCCTTACGTTTTTCAGTAATAACGGACGCGGCCTTTCCAATATTTTCCAGCAGCGCATTAAGATGGGCTTCGGAAAACGTTTTTCCATAAACAAGATTAATGAGTGCCTTAATTTTTTCGTTCATTTCATTTTCCATGGTAGCGGTCCCACGGAGTGGCAATCTACTCCCATGAAAAATATCTGTCAACGGAACGGTTGGGAGAAAATGGTATTTGCAAAGCAGCTCAATACAATAGTGTGAGCTGCCGCAAAGAAAGCACGGGGAGAAGAGAAAACGCGGTTAACCGTCGTGAGTCCCTCTCCCGAAGGGAAAGGACTCACGCCAGCGGGAATTATTGGGATAAGTAGCGGCGAGAAAGCCGTTTTGCCACCTTTTGTAACAGCGGTTCGAGCGCTACCGCCAGCACCATTCTGACCGGCTTGCGGGCAACGGATTTTATCGCCCAGCCCGCCACGCCTGCCGGGCCGAAACGTAACGCGGTCAGCAGGACCAGTTTACCTGCGATTTTCAGGCCGGGCTTTACCTTCTGACCGGCCTGTTGCCAGTGTTGTTTCATCTCATTTCTCTCTTAAAGCTGACGAAAACGGCTTCTCAGCGTAAAGGTATCCGACGTGACATAGCGCTCCATTTCCCGCAGCCGCTTCTCACCGGCGGCGAGTTGTTCATCAACGGCATTGAGAAGATCGCTGCTGGTGGGAGCACCTTCCGCAGCCAGTTCGCCTTCCGGCATCGGGTCCAGAACAAACGACAGGACGATATATGCCACCAGGGTAATAAAGGCCAGACCAAAGAAGATCGATAGCACCGCGACCACGCGCACCAGCTTAACCGGGACATCAAGATAATGCGCCAGTCCGGCACAAACGCCGCGCACCATGCCCTGCTGTGGAATACGCCACAGCTTTTTGTTCAGGTTCAGTCCAGACATTAGCGGTCCCTCCAGTTTGGATGCTCAGCATCGAGAATGGCTTCCAGCGCCTGAATACGTTCGCGCATTTTGTTCGCCTCATCGGAGAGCTGTACCAGACGCTGTTGTTCACTCTGGGAAAGTTCGCCCCGTGAGGAACGGTTGCTGTAGTGCAGCCATAGCCAAATCGGCAAAACGAACAGCACGAAAATTGTCAGGGGAATAGCCAGAAATAGCGCGCTCATGTGTACTCCTTGTCTTACGATGCGGCACGCTCAGGTGCCGCAGGCATTATTATTGGTTGTCTTGCTTCATTTTGGCTTTCAGTGCCGCCAGCTGCTCGCTGATTTCGTCATCGGCCTTCAGGTCGGCAAACTGCTGATCCAGCGACTTCTGCTTGCCGATGCCGTGGCTCTCGGCTTCCGCCTCCATCTGATCGATACGACGTTCAAACGATTCAAAACGCGCCATCGCTTCATCAAGCTTACCGCTGTCCAGCTGGCGGCGCACGTCGCGGGATGAGCTTGCCGCCTGGTGACGCAGGGTCAGCGCCTGCTGACGCGCGCGGGTTTCGCTCAGCTTGTTCTCCAGCTCGCCAATCTCTTTCTTCATGCGGGTGAGCGTATCGTCCACCAGCGTCACTTCATGCTCCAGCGTCGCGACCATATCCGCCAGCTTCTGTTTTTCGATCAGCGCCGCGCGGGCCAGATCCTCTTTATCTTTGCGCAGCGCAAGCTCCGCTTTTTCCTGCCATTCGTTCAGCTGAGCGGTGGCCTGTTCAATACGACGCGTAAGCTGTTTTTTCTCCGCCAGCGCGCGGGCGGAGGTAGAACGCACTTCAACCAGCGTGTCTTCCATCTCCTGAATCATCAGCCGTACCAGCTTCTGCGGATCTTCCGCTTTCTCAAGCAGCGAGTTGATGTTGGCGTTCACGATGTCGGCAAAACGAGAAAAAATACCCATAATCAAATCCTCATAGTTCTGTTATCGGGCGATGCCCTGCTGTACAGATAATACAAACATCATGCCAACTTTTTATCTTATTGATTTCACTGAGCCTGATTGATTTTCAGGCAATGAAGAACTATTCTTGCCTGGTGAATATCGCTAAGGAGTGGTTAATTTCATCATGCCCGGATATAAAGACAATTTACTTGGCGAAGCGAACAGCTTTCTGGAAGTGCTGGAGCAGGTTTCTCGCCTGGCGCCACTCAATAAGCCGGTGCTGATCATTGGTGAACGCGGGACGGGGAAAGAGCTGATAGCCAACCGTCTGCATTACCTATCCGGACGCTGGGATGGTCCCTTCATTTCCCTTAACTGCGCGGCGCTGAATGAAAACCTTCTCGACACCGAACTCTTCGGCCATGAGGCGGGCGCGTTTACCGGTGCCCAGAAACGCCATCCCGGACGCTTTGAGCGCGCCGACGGCGGTACGCTGTTCCTTGATGAACTGGCCACCGCGCCCATGCTGGTGCAGGAAAAACTGCTGCGCGTGATTGAATACGGCGAGCTGGAGCGCGTCGGCGGCAGCCAGCCGCTGCAGGTCAACGTGCGCCTGGTCTGTGCGACCAACGCCAACCTGCCGGAAATGGTAGCAGAGGAGAAATTCCGCGCCGATCTGCTCGATCGTCTGGCCTTTGACGTCGTTCAGCTTCCTCCGCTGCGCGAGCGAAAAAGCGACATCATGCTGCTGGCAGACCAGTTCGCGATTCAGATGTGCCGCGAGCTTGGGCTGCCTCTGTTCCCCGGCTTTAGCGATTATGCGCGGGAGACGCTGCTGGCTTACCACTGGCCGGGCAATATCCGTGAACTGAAAAACGTCGTGGAACGTTCCGTCTATCGCCACGGCAGCAGCGAGACGGAGCTGGACAACATCATTATCGACCCTTTTCAGCGCAGCGCATCACCGCTGTCTGCGCCACCGTCTTCAGGCGATGCCCCCACTCTCCCCCTTGATTTGCGCCAGTTCCAGCACGATCAGGAGAAACAGCTGCTGGAGCAAAGCCTGAAGGTCGCGAAATATAACCAGAAACGGGCGGCTGAACTGCTGGGTCTGACCTACCATCAGTTAAGGGCATTGCTCAAAAAGCATCAAATGCGCTGACAATATCAGCACTTACCCGCAGACATTTTTACGAAGCAGGCGTAAGTGCGATACACTTTGCAGATCGAACCTAAAAACCTTAAAAATTATGCGTCTGGTTTTATCGTCCTTTTTTGCACTCGGTCTGTTTAGCAGCCTGGCCTTCGCCGCGCCCGGGCAAACGCCGCAGCCTGATATTCGTGACAGCGGCTTCGTCTATTGCGTAAGCGGCCAGGTGGATACCTTCAACCCGCAAAAAGCGGGCAGCGGCCTCATCGTGGATACTCTGGCCGCGCAGCTTTACGATCGCCTGCTTGACGTTGACCCGTACACCTACCGCCTGGTGCCCGAACTGGCGGAAAGCTGGGAAGTGCTGGATAACGGCGCAACCTACCGTTTTCACCTGCGCGATGACGTCGCGTTTCAGCGCACGCCGTGGTTTACCCCCACGCGCAGGCTAAACGCGGACGACGTGGTCTTTACCTTCCAGCGCATCTTCAACCGCAATCATCCGTGGCATAACGTTAACGGCAGCAACTTCCCCTATTTCGACAGCCTGCAGTTTGCCGATACCGTGAAAAGCGTGCGCAAGCTGGACAACCGGACGGTTGAATTTACGCTGACGCGACCGGATGCCTCCTTCCTCTGGCATCTGGCGACCCACTATGCGTCGGTCATGTCTGCGGAATACGCGGCGAACCTGACGAAAAAAGATCGTCAGGAGCTGCTCGATCGTCAGCCTGTCGGCACCGGGCCGTTCCTGCTGGCCGAGTACCGCGCCGGGCAATATATTCGTCTGCAGCGTCATGAGCATTTCTGGCGCGGTACGCCGCTGATGCCGCAGGTGGTGGTCGATCTCGGTTCAGGCGGAACGGGGCGCCTGTCAAAACTGCTCACCGGGGAATGTGACGTGCTCGCCTGGCCTGCCGCCAGCCAGCTCACCATTTTGCGCGACGATCCCCGCCTGCGTCTGACCTTACGCCCCGGCATGAATATCGCCTATCTGGCCTTTAACACCGATAAGCCGCCGTTAAATAACCCTGCCGTTCGTCATGCGCTGGCGCTGGCGATCAACAACCAGCGCCTGATGCAGTCGATTTATTACGGCACGGCGGAAACCGCGGCCTCAATTCTACCGCGCGCCTCGTGGGCCTATGACGGTGAAGCTAAAATTACGGAATACAATCCGGCAAAAGCGCGTGAACAGCTGAAGGCGCTGGGGGCGGAAAACCTGACGCTGCAGCTCTGGGTGCCAACCAGCTCCCAGGCGTGGAACCCGAGCCCGCTCAAGACCGCCGAACTGCTGCAGGCGGACATGGCGCAGGTGGGCGTTAAGGTGATCATCGTACCGGTTGAGGGCCGTTTCCAGGAGGCGCGCCTGATGGACATGAATCATGATTTGACCCTGACAGGCTGGGCGACAGACAGTAACGATCCGGACAGCTTCTTCCGGCCGCTGCTGAGCTGTGCGGCGATAAACTCGCAGACCAACTACGCCCACTGGTGTAATCGGGAGTTTGACGCCGTGCTGCAAAAAGCGCTGGCTTCCCAACAGCTGGCCTCACGTATTGACGCCTATGATGAAGCGCAGAAGATCCTCGCCGAGGAGTTGCCCGTGCTGCCGCTGGCCTCTTCCCTTCGTCTTCAGGCGTATCGTTATGATATTAAAGGCCTGGTGCTGAGCCCGTTCGGCAACGCCTCGTTCGCCGGCGTGTCGCGTGAAAAAGAACAAGAGGTGAAAAAACCATGATTATTTTTACCTTACGTCGGCTCCTTTTACTGCTGGTGACGCTCTTTTTCCTGAACTTTGTCGGCTTCAGCCTGAGCTACTTCACGCCCCACGCGCCGCTCCAGGGGTCGTCGCTATGGGATGCCTGGCTCTTCTGGTTCAACGGGCTGCTGCACTGGGATTTCGGCGTGTCCAGCATTAACGGGCAGCTGATTTCCGACCAGCTGAAAGAGGTTTTTCCGGCCACGATGGAGCTGTGCATTCTGGCGTTCGGCTTTGCCCTGATGGTCGGGATCCCCGTGGGCATGCTGGCCGGGATCTACCGCAACAAATGGCAGGATAAGTTTATCAGCGCCCTCGCCCTGCTTGGCTTCTCCATCCCGGTATTCTGGCTGGCGCTACTGCTGACGCTGTTCTTCTCGCTGACGTTGGGCTGGCTGCCGGTGTCCGGCCGTTTTGACCTGCTCTATACGGTTAAATCGGTGACGGGCTTCGCCATCATCGACGCGTGGCTGTCCGATTCGGTGTGGCGGCATGAGATGATCGTCAGCGCCCTGCGCCATATGGTGCTGCCGGTGCTGACGCTGGCGGTTGCGCCGACGACCGAAGTGATCCGCCTGATGCGCCTGAGCACCATCGAGGTGTTTGACCAGAACTATGTCAAAGCCGCCGCCACGCGCGGACTGTCGCGCCTGACCATACTGCGCCGCAACGTCCTGCACAACGCCCTGCCGCCGGTTATTCCGCGTCTGGGATTACAGTTTTCCACCATGCTGACGCTGGCCATGATCACCGAAATGGTCTTTAGCTGGCCTGGCCTGGGACGCTGGCTGATTAACGCCATCCGCCAGCAGGACTACGCCGCGATTTCCGCAGGCGTGATGGTGATTGGTTCGCTGGTCATTATTGTTAACGTGTTGTCCGATATTCTGGGTGCCATGGCTAACCCATTGAAGCATAAGGAATGGTATGCCTTACGATAGCGTATACAGTGAAAAGCGCACGCCCGGCGTGCTGCGTACCGTGTGGCGTAAATTCTATGGTGATACCACGGCAATGGTCGGCCTTTACGGCTGCGCCGGCCTGGTGTTGCTGTGCGTCTTTGGCTCGTGGTTTGCGCCGTATGGCATTGACCAGCAGTTCCTTGGCTATCAGCTGCTGCCGCCGTCCTGGTCCCGCTACGGGGAAGTCTCTTTCTTCCTGGGAACGGACGACCTCGGGCGTGACGTGTTGAGCCGGCTGCTGAGCGGTGCGGCCCCGACGGTGGGCGGCGCGTTTGTGGTGACGCTCGCGGCAACGATCTGTGGGCTGGGGCTCGGTATTTTTGCAGGCTCTACGCATGGCCTGCGTTCGGCGGTGCTTAACCACATTCTGGATACGCTGCTGTCGATCCCCTCGCTGCTGCTGGCAATCATTGTGGTTGCCTTTGCCGGTCCGCATCTGTCGCATGCCATGTTTGCCGTCTGGCTGGCTATCCTGCCCCGCATCGTGCGTTCGGTTTACAGCATGGTGCATGACGAGCTGGAAAAAGAGTATGTCGTTGCCGCCCGTCTGGACGGCGCGACGACGTTCAACATTCTGTGGTTTGCCGTGCTGCCGAACATCGCCGCCGGGCTGGTCACTGAGATCACCCGCGCCCTGTCGATGGCGATTCTGGACATCGCGGCGCTCGGCTTCCTCGACCTCGGCGCGCAGCTGCCCTCGCCTGAATGGGGCGCGATGCTCGGCGACGCGCTGGAGCTGATCTACGTCGCGCCGTGGACGGTCATGCTGCCGGGTGCGGCCATTATGGTGAGCGTGCTGCTGATCAACCTGCTGGGCGACGGTATTCGCCGTGCAATTAACGCGGGGGTGCAATAATGCCGCTTCTTGATATTCGCAACCTCACGATTGAATTCAAAACCGGCGAAGGCTGGGTTAAGGCCGTCGATCGCATCAGCATTACCCTCGCGGAGGGTGAAATTCGCGGGCTGGTGGGGGAATCCGGCTCGGGGAAAAGCCTGATCGCCAAAGCCATCTGCGGCGTGGCGAAAGATAACTGGCGCGTCACCGCCGACCGCATGCGCTTCGACGATATCGACCTGCTGCGCCTCTCTCCCCGCGAGCGGCGCAAGCTGGTTGGGCATAACGTCTCGATGATTTTCCAGGAGCCGCAGTCCTGTCTCGACCCGTCCGAGCGCGTGGGCAAACAGCTGATGCAGAACATTCCCGGCTGGACCTATAAAGGCCGCTGGTGGCAGCGTTTCGGCTGGCGAAAACGACGCGCCATCGAGCTGTTGCACCGCGTCGGGATTAAAGATCACAAAGATGCGATGCGCAGCTTCCCTTACGAGCTGACCGACGGTGAATGCCAGAAAGTGATGATTGCCATCGCGCTAGCCAATCAGCCGCGTTTGCTGATTGCAGATGAACCGACGAACGCGATGGAGCCCACCACGCAGGCGCAAATTTTCCGCCTGCTGTCGCGTCTCAACCAGAACAACAACACCACCATTTTGCTGATCAGCCATGACCTGCAGATGCTCAGCAAATGGGCGGATAAAATCGACGTGATGTACTGCGGGCAAACGGTCGAAACCGCGCCGAGTGAAGATCTGGTCACCGCGCCGCATCATCCGTATACCCAGGCGCTTATCCGCGCCATTCCGGATTTTGGCAGCGCGATGCCGCATAAAAGCCGACTGAATACCCTGCCAGGGGCGATTCCGCTGCTGGAGTCTTTGCCGATAGGCTGTCGTCTGGGGCCGCGTTGCCCCTATGCGCAGCGTAAATGTATTGAAACGCCACGCCTGACGGGGGCCAAAAATCATCTTTACGCCTGTCATTTCCCGCTGAACATGGAGAGAGAGTGAAATGGTCGAAACCTTGCTTGAAGTCCGTAACCTGAGTAAGACCTTTCGCTACCGCACGGGGCTGTTTCATCGTCAGACCGTCGACGCGGTGAAACCGCTGAGCTTTACGCTGCGCGAAAAACAGACCCTGGCGATCATCGGCGAGAACGGTTCAGGGAAATCCACCCTGGCGAAAATGCTCGCCGGCATGGTTGAACCGACCGCAGGGGAAGTGTTGATTGACGATCATCCTCTGACGTTTGGCGATTACTCGTTCCGCAGCCAGCGCATCCGCATGATCTTCCAGGATCCGTCTACTTCCCTTAACCCACGCCAGCGCATCTCGCAGATCCTCGATTTTCCGCTGCGTCTGAACACCGATCTGGAGCCAGAGGCGCGCCGTAAGCGCGTAGTTGAAACCCTGCGCATGGTTGGACTGCTGCCGGACCACGAAAGCTACTATCCGCATATGCTGGCCCCTGGCCAGAAACAGCGTCTGGGCCTGGCGCGTGCATTGATCTTGCGGCCAAAAGTGATCGTTGCGGATGAAGCGCTTGCCGCGCTGGATATGTCGATGCGCTCGCAGCTGATTAACCTGATGCTGGAACTGCAGGAAAAACAGGGGATCTCGTACATCTACGTGACCCAACATCTGGGCATGATGAAACACATCAGCGATCAGGTGATGGTCATGCACCAGGGCGAAGTGGTCGAGCGCGGCAGCACCGCGGACGTGATGGCCTCCCCGCTTCATGAACTGACAAAACGATTGATTGCAGGCCATTTCGGCGAAGCTTTGACCGCCGATGCATGGCGAAAAGATCGGTAAACAAACGTTGCATCGTTCAAAAGGATTAAATAGCCCTTGCGCGCTGTTTAATCCTTTGCTTTTTCATCTCCATCTCCGCTCCATATTTTAAGCAATATCAATCAACAGTTCTTCTCCAGAATATCCGGACATTACGGAGGAGAAGAAATGAATACCACCACGTACGTTCTCAAATATACAGAATACCTCATCAGAAAATGTCGTTCATTTTTAATAAGTGACCTGCACTTTCATACCGTGAGGCTTAAGAAAACATCCGGCAAAAACCCTGACGTCAAATCACCTACGACGTTGAGCGAGAAAATATGTCATCGTCTGGTCTACGATCATAATACTCTCTACACGATGCTTGCCGATAAACTCGCCGTTAGGGCATACGTTTCCGCCAGAACAACACGGGTGAAAACGGTGCCATTAATTGGCGTTTATGCCAGGGCGTCGCAGATTGATTTTTCAGTCCTCCCGGATAAATTCGTCCTTAAGTGCAACCATGACAGTGGCAGCACAATAATATGTACCGATAAGGCGCAATTTAATACCAGGGAAGCGTGTAAAAAACTGAGTCTCGCATTAAAGAAAAATTTGTACTACACCACGCGTGAATGGCAATACAAAAACATTACGCCGAGTATACTTTGCGAGCCGTTTGTCGATCTCTTTGATGATGCAGACAGAAACACAACCCCCGAAATGCTGAGGATCCATTGCTTTCATGGCGTCGCGCACTATGTTGAGGCGGATTTTACGGATGATAACGGCAACGGTTTTATCAACGTTTACGACAGACACTGGAACTTGCAGCCCTTCCAGATGGAATATCCGAATATGTCAGTCGATCCAGGCGAACCGCTCTTATTCCGACAGGCGTTGTTGGCCGCCCAGGAGCTGGCGGAAGGCATTGATTACTGCCGCGTTGACCTGATGCTAAAAAACGATGATATCTATTTCAGTGAAATAACCTTAAGCCCGAAACGCGGTAAGCTGACGATTACGCCGCAGGAATGGGATGCCAGGTTAGGAAAAATGTGGCATTTATCGCCGGCAGGCGCATTTGACCTGCCGCTGAACGTCACGAGTCGGGCCAGGTGAGTTTAAATATCGAGTGGTTTTGCGTCGTTAAGGTATAGGTAACATCGCCACCATGAGCAAGCATGATGGCTTTTACCACCGACAGGCCCAGGCCACAGCCTTCCGGATTCACATGTCTGGCACCATTGTCGCGCTGAAAGGGCTGAAACAAGCGATCGTGAAATTCTCTGGGAATGCCCGGCCCCCCGTCCTGAATAAGGATATAATTGCCTCTGTCAGACACGCCATTTTTCACAATGAGTTTGCGTGAGGTCGAATAGTGTAACGCATTGTCAAATAACACCGTTAAGCACTGATTGATGCGTAACGGATCGAACACGCATTGCTGATCCCTGAGTTCTGCATTGAGGGTAAATGCCTTACGGTTAAACTCGGGCATGAATGTATCGAGCGCATCCTGTATTGTCCCTTTTAGATCGCTTCTGAGCGGGTATAACGCGTATCCCGCTCCACCATCCGAACTGATTACCCGCAGATCTTCAATCAGACGGGTTAACCCTTCCGTCTGTTTAAGAAGATTGTTAAACAGAACCGGGTCAGGAGTAAAAACACCGTCAACCAACCCCTGAAGCCGTCCGCGTAAGATCGTTACCGGGGTTCTTAATTCATGCGCAATAGCGGCATTCCAGGATTTCCTGTGCATATCCAGCGTCTGTAATTTTTCCGCCATTTCATTGAAATCCGTTACAAGGTGATTGATCTCACCCAGCCGGGAACTGGCGCAGAATGCCCGGGCGTCCAGATCGCCCTGAGAAATCCTTTTCAGGCTGGACGCGACCGCGTTTAGCGGAGTGAGTATCCGCGATGAAAGTTTGACCGTGAAAAAGAGTGCAATAATCATGCTGATCGTCGTCGCGGTGCCAATCCATACCCAGTCCCACATCGTCATCTGCTCGTCATCGCTCGCTACAGTGCCGCCCGGAAGGTGATCCAGAATGAAGGAGTAAAATAACCAGGAACCCAGCACGGCGATGGCGATTATCGTAAACGTCAGCAACAGCATGTACGTTAAGATCTGACGACTCAGGACAGACTCTTTGTTCATTTCTTTTCCCCAAGCCGGTAACCCATGCCTCTGATGCTTTCGGGTACACCGTAAAGCCCGGCAAGCTCCAGTTTTTTACGCAACTTACTCATGTGGCTGTCGACCGTTCTGTCGAGCGTATCACCTTCCGGCAGACACGCGTTGAGTAACTCTTCCCGGGAACAAACCTTTCGCGGATATCTCACCAGATAAGTCAGTAATTTAAATTCGGTCGTCGTTAATACCGGGGAGATCACCTCCGTGCCCACGGTGACTTCCACGTAGAAGTCATCCGGATAGACCGTGATGAATGGCGTTCTGAGCGGCAGGGAACCCGCCTGCTGAAGCGCGGGTTTGGTTCTGCGCAGCACCGCCTCAACCCGTGCGACAACTTCAGACGGATTAAAGGGTTTGATCACGTAATCATCCGCGCCCAGCCTCAGCCCCATGAGCTTATCGACATCCTGATCGAGAGCGGAAACCATAATGACGGGAACAGAACTTTCCTGACGAAGCGTGGTAAGTACGCTCCAGCCGTCACATACGGGCAGGTGAATGTCCAGCAATATGAGATCCGGTTTATGGAGGCGATTGAGGGCGATGGCCTGCTCGCCCTGCCTGGCTCTGAGCGTTTTCATTTCCGAACGCTCCAGGTAACTCATCAGGATTTCGGCGATTTCGTCTTCATCTTCAACAACAAGGATCAGCGTATTTTTGTGCATTTTATCTCCGTGGGTAGAATCCCTTGAGCACGCTATCAGATATCTTTAGCACAATAAGACACAGCCTCTGGGAAAAAGTGCCGTGGACACGAAAATTTCCCCGTTGAATTTATTATCCGGTTATTTCTCCACACAGCCTACACATTCAGTCAATAAAGACTCGACAATGTCCGTTCAAAATTGCTAGTCAGGCATAACCCCATTTTACCGAGAGTGACTAATAAACACCGTCCCTTAAGACTTTCTGAATTTGGCTGAGATAACGATCATGGAACTTTCTAAATACTTCTCTCCTAAAAAAATCGGCATATATTCTCTGTTTCTTCTGCTGTCGTGGGGATTACTTTATATCTGGCTGGTGCTGATACACGCAATGGATGAGAAAGTCGCGTCGACGCTCCCCTCATCCCCCATCGTCTATGGCTGTATCGGATTGTCGGTTGTCTCTCTGATAATCCAAAATAAACCCGGCGCCCTGACTGAGTTACTCGTCATTGCCTTCTGGCTGATGGTGATTTTTGTCTATCTTATTATTACGTTCACCGTGCTGTTAAACGCGGTACCCGATATCGAGGATCTGGTCTTTTACTACGAGTGTTATTTAATCATTTTTTTTGGCGGAGCACCGCTTTACCTGATGATGAGGATGTTTTGAACCGTTGCTCCACACGTCCTCCATATACCGCCCATTTCCGCTAAACAGGCGCGCGGTAGACTCTCCACCTCACTATTTTGTACAAATCACTCGCAAGAGTCTGACATATGCCTCATTTTTTTATTGAACGTCCCGTTTTCGCCTGGGTAGTGGCGCTTTTTATCGTTCTGGCGGGAGTTTTGTCTATTCCTCGTTTGCCGGTTGCGCAGTATCCGGCGGTAGCGCCGCCTGGCATCATTATTTCCGTCAGTTATCCAGGGGCCAGCCCGGATATTATGAATACGTCCGTGGTGTCGTTAATAGAACGCGAAATATCTGGGGTCGATAATTTGCTCTACTTTGAATCATCCAGTGACACCACCGGTTCGGCATCGATTACGGTCACGTTTAAGCCTGGCACGGACATCAAGCTGGCGCAGATGGATCTGCAGAATCAGATAAAGATCGTCGAGCCTCGCCTGCCTCAGGCGGTAAGACAAAACGGCATTAACGTCGAGGCCGCTAATTCTGGCTTTTTAATGATGGTGGGGCTGAAGTCCACGACAGGTCAATTTGAGGAAGCCGATTTAAGCGACTATTTTGCCAGAAACGTCAGTGACGAGCTTCGCCGCGTGCCCGGCGTAGGGAAAGTTCAGCTGTTTGGCGGCGAAAAAGCGCTGCGCATCTGGTTGGATCCCATGAAGCTCCACGGCTATGGCCTTTCGGTGAGCGACGTTCTTTCCGCTGTTAGCCAGCAAAATGCCCTTGTTTCGCCCGGCAAAACGGGAGATGAGCCAGCATCTGCAGGACAAGGAGTCACCTATCCCATCACCGTCATGGGACAGCTCTCCTCGGTAGAGGCGTTCAGCAATATCACCCTGAAATCTGACGCATCCGGCGCCCGCCTGAAATTGTCCGACATTGCCCGGATAGAATCTGGTCTGCAAAGCTACGCTTTTGGTATCCGCGAGAATGGCGTCCCCGCAACGGCGGCGGCAATCCAGCTGTCGCCTGGCGCCAATGCCATGAGCACGGCGTCAGGCGTACGCGCGCGCATCGACGAGCTGTCCCAGGTGTTGCCCGAAGGAATGGCGTTCACGGTTCCGTTCGATACCGCTCCCTTTGTGAAACTTTCTATCATGAAAGTTATCCAGACATATGTTGAAGCGATGGTTCTGGTCTTCCTGGTGATGCTGCTGTTTCTGCATAAGATGCGCTGTACGCTCATCCCGGCGATTGTTGCCCCCGTCGCACTGCTTGGCACCTTCACGGTGATGCTATTGAGCGGATACTCCATCAATATTCTGACGATGTTCGGCATGGTGCTCGCGATAGGGATTATCGTTGATGATGCCATTGTGGTCGTCGAAAACGTTGAGCGACTGATGGAGGAAAAAGGCCTGTCCCCCCGCGACGCGACGCGGCAAGCCATGCAGGAAATCACTCCGGCGATTATAGGGATCACGCTGGTGCTGACCGCCGTCTTTATCCCCATGGGGTTTGCGGAAGGATCCGTTGGGATTATCTACCGACAGTTTTGTATTTCAATGGCGGTCTCCATCCTGCTGTCCGCGTTTCTTGCCCTGACGCTGACGCCTGCCCTGTGCGCAACGTTACTCAAGCCGCACAACGCAGGAAAGCGCGGAGGCGGAAGTTTCGCGGTCGGGTTTAACGCGCGCTTCCGCTCGCTCACCGCCCGTTACGAAGCCGGGCTGGGTGCCGTTCTGCAGCGCACCGGGCGCATCCTGCTTCTGTACGTTGCGCTTTGCGCGGCGCTGTTTTTAGGATTGTCTTCGTTACCCTCATCTTTTCTGCCGGATGAAGACCAGGGCTACTTTATGTCCTCAATCCAGCTGCCTTCTGACGCCACGATGCAGCGCACCCTCAATGTGGTTAAGAAATTTGAAGCAGAAGCTGCGGCTCGCCCGGACATTAAAAGCAACATTATGATTCTGGGGTTTAGCTTTACAGGTTCAGGACCGAATTCGGCTATGGCGTTCACTACGCTGAAGGACTGGAAAAATCGTCAGGGCTCGACCGCCCAGAATGAAGCCGACCATATACAGACCAGCATGGCGAACGTCTCTGATGCGGTCACGATGAGCCTGCTCCCGCCGGCCATTTCGGATATGGGCACCTCCTCGGGCTTCACATGGTACGTACAGGACAGAGCGGGACTGGGCTACGAAGCGCTAAAGCGCGCTGCCGACGCGCTGGTTATGCAGGCTAATCAGCGCCCCGAACTGAGTGACGTCTACATAGACGGGTTGCCGGAAGGAACCAGCCTTGCGCTCCAGGTGGACAGAGAAAAGGCGGAAGCATTGGGCGTCTCATTTGATGAAATCAACCAGACGCTTTCCGTTACCCTGGGCTCAAATTACGTCAATGACTATACGAATAACGGCCGCGTTCAACAGGTGGTTATTCAGGCCGATGCCCCCTACCGAATGCAGCCTGCGCAGGTACTGAATTTATCAGTGAAAAATCGGATGGGTCAGATGGTACCGGTATCGACGTTTGCCACGCTTTCGTGGAACGTTGCGCCGCAGCAGTTAACGCGTTATCAGGGATATTCCGCTCTTCGCATTACCGGAAATGCGGCGTCGGGAAGCTCCAGCGGCACCGCAATGAAGGTTATGGAGGCGTTGTCCAGGAGCCTGCCTCAGGGCATTGCTGGCGAATGGGCCGGGAGTTCGCTGCAGGAGAGAAAATCTGAATCTCAGCTTCCGGGCCTTATCGTCCTGTCGATACTGGTCGTGTTCATGGTGCTCGCCGCCCTGTATGAGAGCTGGTCGATTCCTTTTGCGGTCATGCTGGTCGTTCCGCTGGGTCTTATCGGTGCGGTGGTGGCCGTATGGGTTGCCGGCATGGCCAATGACGTTTTCTTCAAGGTCGGTCTGATTACGCTTATCGGCCTGTCGGCCAAGAACGCCATTTTGATTGTTGAGTTTGCCCGGCAGCTTCATCACCAGGGTCAACCCCTGCTGGAGGCGACCATTCATGCCGCCAGCCAGCGCCTGCGCCCTATTCTGATGACATCGCTAGCCTTTACCCTGGGGGTTGTTCCGTTGATGCTGGCCAGCGGCGCGAGCGACAGTACGCAGCATGCCATCGGTACTGGCGTATTTGGCGGCATGATTAGCGGCACCCTTCTGGCGATCTTCTTCGTGCCGGTTTTCTTTATCGTCATTGCGCGCTTAACCGACAAGATTAGGAAAGCCTGAATATTCCTGCGGGATCGCGCTTCCTCTCTGGTTGGATGAGGCGAAGCTGATACCGGGTGATATACTGGACGAATGCTGAAATTTTGAGCCCCCGCGGGTCCGCGGCGCATTCTTCAGGGCAGGCGTCTTCAGAGAAGAGCGAGAAATATCGTGACACAAGGGGCTGTGAGTGGGCTATAATTTCGAGCTAATTTCGAATGATTTTGAAATACTGCCTGTAACGCTATGAATTACAAGGCAAAATAAGCAATGAATATAAGGATTAAAGCTATGGGTTTTCTTTCCGGTAAGCGCATTCTGGTGACTGGCGTTGCCAGCAAACTGTCCATCGCATACGGCATCGCGCAGGCAATGCATCGCGAAGGCGCTGAGCTGGCGTTCACCTACCAGAACGACAAGCTGAAAGGCCGTGTTGAAGAGTTTGCCGCGCAGCTGGGCTCCAGCATTGTTCTGGAATGCGACGTTGCACAAGACGAAAGCATCGACGGCATGTTTGCTGAACTGGCAAAAGCATGGCCAAAATTCGACGGTTTCGTTCACTCCATTGGCTTCGCTCCTGGCGACCAGCTGGACGGCGACTACGTGAACGCGGTTACCCGTGATGGCTTCAAAATCGCTCACGACATCAGCTCCTACAGCTTCGTTGCGATGGCGAAATCCTGCCGCGCGATGCTGAACCCGGGCGCTGCCCTGCTGACCCTGTCCTA
This sequence comes from Enterobacter cloacae complex sp. ECC445, assembly GCF_021892025.1. Taxonomy (NCBI): domain Bacteria; kingdom Pseudomonadati; phylum Pseudomonadota; class Gammaproteobacteria; order Enterobacterales; family Enterobacteriaceae; genus Enterobacter; species Enterobacter cloacae complex sp. ECC445. The sequence continues at coordinate 69,392 of NZ_JAKLRZ010000002.1, read as the reverse complement.
CCTGGGCGCAGAACGTGCTATCCCTAACTACAACGTGATGGGTCTGGCTAAAGCCTCTCTGGAAGCAAACGTACGCTACATGGCGAATGCAATGGGTCCTGAAGGCGTGCGCGTTAACGCCATCTCTGCAGGTCCTATCCGCACCCTGGCGGCTTCCGGTATTAAAGATTTCCGTAAAATGCTGGCACACTGCGAAGCGGTTACCCCGATTCGTCGTACCGTTACCATTGAAGATGTGGGTAACTCTGCAGCTTTCCTGTGCTCTGACCTTTCCGCAGGTATCTCCGGCGAAGTGGTTCACGTTGACGGCGGCTTCAACATCGCTGCAATGAACGAGCTGGAAATTAAATAAGCTGTGACTCTCTTCCCGCCCGGGAAGAGAGTATTTCCCCCCGCGTCACCCCTTCGTTATTCCGTTCTGCTATTTGTTATCACCTAACAATATTTTTCCCTTTATCTGCCTTACGCCAGGATATTGATCGCCATTTTGAGATCAAGGAACGCACATGGAACAACGCCGTTTTTCCGGCAAAGGCCACTGGTATCACGAGACCCAGTCAAACCACGCGCAGACGGATGTTCTGCCTCTGGTGCCCGAAGCCGCTAACGTCGACGATCGTTTTTTGCTCGATTTAGCCTTGCCTGACGAGATTGTCGCTGCCTGTTCTGGCTGGCTTACCCCTGCCAGAGCCTTATGCCACAAGCTGTTTCCGCTCTCGATTCCCGTGAACCGCCTGCACACGCTCAGCGCCTACGATCGGCTCAGTACCGCGCTAACGGTTGCACAGGCCTGCGGCGTTCAGCGGCTCTGTAACCATTACGCCGCCCTCCTCGCACCGCTTCCCGGCCCGGACTCCTCGCGTGAAAGCAACCGGCGTCTGGCGCAAATCACCCAGTATGCCCGCCAGCTCGCCAGCTCGCCTGACGTCATTGATGATAAAGCGCAGAACCAGCTTGATGAGGTTGGCCTGTCCACGTACGACATCGTGGTGATTAACCAGATTATCGGCTTTATCGGTTTTCAGGCGCGCGTCGTTGCGATTTTTCAGGCGCTGCTGGGACACCCTGTTCGCTGGTTGCCGGGCCATCATATTCCGCCGCACACCCTGCCCGCGCGTTACGCCGCGTGGGTACCGCTTTTGCCTGTCGTCGAGTTGCGCTATGCAAGTGCGCATCAGCTTGAGTCGCTGTCCCGCTGGCAGGCAGAACCCGCGCTGGAGGCGCTGACGCCGGTCCTTTGCCATGAGCCGTCCCTGCTCGACCTGACCGGAGAAATCCTGATAAACAGCCGCACGGAGATCCCGCTCACGTCCCCTGCACTTTCGGCGGCGGTCGAACTGCTGACGCGCTCCCCGGACCGTTTCAGCGCCGCCCAGTTCACCCCTCTAACCGATCAAGGGCTCTCTGCCGAACACGCGATTGCCCTGCTCATCCAAAGTGCGTATGACGGCTGGCTTCATCGTCTGAAAGTCGCGTTTGGTAAAGAGGAATAACCATACTCATTACCCAAACATCGCTTGCTGAGACAGTGAGAATCGCGTAAAACTGTCAGCCGCTCAATGGCTACGAAAATAGAACATTATGTTTCAGGACAACCCGCTGCTAGCGCAGCTTAAACAGCAACTGCATTCCCAGACGCCGCGTGCAGAAGGGGTCGTAAAAGCCACGGAAAAGGGCTTTGGCTTCCTTGAAGTTGACGCGCAGAAAAGCTACTTCATTCCGCCACCGCAGATGAAGAAAGTGATGCATGGCGATCGCGTCATGGCCGTCATTCATACCGAGAAGGACCGAGAGTCTGCCGAGCCGGAAGAACTGATCGAACCGTTCCTGACCCGTTTTGTGGGTAAGGTGCAGCGAAAAGACGATCGTCTTTCTATCGTGCCGGATCATCCCCTGCTGAAAGATGCCATTCCCTGCCGCGCCGCCCGTGGCGTTGAGCATGATTTTAAAGAAGGTGACTGGGCCGTAGCAGAAATGCGCCGTCATCCTCTGAAAGGCGATCGCGGTTTTTATGCTGAGCTGACCCAGTTCATCACCTTTGGCGCTGACCATTTCGTGCCATGGTGGGTCACGCTGGCACGCCACAATCTTGAAAAAGAAGCGCCGAACGGCGTGGCAACCGAGATGCAGGACGAAGGTCTGACGCGTCGCGATCTCACCGGGCTGGAGTTTGTCACTATCGACAGCGCCAGCACCGAAGATATGGACGATGCGCTCTACGCTGAAGAGAGCGACGACGGCAAGCTGCACCTGACCGTCGCGATTGCCGATCCCACCGCCTGGATTGCCGAAGGCAGCAAGCTGGATGACGCGGCGAAAATCCGCGCCTTCACCAACTACCTGCCGGGCTTCAACATTCCGATGCTGCCGCGCGAACTGTCAGACGATCTCTGCTCGCTGCGTCCAAATGAAGTGCGCCCGGTCCTTGCCTGCCGCATGACCATTGCTGCGGATGGCGCGATTGAAGACGATATTGAGTTCTTTGCCGCCACCATCGAGTCGAAAGCCAAACTGGCCTACGATAACGTCTCCGACTGGCTGGAAAACACCGGCAGCTGGAAGCCTGAATCCGACGCCATTGCCGCGCAGATCCGCCTGCTGCATCGCATCTGCCTGAACCGCGGCGAGTGGCGTAAAACCCATGCGCTGGTGTTCAAAGATCGCCCGGATTATCGCTTTGTTCTGGGCGAGAAAGGCGAAGTGCTGGACATCGTGGCCGAACCGCGACGCATTGCTAACCGCATCGTTGAAGAGGCGATGATTTCAGCCAATATCTGTGCCGCGCGCGTGCTGCGCGACAAGCTGGGCTTTGGTATTTACAACGTCCATACCGGGTTCGATCCGGCGAATACCGAAGCGCTGGCGGCCCTGCTGAAAAATCACGATGTGCACGTTGATCCGGAAGAAGTGCTGACGCTGCCGGGCTTCTGCAAGCTTCGCCGCGAACTGGACGCACAGCCGTCAGGTTTCCTGGACAGCCGCATTCGTCGCTTCCAGTCCTTCGCTGAAATCAGCACCGAGCCTGGCCCGCACTTTGGTCTCGGCCTCGACGCTTACGCCACCTGGACATCGCCGATCCGTAAGTATGGCGATATGGTTAACCACCGTCTGCTGAAAGCGATTATCAAAGGTGAAGCCGTTGCCCGTCCTCAGGAGGACACCACGCTGCAGATGGCCGATCGTCGCCGCCTGAACCGCATGGCGGAGCGTGACGTTGGAGACTGGCTGTACGCGCGCTTCCTGCAGGATAAAGCCGGAACCGATACCCGCTTTGCGGCGGAAATCATCGATGTCAGCCGCGGCGGGATGCGCGTCCGCCTGGTCGATAACGGTGCTGTTGCGTTTATTCCTGCACCGTTCCTGCATGCGGTGCGTGACGAAATGGTCTGTAGTCAGGAAAACGGTACCGTGCAGATTAAAGGTGAAACAGTTTACAAAGTCACCGACGTGATTGACGTGACTATCGCCGAAGTTCGCATGGAAACCCGCAGTATTATCGCGCGTCCTGTCGCCTGATAACCGGTTCAATTGTCGGCCGTTTCCCTTCCGGAAGGGCCGACAATTTTTTCTTTTTATCCCCGCCACAAAATCATTATTTTTCCTGACTATTTTCAATCTCCCTTCGCCCAAAACCGCCATACTTATCTACAGTAAAAGAGTGTTGTTATATTCGGTTAAGTGAATTTTTATACGCTCGGTATCCTTTTTAGCCTGACTCGTTTTATTATAAGAAAACAGGGAAAAACAACAGGTTCACTTCGGTTTTACCGCTGTTTCTCAACGGAAAAGTCGACTGCAAATGAATAATTTGTGCGCTAATGAACAGCTGCAGGAGAAAACATGATGGACGATCTGGAGCAGAACTTGCTGTTTCGCTACATGGGTACTCACAGCCCGTGGTGGCGCTTGTCAGCTGACAGCAACGCTCTGCACCTTGCCGCCAGTGAAAATGCCGACGTCACTCAGGTGATTGCGCTGGACGATAAACAGGCCGATCTCATCCGTCACTTAACCGTTATTACCTCCAGCATTTCTATGACGCTCTCGCTATTCGGGGAAGATCTTCCGGTTCACCTTGTTGGACGTAAAATTACCCGCAACGAGTGGGCCGGAACCGCTTCCGCCTGGAACGATACCCCCTCCGTGGCGCGCGACCTGGCGCAGGGGCTCTCTTTCGCGGAGCAGGTTGTCTCAGAGGCCAACTCCGTCATTGTTATTCTCGATCAGAACGGCAATATTCAGCGTTTCAACCGGCTTAGCGAAGAGTACACCGGCCTGAAAGAGCATGAGGTGATTGGCCAGAACGTATTTAAGCTGTTTATGAGCCGCAGCGAAGCGGCTGCATCAAAACGCAATATTAGCGGTTTCTTTCGCAACGGCAGCTCCTACGAAGTCGAGCGCTGGATCAAAACGCGCAAAGGGCAGCGGCTGTTTCTGTTCAGAAACAAGTTCGTTCACAGCGGCAGCGGAAAAAATGAAATTTTCCTTATCTGTTCCGGGACCGATATTACCGAGGAGCGCCGCGCTCAGGAGCGGCTGCGCGTGCTGGCCAACACCGATACCATCACCGGCTTGCCGAACCGTAATGCTATCCACGACCTGATTTCTGACGCCATTGCTAACCGCGGCGATACCCAGGTGGGCGTGGTGTATCTCGATCTGGATAATTTTAAAAAAGTTAACGACGCTTACGGGCATATGTTTGGCGATCAGCTGTTACAGGCGGTCGCCCTCGCCATCCTGAGCTGTCTGGATGAGGATCAGGTGCTGGCGCGACTTGGCGGTGATGAGTTTATCGTCATGGCTACCAATACCTCTCAGGGCTCTCTGGAGGCGATGGCATCACGCATTTTAACCCGTCTGCGCCAGCCGTTCCGAATCGGTCTGATTGAAATTTATACCGGCTGCTCCCTGGGTATCGCCCTCGCTCCGCAGCACGGCAACGATCGGGAAAGCGTGATTCGTAACGCCGATACCGCGATGTATACCGCCAAAGAGAACGGCCGGGGCAAGTTCTGCGTCTTCTCGCCCGAGATGAACCAGCGCGTGTTCGAGTATCTCTGGCTGGATACCAACCTGCGTAAGGCCCTGGATAACGACCAGCTTCTGATCCACTATCAGCCTAAAATCACCTGGCGCGGGGAAATCAGAAGCCTCGAAGCGCTGGTCCGCTGGCAATCCCCCGAGCGCGGCCTGATCCCGCCGCTGGAGTTTATCTCTTATGCCGAGGAGTCGGGGTTGATTGTGCCGCTGGGCCGCTGGGTGATGCTCGACGTGGTTCGCCAGGTGGCGAAATGGCGCGATAAGGGCATAAACCTGCGCGTGGCCGTCAACGTCTCTGCTCGCCAGCTGGCCGATCAGACCATCTTCAGCGACTTAAAGCAGGCGCTGAAGGATCTGAATTTTGAATACTGCCCCGTCGACGTTGAATTAACGGAAAGCTGTCTTATTGAGAACGAAGAGCTGGCGCTGTCCGTGATCCAGCAGTTCAGCAAGCTCGGGGCGCAGATTCATCTGGATGATTTTGGCACCGGCTACTCCTCCCTTTCGCAGCTGGCCCGCTTCCCTATCGACGCTATTAAGCTCGATCAATCCTTCGTCAAGGATATTCATAAACAGTCCATTTCGCAGTCGCTGGTGCGCGCTATCGTCGCGGTGGCGCAGGCGTTAAATCTGCAGGTGATTGCCGAAGGCGTGGAAAGTGCAAAAGAAGACGCCTTTCTGACCAAGAACGGCGTCAACGAACGGCAGGGTTTTCTGTTTGCGAAGCCGATGCCCGCTGCCGCATTCGAGCGATGGCTAAAACGATATCAAGCGCGGAATCAACGTTAGCTGGCTTTACGCAGGCCCGCCGCGTGATGGCGGTTTTGCAGCGTGACCAGACGTTCCATGTAGGCGATATCTTTCGGTTCCAGGCAGAAAGCAGCGTCAACCCAGTCTTCCGTGATGTCCATCAGTTCACTGCGCGGCAGCTGCAGAACGCGCGTCCGGGCGCGAAGCATCGCCCTTATGCCGTTCAGCTTTGGCCGCAGCGTATCGATGAAGGTTCGGGTGGAGACATAGCTTTGTCCGGGCTCAAACAGCAGGTCCACCAGCCCATGCTGTTCATACCATTCAGCCGTGTGGGATTCCCCTTTATAGATAAGCTCCTCCGCCAGCTTCATGCCTGAACGGCGCGCCACCAGGGAATATCCCCCCATGCCCGGAAACAGGTTGAAGGCTATCTCCGGAAAGCCCAGACGGGCGTCGCGCTGCGCCAGCACGAAATGATGCGCCAGGGCGGCCTCAAACCCGCCCCCTAACGCACTGCCTTCGACCATTGCCAGCGTGATGGCACCCGTATCAAACCCCCGTGACGCCGCATGGACGCAATCCACGCAGGCGCGAGCGTACGCCCGTAACGCTTCCCGACGCCCGTTTTGAATGCACTCGACGAAGAACTGTAAATCACCGCCCGCATTGTACATCTCGGGAACCAGCGATCCGGTTACCCAGAAATCAACCGCAAAACCTGACTGGCGAACCAGCCAGGAAAAGTTCATGATCTCCTCAATTAACGCATGGTTGAAGCAAGGACGCGGCTGCGCCCGCAGCATCATCCAGACGGTGTGACGCTCCGCCTCGTAATATCCTGACAGCTGCGTGAACCGTTCAGTATCGGTAAACAGTGTGCAGGTCGGCTGGTTGATAACTGTCATAGTCTAATTCCTCTTATAAAAAAGCGCCTTGCGCGCAGTTTTAGACTAATCCACCCATTAAGCCTGCTGTATGAGGGGGAATAAATTTATCACTTACGTTTATGTAATTTAGTTATTGCGTTTTTTCCCTTCTCTTTTGATCCTAATTTCTGCATCATTGAAAATATTCACTTTTCGCGCCTGGGAGAGATTATGTCTACTATTGACGCACAAGCTGTAGCACAACGAATTGATACCGTGCTGGATATCCTGGTAGCAGGCGATTATCACTCTGCTATCCGTAATCTCGAGATCCTGAAGTCTGAACTTCTTGCTCAGAATGGTGCTGACAATGCGCCCGAAAACAGACAGCCAAAAGCGCCGTGGGAAGTTTAACCCCGCCGCCTCCGACCTCGTTTCGCTTTATTAAATGGATGCTATGAATTCCCGACAACAACTCATTTTGCAGATGGTCATCGATCAGGGACGCGTAAGCGTGGTCGATCTCGCTAGAACTACCGGCGTGTCTGAAGTCACAATCCGTCAGGATCTTAATCTGCTGGAAAAACAGAGCTACCTGCGTCGCGCCCACGGCTATGCGGTCCCGCTGGACAGTGATGACGTTGAGACGCGCATGATGAACAACTACGCGCTGAAACGTGAACTGGCGGAATTTGCCGCCTCCCTGGTGAATAACGGCGAGACCGTCTTTATCGAAAACGGCAGCAGCAATGCCCTTCTGGCGCGCACGCTTGCCGATCAAAAAGACGTGACCATCATTACCGTCAGCAGCTATATCGCGCATTTGCTTAAAGAGACGCGCTGCGAGGTGATTCTTCTCGGCGGCATTTACCAGAAGAAAAGTGAAAGCATGGTAGGCCCGCTGACCCGTCAGTATGTCCAGCAGGTCCATTTCAGCAAGGCCTTTATCGGTATTGACGGCTGGCAGCCGGAAACAGGTTTCACCGGCCGGGATATGATGCGCTCTGACGTCGTGAATGCCGTACTGGAAAAAGAGTGTGAAGCCATTGTGCTCACCGACAGCTCTAAATTTGGCGCCGTGCACCCTTACACAATGGGCCCCATTTCACGCTTTAGCCGCGTGATTACCGACGAACGGTTGAGCGATGCGCACCGTAATAAACTGGAAGATGACGGACTGATCGTCAATATTATTAAAAACAGCGTCTGAGTTCCCTCCGCGCCCGAATTTCGGGCGCGCACGCCCTTCTTTCTCTGAGATGATTCCTGGTACTTCTTTAAGAGTTTTTACCTGTTTAACCGGCCTTAAAGTCGTAAAATTAATGTTAGCGATATAACAGGAAGTGACTATCACCTGCGTGATTACGTAACGCCTGCGCGACCAGCTTTCACGGAATACAGAATTAAGTATTCGGTTCGTCTATACTTAACGTGTACATCTTTCCGTGAATCGATAATTCAGGAGAAAGTATTATGACCTTAACCAGCAAAAAATTAGCCGCCGCTGTTCTGGCAATCACTGTAGCAATGTCCCTGAGCGCATGCTCTAACTGGTCTAAACGTGACCGTAACACCGCTATTGGTGCCGGTGCCGGTGCTCTGGGTGGTGCAGTATTAACGGATGGTAGTACGCTGGGTACATTAGGTGGCGCTGCTGTCGGTGGTATTATCGGTCACCAGGTTGGCAAATAATTATTATCTAAGCCTTCCCCGATATTGCGATATTTGAACGCATTTCAGGTTTGACATACGCACGTATATAACACGAGCCACGGCATTTGCCGTGGCTCATTTATTTTAGCCGCCAGCCAGTTTGACCTTCATACCTTTGGCTTCCAGCAGGGACTTTATTAAATCACGTTTATCTCCCTGGATTTCAATAATGCCGTCCTTCACGGCGCCGCCGCAGCCACATTTCTTTTTCAACTCGGCCGCCAGCTTCGTCAGTTCAGCATCATCCAGGTCAATCCCGGAGATCAGGCAAACCCCTTTCCCCTTTCGTCCGCTGGTCTGGCGCTGGATCCGAACGATGCCGTCCCCCTTTGGACGTTCCACTTTCGCCTTTTGTTCGTCGATACGCCCGCTCTCGGTTGAGTAGACCAGACGGCTGTTGGAATCGGTCATTACGCCCCCTTTTTCAGCGATGCGTTGATAGCCTTTAACGTCTCTGCCGGATTGGCAGACTGCGTCACCGGACGGCCAATGACCATATAGTCAACGCCAGCGTCTAGCGCCTGCTCAGGGGTCATAATACGGCGCTGATCGCCCACGTCGCTGCCCGCAGGACGGATCCCCGGCGTGACCAGTTTAAATTCCTGGCCCAGCGCTGATTTGAAACGTACCGCTTCCTGTGCGGAGCAGACGACGCCATCCAGCCCGCAGTTCTGCGTCAGACGCGCAAGACGTTCGGCATGTTCGGCAGGTGACAACGTCACGCCGAGGTCGCGTAAATCGTTTTCATCCATGCTGGTCAGCACGGTAACCGCAATCAGCAGCGGGGCATCTTTACCAAACGGCAGGAGCGCCTCACGGGCGGCCGTCATCATTCTTGCCCCACCCGATGCGTGAACGTTGACCATCCATACGCCCAGCTCTGCGGCTGCAGCAACGGCGTGCGCAGTGGTGTTCGGGATATCATGGAATTTCAGGTCGAGGAAAACGTCAAAACCGCGCTGCTGCAGATCGCGAACGATTTGCGGTCCAAACAGCGTGAACATCTCTTTGCCAACTTTCAGACGGCAGTCGCGAGGGTCGATGCCGTCGACAAACGCCAGAGCAGCGTCACGCTTATTGTAATCGAGCGCAACAACAACAGGAGAATCCGTAATAACGCGGGAAGTGGAGGATGTAACAGACGTCATGACCAGCCCTTTTCGTCTATGGGCGCGCAGCGGCGCGGAACAGATAAACGGCCAGCATTCTACCTGCCGACGCCGCAAATTGACAGGATCCATTTATCCACCTGCCAGGCGAGCAAACCGCACCGTGGTCGGGAGTGCTGAAAGCCATCAGTATGTTGTAACTAAAATGAGGGGTTTTAAAAAATTACTGCCCGTCCAGGCCACGAATTGGCTTGATGGTGGACCAGGCGCGGCAGGAAGGACAGTGCCAGTAGAGCGTATACGCGGTGAAACCGCACTTCTGGCAACGGTAGCGCGGCTTGCTGCGCACCTGCTCGCCGACCATGTCGCGCAGCACCATCAGGCTCTCTTTCGCGCGCCCTTCTTCCGCGTCGTTCAGATGGTAATCCATCAGCTTATGGAAGACCCGCATGGTCGGATGACGCTGCAGCTGGCGCGTAATATACACCTGCGCGGTGTCGCTTCCCTCATACTGCTCAACAACGTCTGAGAGCATCAGTTCGGCGGTGGCGCCGGTATTTTCTTCCACGCAGCGACGCAGGAACGCGACCCACTCTTCCCGCTTGTCCAGCTGTTGATAGCAGGTTTGCAGCATTTCCAGCGTTTCACTGACCAGCTCTTTGTCCTGGTCAATAACCCGCAGCAGGCTTTCAACGGCCTTGGCGTAGTCGCCATTCGCCATAAAAACGCGCCCCATCATGATGGAGATGCGCGCGCTGTTGCGGTCCGCGGCGGCGCCTTTCTTCAGCAGCGCCATGGCTTTATCCATGTCGTCGTTGCCCATCTGCTGAAGCGCAAGCTCGCAGTAGAAATGGGCTATCTCTACGCGCTGCTTATCTTTGCCAAGCTTCACCAGACGCTCAGCCGTATCAATGGCTTTTTGCCAGTCGCTGGTGGCCTGGTAAATCTGCAGGAGCTGCTGCAATGCGCCGATGCGGAAATCCGTTTCATCCACCAGCTGCGAGAACATATCTTCAGCGCGATCGTACAACCCCGCGGCCATGTAATCGCGCCCCAGCTGTTGTACGGCAAGGAGACGTTGATCGTAGGTCAGCGAAGCGCTTTCCATCAGGGTCTGGTGAATACGAATGGCGCGATCGACCTCACCGCGCGAGCGGAACAGGTTACCCAGGGTGAGATGCGCTTCAACCGTGCCCGTATCCTCTTTCAGCATATCGAGGAACAGGTCCACCGCTTTGTCCTGCTGATTGCTCAGAAGGAAGTTCACCCCCGCAACGTAGTCGCGGGAGAGCCGATTGGCCTCGTCCTGTTTTGTTTGTTGCGCACTTCTGCGGCCCATATACCAGCCATAGGCTGCGGCTACAGGCAAAAGCAGAAACAACAACTCCAGCATAGTCGATTATTCCTTCACGACCGGCACGCCAGAGCTTTCCGGAATGTCAGACCCAGGGGCAATGTTATTTTCGAGTCGCTTAATTTTACGTTCAGCGCGCGCAAGAGAAACACGGACTTTTAGCCAGAACAGGCCGCAAACCAGCCAGCCAATGGCAAAGCCGGCAGCAAATAAGACCGCTAACAGGCTCGAGACGCGATACTCACCCTGAGCCAGCAGATAGTTAAACGTCACCTGCTGATCGTTTTGTGCACCCAACGTGACTGAAATGACAAAAATCGCCAATACCAGTAAGAAAATGAGTAAATATTTCACATGACTTCCCGTTATGTGGTTCAAGCGAATAAAGTGTGTTCAACTTACCGCAATCAGCCTTATAAGCTACCATTTTAGCGACGGGCGCGAAACGGAAAAAGTGACGCGCCCGTCATGGATTTATGGGCAAAATACGGAATATCAACCGTCAGGCGCCCGTTTGGTCCCTTTCGGCTATTTCTTCTTTCTCTTCTGGCGGTGGCGTTAGCGGTCCACAGAATCGTTCAGCAAGCCAGGTCGCCAGCGTCACCAGCAGCCATGAGATCAGCGTGGCGACGACCAGGTCTCGCGGCCAGTGCATCCCCAGCAGCAAGCGGCTACCCATAACGCCCGTCGCCCAAGCCAGTAAAATCACGAGCGTTACCGTTCGACGCCTTGGCCAAAGCAGCCCGACGCCCAGCAGCGCCCAGCTGGCCGCAAACATGGTGTGACCGGAAGGAAACGCGAAACCCGTCTCTTTCTGCCAGTGTTTACGCAAGAATGTCGGGATATCCTGCTGTTCCGCAAGCTGTTCTTTCACCAGCGCACCGCGATCTTTACGCTTTAAAGTGTAGAACTCATCCACGGGAACATGATGCGTTTTTTCCAGCCAGACGACAAAAGGACGCGGCTCCTGAACGCGATCTTTCACCCAGGACTTCACGCCCTGACCGACGAGAATAGCGCCGCCGAGGATCGCAAAGAGCATCAGCGCCGCGCGCAGACGAAAGCGCAGGCACCACAGAAACCAGGCGCAGAGGAGTACATGGGTAATAATTCCCCAGGGCTGAGTGACCGTTTCCGTTATCCAGTATAACGTTTTCAGCCACATGGCGTTTTGCCCGGGCTGCCACATCCAGCCTGAAAGCCATACGGCCAGGGGCATAATCAGTAAAATGGCCGCACCTGCTGCCGTACGTCTGGCGATTGAAAGCATGTCTTCTCCTTTTTTGCTAAGCGTCACAATCATAACTGAAATTCCGCTGCCGGGTGGAGATGTCGGATCGTGCGTTTAACGTTCATATAGCATGGTGCCCATTAGGCGAATCTGCTGAGCTTGTGGCAAAATGAGTTGATACAGAAAGCAAAACAGGGCAAAGGCATGAAACGTGTCAGCCCGGTCTGGAGAATCACATGCAGCTTAAACGTGTGGCAGAAGCCAAACTGCCAACCCCATGGGGCGATTTCCTGATGGTGGGTTTTGAAGAACTGGCAACCGGACAGGATCATGTCGCGCTGGTATATGGCGACATTTCAGGGCAGACGCCGGTTCTGTCCCGCGTCCATTCAGAGTGTCTTACCGGCGATGCGCTGTTCAGCCTGCGCTGTGATTGTGGTTTCCAGCTTGAAGCCGCCCTGTCTCATATCGCAGAAGAAGGTCGCGGCGTGCTGCTTTATCACCGCCAGGAAGGCCGTAACATTGGTTTGCTGAATAAAATTCGCGCCTACGCGCTGCAGGATCAGGGCTACGATACGGTTGAGGCAAACCATCAGCTCGGCTTTGCCGCCGATGAACGTGACTTTACCCTGTGCGCGGACATGTTCAAGCTGCTGGGCGTGGACGAGGTTCGTCTGCTGACGAACAACCCGAAAAAAGTGGAGATCCTGACCGAAGCGGGGATCAACATCGTCGAGCGCGTACCGCTGATTGTTGGCCGCAACCCGAAAAACGCCCACTATCTTGATACTAAAGCTGCCAAGATGGGCCATCTGCTGAAAGAGTGAAAGTAAAAAGCCCGGCATAAACGCCGGGCTTTTTTATCAATCGAGCATCTTACGAATCACATAATGTAAAATGCCGTCGTTCTGGTAGTAGGTCAATTCGGTTGCCGTATCAATACGGCAGCGGCAGTCCAGCACCTCGGTTTTCCCGTCTGCCCGCGTTAATTTCACCGGCACCGTTTTACCCGGCTGCAGGTTTTGCAGACCGTTAATCTCAATCTGCTCTTCCCCGGTCAGCCCCAGCGTTTTACGCGTTACGCCCTGCGGGAACTCGAGCGGCAGGATCCCCATACCGATCAGATTCGAGCGGTGAATACGTTCGAACGATTCGGCGATGACCACGCGCACGCCTAGCAGACGCGGACCTTTCGCCGCCCAGTCGCGGCTGGAGCCGGAACCGTACTCTTTCCCGGCGATCACCGCCAGCGGCGTGCCTTCCTGTTGGTATTTAACCGCCGCATCATAAATCGACACGACCTCCGTCCCCGGCAGATGGCGCGTCATGCCTCCTTCTACGCCCGGCACCATTTCGTTACGAATGCGGATGTTGGCGAACGTGCCGCGCATCATGACTTCATGGTTGCCGCGACGCGAGCCGTAGGAGTTAAAATCACGGCGTTCGACGCCCCGGCCTTGCAGGTAACGCCCTGCCGGGCTATCGGCTTTGATACTCCCCGCCGGAGAGATGTGGTCAGTGGTGACGGAATCCCCCAGCATCGCCAGTATGCGCGCGCCGTGGATGTCCTTAAGCGGAGCCGGCTCGGCCAGCATCTCATCAAAGAACGGCGACAGACGAATATAGGTCGAGTCATCCTGCCAGTCATAGGTATCGGAGCCCACCACGTTGATGGTTTTCCATTCCGGCGTGCCTTCAAAGACTTCCGCATACTCTTTACGGAACATCTCGGTTGAGACCTTTTCAACGGCCAGCGCGATTTCACGCGAAGAGGGCCAGATATCCTTCAGGTAGACAGGGTCATTCTTACGGTCGTGACCAATCGGATCGGTCACCAGGTTGATATTCATGTTCCCAGCGAGGGCGTAAGCGACCACCAGCGGCGGCGAGGCAAGCCAGTTGGTTTTCACCAGCGGGTGAATGCGCCCTTCAAAGTTTCGGTTACCGGAGAGAACCGCGCCTACCGTCAGATCCCCCTGCTTAATCGCCGTTTCAATGGGCTCAGGCAGCGGACCGGAGTTACCGATACAGGTCGTACAGCCATAGCCCACGAGGTTAAAGCCCAGCTCGTCAAGGTACGGCGTCAGTTTGGCCTGGGCCAGGTAATCCGATACCACTTTGGAGCCCGGCGCCAGCGAAGCCTTGACCCAAGGCTGAGGTTTTAGCCCAAGCTCTACCGCCTTTTTCGCCAGCAGACCGGCCGCCATTAATACGCTGGGGTTTGAGGTGTTGGTGCAGGAGGTAATGGCGGCAATCACAACCGCGCCATCCGGAAGCTGATATTGCTGCCCGTTCAGGACATAGTCGACGGGACGATGGTCTTTCTGCGCCACGTTGACCTCCAGCGCATTGCTGGCGGCAAAGGCTTTTGGCACGTCGCTCAGCGCAACCCGATCCTGCGGACGCTTCGGCCCGGCGAGGCTCGCTTCAACGCTGCCCATATCGAGTTCAAGCGTGCTGGTGAAGACCGGTTCATCGCCAGGATTGCGCCACATGCCCTGCGCTTTGGTATACGCTTCCACCAGCGCGACCTGCTCTTCGCTGCGCCCGCTGAGGCGCATGTACTCCAGCGTCACATCATCAATGGGGAAAAAGCCGCAGGTCGCACCGTATTCCGGCGCCATATTGGCAATGGTGGCGCGGTCGGCCAGCGGCAGCGAATCCAGACCGTCACCGTAGAATTCAACAAACTTGCCCACCACGCCATGCTTGCGCAGCATCTGGGTAACGGTCAGCACCAGATCGGTGGCGGTAATGCCTTCAGACAGCTTGCCGGTGAGCTTGAAGCCCACCACGTCAGGGATAAGCATGGATACCGGCTGGCCGAGCATGGCCGCTTCCGCTTCGATACCGCCGACGCCCCACCCCAGCACGCCCAGACCGTTGATCATGGTGGTATGCGAATCCGTCCCCACCAGCGTGTCGGGATAAGCAACCCACTCTTTATCCTGCAGTTCGCTCCAGACGGCTTTACCGAGATATTCAAGGTTAACCTGGTGGCAAATACCGGTTCCCGGCGGGACCACGCTAAACCGGCTGAACGCCTGCTGCCCCCACTTCAGGAAGACGTAGCGCTCGTGGTTACGTTCCATCTCAAGACGCACGTTTTCACCAAAGGCATCGTCATCGCCAAAGTGGTCAACGGTTACGGAGTGGTCAATCACGAGGTCAACCGGGGAAAGCGGGTTAACTTTTGCCGTATCACCGCCGAGGCGCTTAACGGCCTCGCGCATCGCGGCCAAATCAACTACGGCCGGGACGCCGGTGAAGTCCTGCATCAGCACCCTTGCCGGGCGGTAGGCGATTTCTCTGTCGGCATGGGCATGCTCAAGCCACCCTGCCAGCGCCTTAATATCATCGAGCGTGACGGAATCACCGTCTTGCCAGCGCAATAGGTTTTCCAGTAAGACTTTCAATGACTTGGGTAAACGCGAAATGTCCCCAAGCGTTTTGGCAGCCAGCGGCAGGCTATAGTAGTGCCAGGTTTTATTTTCTGCCTGTAATGTATCCTTACTGGCTTCGCGTAGGGTTAACGACATAAGCTCCTCCTTAATCACAGAGATGCCCCGACAATCATCAGGGCCGTAATTAAAGATAACACATAGATGTCGTAACGTTTTGATAACAACCCAAATTGATAAATTTAGGATTGGTCCAGAATGGGAAAACAAAAAACCCCGCCGTAGCGAGGTTTTACATTTTAGTGGAGCGCCAGCCAGATGAGCTGGCTCCAGAAGAGAATCGACACGGTAAAAACGCCGATCCATGACCAGTATTTGTGAGACGTCATGTTATTCATCATAGGGACACCAGGCATTATTTAAAAAGTTCCGAGGTAAGTCCTCAGTGCTATATTGCTGATGTGTATTTATTAAAGAGTACAAAAGTGCAGAGTCGGTATTCAGACTATTTGCATCATTACGCAATAAACTAAATTATTGTTTTTTGGGTTCGTCTTCCGCGAACACATCAATAAACGCTTGCTGCTGCGGCGTCAGTTTCCAGGACGCAGGTACAACAGTCGCAGGCGCTTTACGCCCTCTGTGGCCGTTGTCACGATGCTGACACATCTGTTTTACCGAATCTGTACGTACCGTCACTGCCATATTTAACCCCAATATTTCCAGGCCAGGAGAGCAACCACCACCCAAAACAGGGTAGAGACGAGAAAGACCGCCAGCCAGGCTTTACGCTTGAGCGCAGGATCCCTTTGCGGTTCTTCACTTCCTGAAGGCATTGCTAACCTCATACAATCGACATCGCTTATCATTTAGGACCAAACAATTGGTACAATTAATCATCTGTTGAGATAAATCCTAAAGAAACTTTAGCCGAAAAGCCAGTGAATTTACGCACCGGGAGGTATGAAATATTCATTCTTTTGACCAGAAATAAATAATTGAAAAGAAAAATTTGCGAAGGCGTTAATTAGTTTCTACTTTTGTCGCCAATTCACGACATTATAACCTTACGGTTTAAATGGATAATGACATTATATGACAGGGGTGGTGTAGATGATGATAATTCTAATTTAGCTTTGAGGCGTTATTTCGGTATCTTTCCCTTAGGGAAAGATACCGGGTGTGATTATTTTTCGGGGAGTTTGATATCTTTAAACATCTCTTCAATATCTTCATTCGAGCGTAATGCCACGGCGGTATCAACCACATCGCGCGTTAAGTGCGGGGCAAAGCGCTGAATAAAATCATACATATAGCTACGCAGGAAAGTGCTGCGACGGAATCCAATCTTGGTGGTGCTGTGGCTGAAAACATCATGCGCATCAAGACGCACCAGGTCAGGATCTGACACCGGGTCCACCGCCATGCTGGCAATGACGCCCACGCCCAAGCCAAGCCGCACGTAGGTCTTAATGACGTCGGCGTCCGTCGCGGTGAAGACAATGCGAGGAGTTAATCCGGCACGGTTAAAGGCGGTATCAAGCTCGGAACGTCCGGTAAAGCCAAACGTATATGTGACCAACGGATATTGCGCCAGCTCTTCGATAGTGACCGACCCTTTCCCCGCCAGCGGGTGATCGGGGGTCACCACGATAGAGCGGTTCCAGTGGTAGCACGGGAGCATAACCAGATCGTCATACAGATGAAGCGCTTCGGTGGCGATGGCAAAGTCTGCATTCCCCTTCGACACCGCTTCAGCGATTTGCGTTGGCGACCCCTGGTGCATGTGCAAAGAGACGCGGGGATACCGCTCGATAAACCCTTTGATCACGCCGGGCAGCGCATAGCGCGCCTGGGTATGCGTCGTGGCAATATACAGGGAGCCTTTATCCGGCCAGGTGTGCTCCCCCGCCACAGACTTAATCGCATCGACCTTGGAGAGGACTTCCCGCGCAATGCGGATAATTTCCTGCCCCGCAGGCGTGACCTGGGTGAGATGCTTCCCGCTGCGGGCAAATATCTGGATGCCTAACTCATCCTCCAGCATACGAACCTGCTTGCTGATGCCCGGTTGCGAGGTATATAAGCCCTCGGCGGTAGAAGAGACGTTAAGGTTATGATTCACCACCTCAACGATATAACGAAGCTGCTGTAATTTCATGCCAGACCATCCGATTTAGCGCACGCGGTCAATCGCTTAAGACGATTTGATAATAAGAAATGGGTTAACTATAACCACTATATCATTTATAGCCCGACTGTATAGTACGGAACAAAAAATAATAACAGGGCAATAAAAAAGGGCCGGAGATCCGGCCCTTTTACAGGTAAGTTACGGTAAGAAAAGATTATTTTTTGCCTTCAACCCATTTGCCATCGACAAAGAAGGCGGACCAGCCGGTCGCTTTACCCTCTTTCTCGGCCGCAACATACTGCTGCTTCGTTTTACGGCTAAACCGCACTACGGTTTTATTGCCTTCCGGATCCTGCTGTGGCGCATCGGCCAGATAACGCAGTTTCTCTGGCAGGCGATCGCGGAAGCGATACAGTTCTTCTACAAGCGGCGCGCGTGTTTCACGCGATTTCGGGAAGGTGTTGGCGGCCAGGAAGACACCCGCGGCGCCGTCACGCAGCACGAAGTACGCGTCGGATTTCTCGCACGGCAGTTCTGGCAGCGGAACCGGATCTTCCTTCGGCGGAGCCACTTCACCGTTACGCAGAATTTTACGCGTGTTTTTACACTCGTCGTTGGTGCAGGCCATGTACTTGCCGAAACGCCCCATTTTCAGGTGCATTTCAGAACCACACTTCTCGCACTCCACAATCGGGCCGTCATAGCCTTTAATGCGGAACTCGCCCTCTTCGATCTCATACCCGTCACACGTTGGGTTATTACCGCAGACGTGCAGCTTGCGTTTTGGATCGATCAGGTAGCTGTCCATTGCCGTGCCGCATTTTTTGCAGCGACGCTTGGCGCGCAGAGCGTTGGTTTCCGCATCGTCACCTTCCAGCACGTTGAGAACTTCGTTCTCCGGCACCAGGTTGATGGTGGTTTTGCAGCGCTCTTTTGGCGACAGCGCGTAGCCGGAGCAGCCAAGGAACACGCCCGTTGTTGCGGTACGGATCCCCATCTTGCGGCCGCAGGTTGGGCAGTCGATGCTGGTCAGAACCATCTGGTTAGGCAGCATCCCGCCTTCATCGGGATCTTTCTCCGCTTTTTCAAGCTGGTCGGTAAAGTCGCTGAAGAAGCTGTCGAGGACCTTTTTCCACTCCGCCTGATGGCTGGCAACCTGGTCCAGGCTGTCTTCCATTTGCGCGGTGAAATCGTAGTTCATCAGCTCGCGGAAGTTCGCTTCCAGGCGGTCGGTGACGATCTCACCCATTTTTTCCGCATAGAAACGCCGGTTTTCAACGCGTACGTAGCCGCGATCCTGAATCGTCGAGATGATGGACGCATAGGTCGACGGACGGCCAATACCGCGTTTCTCCAGCTCTTTGACGAGGGACGCTTCACTAAAGCGTGCAGGCGGTTTCGTAAAGTGCTGAGCCGGGATCAGCTCAACCAGAGACAGTTCGTCACCTTTGTTCACCGCAGGCAGCGTTCTGTCTTCATCGCCTTTGCGCAGCGCAGGCATCACTTTCGTCCAGCCGTCGAAACGCAGGATACGACCGCGCGCCTTGAGACGGAAATCGCCCGCGCCAACGGTCAGCGTGGTGGAGTCGTACTGCGCCGGGGTCATCTGGCACGCCACAAACTGACGCCAGATCAGCTGATACAGCTTCTGCGCGTCGGCTTCCATGTCTTTCAGCGATTCCGCTAACACAGAGACATCAGAAGGACGAATCGCTTCGTGTGCTTCCTGAGAATTCTCTTTGCTGGCGAACTGGTTAGTGCTTTCCGGCAGGTATTTCTTACCGAAGTTGTCGCTAATATAGCCGCGCACCATGCTGACAGCGTCCTGGCTCAGGTTGGTTGAGTCGGTACGCATGTAGGTGATGTAGCCCGCTTCATACAGGCGCTGGGCCATCATCATGGTTTTCTTCACGCCGTAACCCAGACGGGTACTTGCCGCCTGTTGCAGGGTGGATGTGATAAACGGCGCACCAGGCTTGCTGCTGGTCGGTTTGTCTTCACGTTCCAGCACCTGATAGCGCGCTTTTTCCAGCAGCGCTACGGCGGCCATGGTCTGGTCACGGTTTTCTGGACGGAAAGGCTTATCGTTCTGATGACTTACCTGCAGCGGCAGAGCGTCACCGCCCGGCGTGGTAACATTGGCGTCAACTTCCCAGAACTCTTCCGGCACGAAGGCTTTAATGTCGCGCTCGCGCTCAACCACCAGACGCACGGCGACGGATTGCACACGACCGGCGGACAGGCCACGGGCAATCTTCTTCCACAGCAGCGGAGAAACCATATAGCCTACAACGCGGTCCATAAAGCGACGCGCCTGCTGGGCGTTGACACGGTCAATATTCAGTTCGCCCGGCTTCTCAAACGCCTGACGAATCGCATTCTTCGTAATTTCGTTAAACACTACACGGCTGTAGCGTTTGTCATCACCGCCGATCACTTCCCGCAGGTGCCAGGCAATGGCTTCCCCTTCGCGGTCAAGGTCGGTTGCGAGATAGATGTGGTCTGCTTTTTCAGCAAGCTGCTTCAGCTCGTTAACGACTTTTTCTTTCCCGGGCAGCACTTCATATTGTGCATCCCAGTTATGCCATGGGTTCACACCCATGCGGTTGACAAGCGCGCTACGTTCATCCTTTTTAGGCTTTTTAGCCCCTTTGGTGGAGGTAGAGTCTGCGCTCTTTTTGCTGGCTGAGCCACTGGTCGGCAAATCGCGGATATGACCGACGCTGGACTTAACCACGTAGTCATTACCCAGATACTTATTGATCGTTTTGGCTTTTGCCGGGGACTCAACGATGACGAGAGCTTTACCCATATTCACCTTTACCTAATTTAATTCTTCCAGGAATACGCCGCACGTTGATTTCCCTTCCGCTGACGACGAGCCAATGATATTGCGACTGCGTCAGGAGATATCAACCCCTTTGTCTTACCGGGCGTTAAAGAAACGACGCCCAGGTGATTGAGTTTTCGGGTATTTTTCTCACATCTCGTGTAATTCGTGACGAATTCCCGGTTGAATGTCAAGCAATTCTGTTGCCAGAATGACGAAAGCGCACACTCTACCTGATAAAATCCGTTACGCAACTTTATTAGCATGCAAAAGCAAATCCCGCCAGCCAGGCCCCTGCACCTTATCCCCTCACATTACAGGGAAAATTTGCCCCCAAAGCGCCCTCGGCGTAGACTATTGCCACTGTTTAAGGAGTGGATTATGCAGAATACGACCCAACCTATTGACCGAGCCTCTCTGCTTATCGAAGCAAACAAGCTTATCCGTGACCATGAAGATACCCTGGCGGGCATCGAAGCCACCGGCGTAGAGCAGCGTAATGGCGTGCTGGTTTTCAGCGGCGAATACTTCCTTGACGAACAGGGGTTACCAACCCCGAAAAGCACCGCCGTGTTTAACATGTTTAAATACCTGGCGCATACGCTTTCCGAGAAATATCACCTGGTCGATTAATGCAAAACGCGAGGCGTGTGCCTCGCGTTTTTGTTTACAGCAGCGGTTTTTGTCCGCGCTGTAGCCAGCGTAGCAGCAGGCGGTCCGCGCTTTCCGCCGCGCTGTTGGTAAAGCGGTCAAGCAGGCGCTTGCGCTGGGTGAAGCGCACGCCCACCAGTTCCCGGCCTTCCATCAGGTTGAGCAGCAGGTCATCGCTGGTCCCGACTTCATCCACCAGCCCTTTCTCCTGCGCCTGGACGCCGTACCAGTGCTCGCCCGTCGCAACCTGTTCAATATCGAGCGTCGGGCGCATCCGGTGCACAAAGTCTTTAAAGAGGTGATGCGTTTCGTTGAGATCTTCACGGAATTTCTGACGCCCTTCTTCCGTATTTTCCCCCAGCAGCGTCAGGGTGCGTTTGTACTGACCCGCCGTGTGAAGTTCAATATCAATCTCTTTGTTTTTCAGGAAGCGGTTAAAGTTCGGAATTTGCGCGACCACGCCAATCGAACCAATAATGGAGAACGGCGCCGCAACAATTTTGTCCGCCACGCAGGCCATCATGTAGCCGCCGCTGGCCGCCACCTTATCCACGGCCACGGTCAGCGGGATCTGTTTTTCACGCAGGCGCTGCAGCTGTGAGGCGGCCAGCCCGTAACCGTGAACCACACCGCCCGGGCTTTCAAGACGCACGACAACCTGATCCTGCGGCGTTGCCACGGCCAGAACGGCAGTCACCTCCTCCCGCAGAGAAGCAACTTCGTGCGCGTCCATGCTGCCTTTAAAATCCAGTACATAGACGCGTGGCGCGGCCTTATCCTGCGGCGCATTAAGCTTTGCTTTTGCCTTTGCCGCTTTGGCTTCCTGCTTATGCTTTTTCTTCTGCGCTTTCAGCCAGAGTTTCTGTTGATGACTATCAAGCAGCGCCAGAGACATCTCTTCCTGCATCTCCTTATACTGCTCGCTCAGGCGGGTAATGCGTAGCTCCCCACGCTGACGCTTGCGCTGCGTCAGGTTGACAATCAAAACGGCAACCACCGCAATGGCGATCACCACCGTCGCGATTTTGGCCAAAAACAACCCATATTGAGAAAGTAATTCCACGCGTTCCACCTTGATTTAACCACGAATCTTTCACGGCAGTGTACAACAGCCCTGCCCATGCGTCTCGCTTGAGACATTACCTCTGCGAACCGCCTTCAGGAATCCCCGACCTGGCGTTTAAATATTTGCAAATTGTTAATTTTACGGTAATGCGTCCTGTAGACTGATTGAATTATTAGGTTAATTCGGGCATAAAGCCGAAAAGTCATTATAAAGGCACCATTGCGTCACCGGTCGCCTGAGGAGTCACCGTGCATTATCAACCGCAAAAAAATCTGCTGCAAAACCGCATTATTCTCGTCACGGGAGCCAGCGACGGGATTGGTCGCGAGGCGGCCCTGACGTACGCCGACTATGGCGCAGCCGTTATTCTGGTCGGGCGCAACGAAGAAAAACTGAAAAACGTCGCTCACGAGATTGAGGCGGTATCCGGCACGCCAGCGCCGTGGTATACGCTCGATTTACTGACCTGCACGCCCGCCGAGTGTCAGGAATTAGCCCAACGAATCAGCGCCCACTACCCAAGACTCGACGGCGTGCTGCATAACGCCGGTCTGTTAGGTGAAGTACGTCCAATGGATGAACAGGATCCTGATATCTGGCAGCAGGTCATGCAGGTTAACGTTAACGGCACCTTCTTCCTAACCCAGGCATTGCTTCCTTTATTACTGAAATCCGAGTCGGGGTCGCTGGTCTTTACTTCATCCAGCGTTGGCCGTGAAGGACGCGCAAACTGGGGAGCCTATGCCGTATCAAAATTCGCGACCGAAGGCATGATGCAGGTGCTGGCGGAGGAGTACCAGAGCCGCCATCTGCGCGTAAACTGCATTAACCCGGGCGGTACGCGCACCAAAATGCGCGCCAGCGCCTTCCCGACGGAAGATCCGCAGAAGCTCAAAACCCCGGCAGACATTATGCCGCTCTATCTCTGGCTGATGGGCGACGACAGCCGCCGCAAAACCGGGATGACCTTTGACGCCCAGCCGGGCCGTAAGCCGGGGATTTCGCAATGAGTGAAGAACGTCACCAGCAGCGCCAGCAGCGCCTGAAGGAACAGGTGGATGCGCGCGTCGCGGCAGCCCAGGACGAGCGCGGGATCGTCATCGTCTTTACCGGCAACGGCAAAGGCAAAACCACCGCCGCGTTCGGTACCGCCACCCGCGCGGTTGGCCACGGTCAGAAGGTCGGCGTTATCCAGTTTATTAAAGGTGAATGGCCCAACGGCGAGCGTAATTTGCTTGAGCCTCACGGGGTCGAGTTTCAGGTGATGGCAACCGGCTTTACGTGGGACACCCAGAACCGCGAAACCGATACCGCAGCCTGTCTCGCCGTCTGGGAGCATGCGAAGAGAATGCTGGCCGATCCAACTTTGAATATGGTTCTGCTGGATGAGATAACGTATATGGTCGCCTACGACTACCTGCCGCTTCACGCCGTTCTGGACGCGCTGAAAAACCGGCCTGCCCACCAGACGGTTATCGTCACGGGGCGCGGGTGTCATCGGGATATTCTGGAGATGGCGGATACCGTCAGCGAGCTGCGACCGGTTAAACATGCGTTTGATGAGGGCATCAAAGCGCAAATCGGAATAGATTACTAAAGAAAAAAGCCCGGTGTCTGCACCGGGCTTTTAGATTAACCGTTGTTATTACGGCTGCCGGAGCGGCGGCTGCTGTTCACCTGGCTGTGACGCTTCACCGCGCGACGGATTTGGTTCGCCTTCATGCGACGGCGGTCTTTCTCCACCGCCACTTTTGAGGTGGTTTCCGGCGTCAGGCCGACCAGCTCGCGCAGGTAGTTGGTTTGGGTCAGATCCAGTTCGGTGTACCCCCCGCGCGGCAGGCCTTTCGGCAGCAGAATGTCGCCGTAGCGAACGCGAATCAGGCGGCTCACCTGGACGCCTACCGCTTCCCAGAGACGACGCACCTCGCGGTTACGGCCTTCGGTCAGGGTGACGTTATACCACTGGTTAATGCCTTCCCCACCGGTAAACTTGATGGTTTTGAACGCCGCAGGGCCGTCTTCCAGCTGAACGCCACGCGACAGATCGCGCAGTTTATTCTCATCAACCTGGCCAAATACGCGTACCGCGTATTCACGCTCCACTTCACGGCTTGGGTGCATCAGACGGTTGGCCAGTTCACCATCGGTGGTAAACAGCAGCAGACCGCAGGTGTTCACGTCCAGACGACCAACGGCAATCCAGCGCGCACCGCGCAGCTTAGGGAGACGGTCAAACACCGTCGGACGACCTTCCGGGTCGTTGCGGGTACACAGCTCGCCTTCCGGCTTGTAGTAAGCCAGCACGCGACAGATCTGTTCGGCAGACTCTTTCACGGAGATAAGATGACCGTCGATGCGGATCTTCAGCCCCGGTACGATTTCAACGCGGTCACCCAGCGTGGCGATTTTACCGTCCACACTCACGCGGCCCGCTTCAATAATGGCTTCGATTTCACGGCGTGAGCCGTGGCCGGCACGCGCCAGCACTTTCTGTAACTTCTCGCTCATTGAGCTTCCTCAGGTGTCGCCTTCACAGGCGTCTGGTGTACTTTCTAAACAATGAGTTAGCAACAATAACAACCTAACTCACTGATATGTAAATCTTTCACGGTACACAGCATGGCAAACAATATGTCATACAAGCTGTCACATACAATGATTCGTGGGCGCATATACTACACGAATTTTAGATTAAATGATTCAACAAGTTTTGGATGTCTGACTCTCGATACTGATAGTCAAAAACAAACTGCAGTGGTCATGAATCAGATCCGCCCATACATTCCGCTCGCTCAGAATGGGACAATGGGTATCGAAGAGTTTAAGCGGAAGATTCAAGGCTAACGAGCCGCCACAAAACAGGACTTTGACAGCTATCTACTACGCGCCCTTGAAAGAGATGTTGCCGAGGTGGAGCGTCTTCCTGAATTGGGACAGTGGCACAAAAACATCTTTCCCGACTCACCATTATCAGCCTCTGATACGGTAGAAGCTGCTCAGGGCTATGCCGATGCACATTTTAATCGAATAGTGGAAGGCAGCGAACAACCCGCGAACGAAGTACTTACCAGCCTACATATGCAGAAAATTGAGCTATGCCAATCTGATCTGCCACTTGCAAATCAAGTTGCCGCAGCACTCGATCTGAGCCGTACAACGGTAGCACAGGCCTATGAAGCATTTGATTCGAAAGACTTGCTACGCTACCGTCAAATCACAGCGAGCCTACAGGCACAGTTAGAAGAGGCAAAGATCAAATCTGAGCCGCAATCGGTCTTTGAACCAAAACAACCTGTCATCCCAGAAACCAAATAAATTGTAAGTCAGGCGATCACACTGTCCGAAACTTGGGTTATGTATGTCAAAGAGAAAGGCCAAAAGTGGCGCAGAAGTCTCGCCAATGAAAACCAGCGCTTCTTTGATGTTCTGCTCTATGTCGTCGGTGACAAGCCGATTGACTCAGTAACGAAGCAAGACATTCGGGAAGCGTTGAAGGTTACGGAAAACCTCCCGACTCGAATCAAGCTACCTTACAAGCGTTTGACACTGAATGAGTGCATTGTCACGGCTTCGATCTTGGCGTTGGCAAGTTCAACCATCAGATTAGCCAACTCAAGTTTTAGCGTTGCCTTGACCAGTTCATCGCTATTATTTGCCAGCTTCTGAGTGATGCTAACCGCTTTATCGAGAATCCCTACTGCCGCCGCCGTGCTTGCCAATACACCTGCCATAACATCCCCTGCCTGAGATTTGTTGAAGATTAACACTCTCACTTTACCGCATAACCTGCTGTTACGAAACGAAGTTTCACTTAGGCCTAATACTTGTTGCTCATGTGGTTATTGCTTGTAAAATAACCTCTTTGATTATTTCCATAACCAGTAAAGGGACTTATGAAACAATACACCAACGAACTTACCCCGCCTGTGCTCGTATCATTTAAGAATCCATTCAGTGCAGAGCAAATGGCAAACTCAGACGACGAACAACGCCAGATTTTCAAATCCCATGTTGAAGAAATGAAAGACCGTTCTTTACTGGCGATTTGGCGTTTTGCTACTACTGGAGCACTCACCCATAACAGCGGGAAGATTGAGAAAGCCAGCGCCAACGACTCATTTACCCTTGAGGACGGGAGTGAAATTAATCGGGCAATGGTTGGTGATTACGTTGTTTACCCTGACGGAACACGCGCGAAAATCATCAACGGATCGGGATCAGTCAATACCAACGGCAGCGGCGTTTCTTATGCTCTCGTAGGAAGTCAGCTTGATAACGGTGATGTGATTATCAGTACTCCGCAAGATTATGCCCTCCTCTGCCAGTTGGACAACAGCCCCGCAATGCCAGCCGATTTTCTCGCTTCAGTTGCACTCTGAAATAAGGAGTTCAGAAAATGGCTATAGGCTTTTGGGTTGTAAAAGGCGATAAAACAACATGCGGGGGATCTGTACTGACCGGACATCCGAAAGGGAAGCAGATTGGCCCGAATCTAAACAGACAAGCAACAGTAGGTTGCCAGGTCTCCTGCGGTAAACACCCAGGCATTTTCAGCGTGGTTGGTGGATACCCTGGAGAATATATTCATGGGCAGTTAGCCGCCAGTACGATTTACAGCCGTTCGACCTGCCCGTGCAAGGCTTTTTTCATTGCCACCCATACCTTTATGAAACACGGCCCTTACCAGGAACCCGTGAGAGCTACCTCTGCACCACTGGAAACGAAAGCCGTATCTGACCCAGTGCAAGAGCCGGAACAACACGCCCAGGTAGCGAAGAAGCAAAACAGCTTTGCTGACACCTGTAAGCCAGAAGAGAACCCGCTATTAAACGGCGTTTACATCTGGACTGAAACCAAAAACGCAGGTCACGCTTTCGTTTCGGTGCACCAGAATAACAATGTTTATCTCTACACGTATGGTCGCTACGGCAGAACCAATCGTGGAGGCTTTACGGGAGATGGTATTCTTAACTTCCTGCAAGATGAAGACGCAAGGGTTTACTATCGTTCTGAACTCTATGAGATGGGTGCTCGTGTTTTCCGCATAGAAGATGCCGACCCGGTGAAGACAAGAGCATTCTTCGAAAACTTATGGAACAGCAGTAAACCATCGTTCCAAACGTCAAACATGAAAGCAACCACGAGGAGAAGAGGCCACACCATTGACGGGTATGATGTAACGGGCAGAAATTGCACCACACATTCAGTCGAAGGGATCAAGTTTGCAGGCTCAAGAGTATTCGAGCATGGTTACACATCGAAGACAACACAGCTACCTATCGACGCCGAGGAGGATTTCACCATTCCTGTATCTCTGCAAAGATTTATCATCACAAAAGGTGGAGACATGTCCTCAATGCTTGTCGTTGAGATGACAAACACATTCAAAAAGCAATTCCCTACTTCAGGCAATTTGCAGCCATTCCAGGAAACTCCTGGTGGGAAATTTCAGCATCTCGTTGCAGATACCGCGGCTATTGGAGATTCATTGTCTCCGTATTCAGGCGGCACTGTGGGCGGCGTATTAGGTGGTTCTTATGACAATGACGAGTAGAACTAAAACTATTCTCCGATGGAGCGGAATTGGCATTGTATCGTTTTGCTACTTTATCGGGTTGGCACTGGCTACATTCTCATTTTCTGCTTTCAGCGAGAATGAAAGTATGCAATTTTCTGACCCAGTACCGTTGAATGAATACCATGCTTCGATTGATTCTATCCTTCAAGCGACAGGTATAGTTTTCGATGTGGCAATTTACGGATTTATGATTTGCGTCCCCTTAATCTTACTTATTTTTAAAAAGGTGAGATGATGAATAATAAATTCTGGATCAGGTGGGGATGTATCGCGCTGATCTGCGTAGCGTATTATGTTATCGTGCTGTATTTCGATCTGGTCTTCGCTGTTAACTTCTCAGAAACCGTGAGCCAAGGATGGGATTTTACGCCCTCTCAGCTAACGTCGTTTGTTATTGAGCTATCGCAAAACCACTCTGATTCAGCGTTAGCCTCTATTGTTGGTTTCGCTGTCTGCGTCCCTCTTATCCTGCTCATCTTCAAGAAGGTGAGATGACCGCCAAAGGCTGGAGACTTCCAGCTTTTTCCCTTTCCCCGAATTTAGTCTACAGAAGCCATAAAACTCGTGGTGATACACACGGACGAAACAACCCTATCGGCACAGAGGTTGATAGCCTGCCAGAGAATGAAAAACGGTGTGCATAAAAGATGGTATTTAAAGTGCTGCTAAAGCTGTCACACAAAATAATGAATGCCACTCACGCCAACAACTCAACACCTTGATAAATAATGATTTGTTATTTATCTTGCGCGCCTCACAGGCGTCGAATCAGGTCAAAACAGGGCCGCGCCCTGCTTTGATGGCCGCGTAGTATATCTGCTTATACCGTTACAAGAAAGGCTTTACATCGCCCACGCCTTCTCGAATCACTTCCGGTGCATCTTCGGTTAAGTCGACCACGGTGGTCGGCTGCTGGCCGAGATAACCGCCGTGAATAATCAGCTCGACGACCTTCTCGAGACGATCTTTGATCTCTTCCGGATCGGACTCGGTAAACTCGCTCCCCGGCAGCATCAGCGAGGTCGAGAGCATCGGTTCGCCGAGCGTTTCCAGCAGCGCCTGCGCAATCGGATTAGACGGTACGCGCATGCCGATGGTTTTACGCTTTTCCTGCAGAAGACGGCGCGGAACCTCTTTCGTCCCTTTCAGGATGAAGGTGTAGTTACCCGGCGTGTTGTTCTTAATCAGGCGAAACGCCACGTTATCCACATAAGCATAGGTCGACAGCTCGGAGAGATCGCGGCACATCAGCGTAAAGTTATGGCCGTCCGGCAGCTGACGAATACGGCAGATGCGTTCCATTGCCCCTTTATCTTCAATTTTGCAGCCCAGCGCGTAGCCTGAATCGGTCGGGTAGACAATTACGCCGCCTTTGCGGACGATCTCCACGGCCTGGTTAATCAGACGCGGCTGCGGGTTATCCGGATGGATATAGAAAAACTGACTCATACTTCCCTCTCTTCAATTTGCTGCGGCTGTTCCCAGAGCTGCCAGACCGGCTCAACGCCAGCGGGCAACCAGAGCTTGCGCCCCAGTTCGATCCAGGCGCAGGGCTGATGGAAATCAGACCCCTGTGACCCAAGCAGGCCGAACTGGCGGGCATAGGTCGCGAGCTGCGCGCGCTCGTTGGGCGCCTGCTGACACTGGGCGACTTCCATCGCCTCACCGCCGCATTCGGCAAAGTGCGCCAGCAGCCTTTTCAGCCATTTAGCAGAAAGATTATACCGCCCCGGATGGGCCAGCACGGCCTTACCGCCAGAATGATGAATCACATCAATAGCTTGTTTTATTGTACACCACTGTGGCGGAACGTATCCGGTTTTCCCGCGTGCCAGATACTTTTTAAAGACATCCGCCATGGTCGTCGCTTTGCCCGCTTCGACCAGAAAACGGGCGAAATGACCGCGCGTGACCGCCCCGCCGTTCGCCATCTTTTGCGCGCCTTCCAGCGCGCCCGGAATATGCGCCTTTTCGAGACGCTCGCCGATCATCTCTGCACGCTGGTTGCGCCGCGTTTTTTGTTCTTGCAAAAATGCCGTAAGTGCCGGATGGTCTATATCGATGTTCAGGCCAACGATATGAATCTCATGGTTTTCCCAGACGGTCGAGATCTCGACGCCGGACACCAGATTCAGCGCCAGCCCGCTGCGGGCAATCTCAGCGCGGGCCGCCGGAATGGCATCGGTCGTATCGTGATCGGTTATCGCCAGCGTGCCGACGCGCATTTCAACGGCACGATGAACCAGGGCTTCGGGTGTCAGCAGGCCATCAGAGGCCTGAGTATGGCTGTGTAAATCATAAATAATGGCGTAGGTGGTATCGCTCAAAGCACTTCCCATAGCAGGTTGGAGACATCCGAAAACACCATGATACCGACTTAACGCTAAATTCTGAAATCAAGGGTTGACAACACGCCATCGAACTAGTTAACTAGTACGCAAGTTCACACGAGAAAGGTATCTGAAAATGACAGCACATTTCACTCTGCACGGCTGGTGGCGTACTTCCTGATCGTCGGGCAGTGTCACGCGTCTGCGAAATGTAAACAGATACCCGCCCGCTACCCAGCGGGCTTTTTTTTGAACAGAATAAATGAGAACACCAACATGCAAACAGCCAAACCTCATCTCGAACTGCTGACCTGCGAGGCGGCCTATCGCCACAACCCCACCGCGCTGTTTCATCAGGTGTGCGGGGCACGTCCGGCAACGCTGCTGCTGGAGTCTGCGGACATCGACAGTAAGGACGATCTCAAGAGCCTGCTGCTGGTCGACAGCGCGCTGCGCATTACCGCTTTAGGTGACACCGTCACCATTAAGGCGCAGTCAGACAATGGCGCCTCGCTGCTGCCGCTGCTGGATGCCGCCCTGCCTTCAGGCATTGAAAATGAACGTCATCCAGAAATGCGCATTCTGCGCTTCCCGCCCGTGAGCCAGCTGCTGGACGAAGACGCCCGCCTATGCTCGCTGTCCGTGTTCGATGCCTTCCGTCTGCTGCAGAACCTGGTGACCGTGCCGGAAGACGAGCGTGAAGCGATGTTCTTTGGCGGGCTGTTTGCTTACGACCTGGTCGCCGGATTTGAAGATTTACCGGAAACCGAGCTGGGCAATCGCTGCCCGGACTATTGTTTCTATCTGGCCGAAACCCTGCTGGTGATCGACCATCAGAAACAATCCACCCGCATCCAGGCGAGCCTGTTCACCCCTTCGACGGCTGAGAAAAATCGCCTTGAGCACCGCATCGCGCAGCTTCAGCAGCAGATGACGGAAGCGCCCCCTGCGCTGCCGGTACAGCGCGTGGAGCAGATGACGTGTGAGGTTAATCAGACCGACGATCAATACGGGGCCGTGGTTCGCCAGATGCAAAAAGCGATTCGCGCCGGGGAAATTTTCCAGGTGGTACCGTCCCGTCGCTTCTCGCTGCCCTGCCCGTCGCCGCTGGCGGCCTATGACGTGCTGAAAAAGAGTAACCCAAGCCCGTACATGTTCTTCATGCAGGACAACGAGTTCACGCTGTTTGGCGCCTCGCCGGAAAGCTCGCTGAAGTACGACGCCACCAGCCGTCAGATTGAGATCTACCCGATTGCCGGAACCCGTCCACGCGGACGTCGCGCCGACGGCTCGCTGGATCGCGATTTGGACAGCCGCATTGAACTGGAAATGCGTACCGACCATAAAGAGCTCTCCGAGCACCTTATGCTGGTTGACCTGGCGCGTAACGATCTGGCCCGTATTTGCACCCCGGGCAGCCGCTACGTGGCGGACCTAACTAAAGTCGACCGCTATTCGTTCGTGATGCACCTGGTCTCTCGCGTGGTTGGCGAGCTGCGCCACGACCTCGACGTGCTGCACGCCTACCGCGCCTGCATGAACATGGGCACCCTGAGCGGTGCGCCGAAAGTACGCGCCATGCAGCTGATTGCAGCGGCCGAAGGACGCCGTCGCGGAAGCTACGGCGGCGCAGTGGGCTACTTCACGGCCCACGGTGACCTCGATACCTGCATCGTGATCCGCTCCGCCTATGTCGAAGACGGCATCGCTACCGTCCAGGCGGGTGCCGGAATTGTTCTTGATTCTGTTCCGCAGTCTGAAGCTGACGAAACGCGCAGCAAAGCCCGTGCGGTCCTTCGCGCCATTGCAACCGCACATCATGCACAGGAGATTTTCTGATGGCTGACATTCTGCTGCTCGATAATATCGACTCCTTTACCTATAACCTGGCAGATCAGCTGCGTGCGAATGGCCACAACGTTGTTATCTACCGCAACCACGTCCCGGCGCAGACCCTAATTGAGCGTCTGGCAACCATGCAAAACCCGGTGCTGATGCTCTCCCCCGGCCCCGGTGCGCCGAGCGAAGCGGGCTGTATGCCCGAGCTGCTGACGCGCATGCGCGGCAAGCTGCCGATTATCGGCATCTGTCTTGGTCACCAGGCGATCGTGGAAGCCTACGGCGGCTACGTCGGTCAGGCGGGCGAGATCCTGCACGGTAAAGCCTCCAGCATTGAACATGACGGCCAGGCGATGTTTGCCGGGCTGCCGAACCCGCTTCCGGTTGCGCGCTACCATTCGCTGGTCGGCAGCAACATTCCTGCCGGATTGACCATTAACGCCTCGTTTGAAGGGATGGTGATGGCGGTGCGTCACGATGCGGATCGCGTCTGCGGTATGCAGTTCCACCCGGAATCGATCCTGACCTCCCACGGCGCTCGCCTGCTGGAGCAGACGCTCGACTGGGCGTTACAGAAGCTGGAGCAGACCAATACCCTGCAGCCGATACTGGAAAAACTGTACCAGGCGCAGACACTGAGCCAGCAGGAGAGCCACCAGCTCTTCTCCGCCGTGGTGCGCGGCGAGCTGAAGCCTGAACAGCTGGCGGCAGCCCTTGTGAGCATGAAGGTGCGCGGCGAAAGCCCGCAGGAGATCGCCGGTGCCGCCACGGCCCTGCTGGAAAATGCCGCCCCGTTCCCGCGTCCGGACTATCCGTTTGCGGATATCGTCGGCACCGGCGGCGACGGCAGCAACAGTATCAATATCTCCACCGCCAGCGCCTTCGTGGCGGCGGCGTGCGGGCTGAAGGTCGCGAAACACGGCAACCGCAGCGTGTCCAGCCGGTCAGGCTCGTCAGACCTGCTCGCCGCGTTCGGTATTAATCTCGATATGAACGCCGAGCGCTCCCGCGAAGCGCTGGATGACCTGGGCGTCTGCTTCCTGTTTGCGCCGAAGTATCACACCGGTTTCCGCCACGCGATGCCGGTTCGTCAGCAGCTTAAAACCCGCACGCTGTTTAACGTGCTCGGCCCGCTAATCAACCCGGCGCATCCGCCGCTGGCGCTGATTGGCGTTTACAGCCCTGAGCTGGTTCTGCCGATTGCCGAGACGCTGCGCGTGCTGGGTTACCAGCGTGCCGCCGTGGTGCACAGCGGCGGTATGGATGAGGTTTCTCTTCATGCGCCAACGCTGGTAGCCGAACTGCGCGACGGAGAAATCCTGAGCTATCAGCTGGACGCTGCCGACTTCGGCCTGACGCCGTATCACCAGGAAGCGCTGGCTGGCGGTACGCCGGAAGAAAACCGTGACATTCTGACGCGCTTATTACAAGGTAAGGGTGAGGTCGCACACGAGGCCGCCGTGGCTGCCAACGTCGCCATGCTGATGCGTTTGCACGGTGAGGAAGACCTGAAGGCCAACGTTCAAAAAGTTCTGGATGTACTGCGCTCCGGTGCAGCTTACGATCGCGTTACCGCACTTGCGGCAAGAGGGTAAAGAATGCAGACCGTTTTAGCGAAAATCGTTGCCGATAAGGCCATCTGGGTGGAAGCCCGCAAGCAACAGCAGCCGCTTGCCAGTTTCCAGAATGACGTCGTCCCGAGCAGCCGTCGTTTCTATGACGCCCTGCAGGGCGCACGCACCGCCTTTATTCTGGAGTGCAAAAAGGCCTCTCCGTCAAAAGGCGTTATTCGTGACGATTTCGACCCGGCGCGTATTGCCGGTATTTACAAGCATCATGCGTCAGCCATCTCCGTGCTGACGGATGAAAAATATTTCCAGGGCAGCTTCGATTTTCTGCCGATCGTCAGCGGCATCGCGCCGCAGCCGATCCTGTGCAAAGACTTTATTATCGACCCGTACCAGATCTGGTTGGCGCGTTTTTACCAGGCCGACGCCTGCCTGCTGATGCTCTCGGTGCTCGACGACGAGCAGTATCGCCAGCTTTCTGCCGTAGCGCACAGTCTGAACATGGGCGTGCTGACCGAAGTAAGCAACGAAGAGGAACTTGAGCGCGCGATTGCGCTTGAAGCCAAAGTGGTCGGCATTAATAACCGCGATCTGCGCGATCTGTCGATTGACCTGAACCGCACGCGCCAGCTGGCGCCGCGTCTGGGTCCGGGCGTTACGGTCATCAGCGAATCCGGCATTAACAGCTACGCCCAGGTGCGCGAGCTGAGCCACTTCGCCAACGGTTTCCTGATTGGCTCCGCCATGATGGAGCATGACGATCTCAACGCCGCGGTGCGTCGCGTGCTGCTGGGGGAAAACAAAGTCTGCGGCTTAACCCGTGAACAGGATGCGCAGGCTGCGTATGAGGCCGGGGCGATTTATGGCGGGCTGATCTTCGTGGATTCCTCACCTCGCGCGGTCAGCGAAGAGCAGGCGCGTAAGGTCATCTCAGCGGCTCCGCTGAGCTACGTGGGCGTTTTCCGCAATGCCGATATTGAAGACGTTGCGGCAAAAGCCGACGCGTTATCCCTGAGCGCGGTACAGCTCCACGGCAGTGAAGACCAGATCTACATCGATGCCCTGCGCGCCGCGCTGGCACCACAGGTGCAAATCTGGAAAGCGCAAAGCGTTGGCGATACGTTGCCTCCGCGTAACCTGAACCACGTGGATAAATACGTCCTCGATAACGGCCAGGGCGGCACCGGCCAGCGTTTTGACTGGTCGCTGCTGAACGGCGAAAAGCTGGACAACGTCCTGCTGGCGGGCGGATTAAGCCCGGATAACTGCGTAGAAGCCGCTAAAACCGGCTGTGCAGGCCTCGATTTCAATTCAGGCGTAGAGTCCCAACCGGGTATCAAAGATGCCAGCAAGCTGGCCTCGGTTTTTAAAACTCTGCGTGCATATTAAGGAAGAGAAGATGACGACATTACTAAACCCGTATTTTGGTGAGTTCGGCGGGATGTACGTCCCGCAAATCCTGATGCCCGCGCTGCGCCAGCTGGAAGAAGCGTTTGTCAGCGCGCAGAAGGATCCTGCGTTTCAGGCGGAATTTACCGACCTGCTGAAAAATTACGCCGGTCGTCCTACCGCGTTGACCAAATGCCGCAACCTGACGGAAGGCACCAAAACCACGCTGTATCTGAAGCGTGAAGATCTGCTGCACGGCGGCGCGCATAAAACTAACCAGGTGCTGGGCCAGGCGCTGCTCGCGAAGCGTATGGGCAAAACCGAAATTATCGCCGAAACCGGTGCGGGACAGCACGGCGTGGCCTCTGCCCTTGCCAGCGCTCTGCTCGGCCTGAAGTGCCGCATCTATATGGGGGCGAAGGACGTTGAGCGTCAGTCGCCAAACGTCTTCCGTATGCGCCTGATGGGGGCGGAAGTGATCCCGGTGCACAGCGGCTCCGCGACGCTGAAAGATGCCTGTAACGAAGCGCTGCGCGACTGGTCCGGCAGCTACGAAACCGCGCACTACATGCTCGGTACCGCGGCGGGCCCGCACCCGTTCCCAACCATCGTGCGCGAATTCCAGCGCATGATCGGGGAAGAGACCAAGGCGCAGATCCTCGAAAAAGAGGGTCGCCTGCCGGATGCGGTCATCGCCTGCGTCGGCGGCGGGTCTAACGCCATCGGCATGTTCGCAGACTTTATCGACGACACCAGCGTGGGTCTGATTGGCGTCGAGCCTGCCGGTCACGGCATTGAATCCGGCGAGCACGGCGCGCCGCTGAAGCATGGCCGCGTGGGGATCTACTTCGGCATGAAGTCTCCAATGATGCAAACTGACGAAGGCCAGATTGAAGAGTCTTACTCCATTTCTGCCGGTCTCGACTTCCCGTCCGTCGGGCCACAGCACGCCTATCTGAACAGCACCGGTCGCGCGGACTATGTCTCCATTACCGATGACGAAGCGCTGGAAGCCTTCAAAACGCTGTGCCGCAGCGAAGGGATTATCCCGGCGCTGGAGTCTTCACACGCGCTGGCGCACGCGCTGAAAATGATGAAAGACAATCCGGAAAAAGAGCAGCTGCTGGTGGTGAACCTTTCCGGTCGCGGTGACAAAGATATCTTCACCGTTCACGATATTCTGAAAGCACGAGGGGAAATCTGATGGAACGCTACGATAACGTATTTGCAGAGCTGAAATCCCGCCAGGAAGGCGCCTTCGTTCCCTTCGTGACGCTGGGCGACCCGGGGCCGGAACAGTCGCTGAAGATTATCGACGCCCTGATTGAGGCCGGTGCCGACGCGCTGGAGCTGGGTATCCCGTTCTCTGATCCGCTGGCAGATGGCCCGACCATCCAGAACGCCACCCTGCGCGCGTTTGCCGCGGGCGTGACGCCGACCCAGTGCTTCGAAATGCTGGCGGCGATTCGCCAGAAGCACCCAACCATTCCGATTGGCCTGCTGATGTACGCCAACCTGGTGTTTAACCGCGGTATCGATGAATTTTACGCCGAGTGCGCGCGCGTCGGCGTTGACTCGGTCCTGGTGGCTGACGTACCGGTTGAAGAGTCCGCACCGTTCCGCCAGGCCGCGATGCGCCACAACGTTGCGCCGATTTTCATCTGCCCGCCAAACGCGGATGACGCGCTGCTGCGCCAGATAGCCTCTTACGGGCGCGGTTATACCTACCTGCTCTCCCGCGCAGGCGTGACCGGTGCCGAGAATAAAGCCGCCCTGCCGCTGCATCATCTGGTGGAAAAGCTGGCGGAGTACCATGCCGCACCGCCGCTGCAGGGCTTCGGGATTTCATCCCCGGATCAGGTCGCCGCGGCGATTGACGCAAAGGCGGCGGGTGCCATTTCCGGCTCTGCGATTGTGAAGATCATCGAAAAGAACGTGGACAAGCCCGAGCAGATGCTGGCCGAGCTGAAAGCGTTTGTGACCGCCATGAAGGCGGCGACGCGTAAAGCCTAACCCCCTCACCGTCTGGCAGCGCTGCCAGACGGTTACCCTCTTTTATTACACTTCCTTTTGATTTTACAGCTTTTCACTCCGTTGAAATTAACAGAACATAAATACTGAATTGCACTTTTCACCAGATTAGAATAAAAAGAAGCTGACGACATAGCGTCATGTGGTGCAGCGGGGCTAAAAAATCTTCCAATTTTCAGGGAATTAAATGAGTTACATCATCTCGACGATAATAAAAAGCAATGCTAGAATGGCCTCGGGTTCAGGCAAAGCCTTCTAATTCTTTCTATACAAATATCCGTAAGGTTTGAAGATGGATTTATACTTTTCGATTTATTTAGTTTTCACATGCTTAGCATTGGCAATTGTGATTTTTAGCCTACCGCTATTCAAATTTATAGATGAAGATACTGAACCGACAAGGTCAAACAGTATAGATGGTATGAGATACGTCCTTGCCTCATTTGTCATATTTCATCACATGGATTGTGCTTACACATATATTAAAAAAGGCAATTGGGCCCCAACATCAGACTTGTTGCTCTATTTTGGTAGGTATGGGGTTGCTTTATTTTTTATGATTACAGCTTTTTTATTTTGGGGGAAAATTAGAAAAATAAATGAAGTGGATTGGATTGAGTTATATAAAAAACGCCTTTACAGAATTGCACCGTTATCCATATTTTGCTCCTTAGCGGCTCTATGCTTACTTTTGTTATTAACCGAACGAAAAGAATTTTCTCTTAGTGTAATAAGCAACGCGCTTTCCTGGTTTGATTTAGGACTCTGGAATGACAAACCGCCGATCACTACTTTCCAGTATCCTTTTATGGCTCTGGCTGGGGTGACGTGGACATTGCGCTGGGAATGGATTTTCTATTTTTCTCTTCCGTTGTTGTATATGTTCAAAAAATGGTCGTTTGAATTAACCATTTTCCTTTTTGCCTTCTCCGTATATTTTCTTCCAGGCTTTACGAATGATTCATCTTTGTGGTCTTATTTTTTTGCCGGAATGTTATGCCGGGAAATCAAGGATAGAATAATCATAACAAAAAAAATGGCCAACGCCGCTCTGATTTGCACGGTTCTTATAACTCTGTTAGCGCAACCTGCACTTTATGGTTCTTCAGAGAAACTATTCCTCTGCGCAATATTTTTTTCTGTTATTTCCGGCGCGAATATTTTTGGTTTTTTAATTACCAAAGCAGCCATTCGTCTCGGTGCAATAAGCTACAGTTTATATTTGACACAAGGGTTAATCTTATTCCCTCTAATCCTATACTTCAAAACAAACAATGAACCAGAGTTAAATGTTCATACCTTTGTGATCTTAGTCTTATGTTATATTGCAATATGCATTCTATCTTCCATTACTTACCACTTTATTGAAAGACCTTTCATAAAGAAAATGAGCATCGGTAGCATAAAAAAAGCATACGCGAAATAATCATCTCCGGCGCGTAGGCGCCGGAAGTTAAAATCATTATTATATAACTTATAGATATTTTTTTGATATTCCTTTAAAACGTATTCCTGCCCCCTGAGATTTAAGGTCACTGCCCTCTCAGGCGTTAGTCCCACTTTGTAGTATCGATGACCTTATTTCCCGATTTCCCCCCAGTTATCTCACAATGCTGCGCCTTAACTCACAAGGAAATTGGCCTCAATTTGTTACATCACTCCCTCCGGGGGTAATCCTCAAACATCTTGCACGACAGAGACGTGCAACAAAGATCGTGAAAAGTGAATAGAACAAGCTTGAAAGTAAATGGCGGGAATATGCGGTTTACAGTGAGTTGCAGGTTTTTGATGACTGAGGTCATAAAAGGTGTATATAATTGGAAAATATTTTTTGAGAGCTTTTAGATATTGAGAAAAAGATATATATTCCAATCCGCTTAATTCACTAACCCCTTCTGAGTTCAGAGGCTTATTCATGTCATGGCAATCCTTCAAACAGACTTACCTGGTTAAGTTCTGGTCACCTGTCCCCGCCGTTATCGCGGCAGGCATTCTCTCTACTTATTATTTTGGCATTACCGGTACCTTCTGGGCCGTGACCGGTGAGTTTACCCGCTGGGGTGGACAGCTGCTGCAGCTCGCAGGCGTGCACACCGAAGAGTGGGGATACTTTAAGCTCATCCACCTCGACGGTACGCCGCTCACCCGCATCGACGGGATGATGATCATCGGCATGTTCGGCGGCTGTTTCGCGGCGGCGCTGTGGGCAAATAACGTCAAGCTGCGTATGCCTAAAAGCCACATCCGCATTCTGCAGGCGATTGTCGGCGGTATTATCGCCGGGTTTGGCGCCCGTCTGGCGATGGGGTGTAACCTTGCCGCCTTCTTTACCGGGATCCCGCAGTTTTCGCTTCACGCCTGGTTCTTTGCCGTCGCCACGGCAATCGGCTCTTACTTTGGCGCAAAATTCACCCTGCTGCCGCTGTTCCGCATTCCGGTGAAAATAACAAAAGTCAGCGCGGCGTCTCCGTTAACCCAGAGGCCCTCTCAGGCACGCCGCCGTTTCCGCCTCGGAATGCTGGTCTTTTTCGCCATGGTGGCATGGGCGCTCTGCACGGCCCTGAACCAGCCCAAACTCGGCCTGGCGATGCTGTTCGGCGTGGGTTTTGGTCTGCTCATTGAGCGCGCGCAGATCTGCTTTACCTCCGCGTTTCGCGATATGTGGATTACCGGCCGGACGATGATGGCGAAGGCGATCATTGCCGGGATGGCGGTGAGCGCCATCGGCATCTTCAGCTATGTCCAGCTAGGCGTCGAACCAAAAATCATGTGGGCCGGTCCAAACGCGGTGATTGGCGGCCTGCTGTTTGGCTTCGGGATTGTGCTGGCCGGCGGGTGTGAAACCGGCTGGATGTACCGGGCCGTTGAAGGTCAGGTGCATTACTGGTGGGTGGGCCTGGGAAATGTTATCGGCTCGACGATCCTGGCCTACTTCTGGGATGATGTTTCTCCGGTACTCGCAACGAGCTGGGATAAGGTGAACCTGCTGAGCACCTTCGGTCCCCTCGGCGGCCTGCTGGTCACCTATGCCCTGCTGCTTATTGCTTTTTTACTGGTTGTCGCACAGGAGAAACGCTTCTTCCGTCGCGCAGACGTCAAAACTGAAACGCAGGAGAACGCTGCATGAAAGAGATCGTACCTGACTATCGCCTCGATATGGTCGGTGAGCCTTGTCCTTACCCGGCAGTGGCTACCCTTGAAGCGCTACCGCAGCTAAAAAAAGGGGAAATTCTGGAAGTGGTGAGCGACTGTCCGCAGTCCATCAACAACATTCCGCTGGATGCGAAAAACCACGGCTACACGGTGCTGGATATCCAGCAGGACGGGCCAACCATTCGCTATTTGATTCAAAAATAAGAAAAAGATATGCGCCCCACCGGGGGCGCATTGAACGGACGGGATTAGAAACGATACCCCGCAGAGAACATAAACACCCACGGATCCAATCTCGTGTTGATGCTTTGCTGGTCACCGTTATGCTTGAAGCGTACGTCCGTATCAATATCCATGTACCAGACTGAGGCGTTAATCAGCCAGTCTCGGTTAATCAGATAATCCAGACCAACCTGCCCCGCCATACCCCACGAATCTTTCAGGCTGAGGTCCGTCAGACCGGCCGCTTTACCGGTATCGTTAAACTTCTCATCAAAGAAGGTGGTGTAGTTCACACCCGCGCCAATATAAGGACGCACCTTGCTGCTTGCGTCGCCAAAGTACCATTGCGCCATCAGCGTTGGCGGTAAATGGTGAACCGTGGCGATATCACCGGTCGGCCCGAGACCCACGCGATGACGGAACGGCGTTGCCGCCAGAAGCTCAACACCTACGTTATCCGTCGCCATATAGGTGAACGTTAAACCTAACTGGGTGTTATTACTGACGTTAAAACCGCCCATCCCCAGCACGTTATCCGATCCTTCCGTTGGGCGAACCGTTGCCGAACCGGCACGGATAAAGAATTCGCCTGCTTCATGCGCATACGCGCCGCCAGAGAGACTGCTTAATACAAGGGCTGCCACCGCTAATTTTTTCATATCCGCTCCATCGTTGTGGTTTTAATCGCGGATGAGAATATACTCACAAAAGAGTAATAAGTGATCTGTCACAGATCACATTAAAACCAGTAACTTAACATTCATTGATCTGGGTTAATTTTTTGTGGCGCATTGAAAAGCAGTAAGTTGTTTCCATGTCAATTTTTGGTACTTCACGGTTACAAATTTTTCCCTTTTCCCCCTCTTGCTCTTCCTCTGGCGGCTGGCTAATTTATCGCTCTCACAAGTTGATTTGATGCGTTCTTCTTTTGCAGGTGTGCCATGAGTGATATGAACCCGTGCATGACGTGCGGAGCCTGTTGTGCGTATTTTCGAGTCTCTTTCTACTGGGCCGAAGCCAGCGATGGCGGCGGTACCGTTCCGGTTCATCTAACCGAGCCGTTGACACCCTTTTTGCGCTGCATGAGCGGCACGAACCAAAAGCAGGCCCGCTGCGTCGCGCTGCAGGGCGAGCCAGGGGTATCTACCCGATGTTCCATCTATGAGGATCGCCCCAGCCCGTGCCGGGAATTTGCCATGTCGGGGGAAGATGGGCAGGTCAACGAAGCCTGCAACCGCGCCCGCGCGCGCGTTGGATTACCGCCGCTTTACAAAGATATGCTTTTCCATACAAGCCTTGATGCTGCCACTGCAGGTGCATCCGGTGTACAATTGCCGGCTAATTAACACCTGCAATACTCAAGGAGAGTGCATGTCTATCACGGCGAAGTCTGTCTACCGTGACACGGGAAACTTTTTCCGCAATCAGTTCATTACCTTTTTACTGATCGCGTTGCTTTGCGCCTTTATCACGGTGGTGCTGGGCCATGCCTTCTCACCGAGTGATGAACAGATTGCCAGCCTGAGCCAGGGCGACCATCTTGCGGGTAGCGTGGGGTTGTTTGAGCTGGTGCAAAACATGACGCCGGAACAGCAGCAAATCCTGCTTCGCGCCTCTGCCGCGTCCACGTTCTCCGGTCTGATTGGTAATGCGGTACTGGCAGGCGGCGTTTTGCTGATGATTCAGCTGGTATCGGCGGGTCACCGGGTGAGCGCATTACGGGCGATTGGTGCCAGCGCGCCGGTCTTACCTAAGCTGTTTATCCTGATTTTTTTAACCACCATGCTGGTGCAGATGGGCATTATGCTGGTCGTGGTGCCGGGGGTATTACTGGCTATCGTGCTTTCCTTTGCGCCCGTGATGGTCGTGCAGGATAAGATGGGAATTTTTACCGCGATGCGCAGCAGTATCAGACTGGCATGGGCTAATATGCGTCTGGTGGCGCCTGCCGTGATCGGCTGGCTGCTCGCCAAAACGCTTCTGCTCCTGTTTGCGCCGAATTTTGCGGTATTAACGCCAAATGTGGGTGCGGTCGTGGCGAATACGTTGAGCAATCTGATCTCAGCGTTACTGCTGGTCTATCTGTTCCGCCTGTATATGTTAATTCGTCAGTAATCATGAGGCGGGGAGATTACCGTCCCCCGCCCCGTTCAGAAGATGGAATCACAGAATGAAGCAGTTTCTTGATTTTTTACCGCTCGTGGTCTTTTTCGCGTTTTATAAGTTGTATGACATTTATGCGGCGACCACGGCGCTGATCGTTGCCACCGCCGTGGTGCTGATCTACAGCTGGGTTCGCTATCGTAAAGTCGAAAAAATGGCGCTGGTCACCTTCGTGCTGGTCGCCGTGTTCGGCGGACTGACTTTGTTCTTCCATAACGATGAATTTATCAAGTGGAAGGTGACCGTCATTTACGCACTGTTTGCGGGCGCGCTGTTAATCAGCCAGTGGGTGATGAAAAAGCCGCTTATCCAGCGCATGCTGGGCAAAGAGCTGACGCTGCCGCAACAGGTCTGGTCCCGTCTGAATATCGCCTGGGCGGTCTTCTTTATTCTCTGCGGTCTTGCCAATATCTATATCGCCTTCTGGCTACCGCAGAATATCTGGGTCAACTTCAAGGTCTTCGGCCTGACCGCGCTGACCCTTATCTTCACGCTGTTAAGCGGCGTATATATCTACCGCCACATGCCGCAGGACGACAAGCACTGATTAACGACTGACCAGAACGTCGACAACGGACGTTCTGGTCTATTCTCACCGCCCACGAATCATAGTAGCATCCCGCCTGAAGTCTTCCGTTACGAGTTAAAACAATGACAACAACTAACGCCCCGCAGGGCGAACTGGTTTTACGCACACTGGCAATGCCCGCTGACACCAATGCCAATGGCGATATTTTTGGCGGCTGGCTGATGTCGCAGATGGATATGGGCGGCGCAATTCTGGCAAAAGAGATTGCTCACGGACGCGTGGTCACCGTGAGAGTGGACGGCATGACCTTCCTGCGCCCGGTTGCGGTGGGTGATGTGGTTTGCTGCTACGCGCGCTGCGTGAAGCGCGGTAATACCT
Source organism: Enterobacter cloacae complex sp. ECC445 (assembly GCF_021892025.1). Lineage (NCBI taxonomy): Bacteria > Pseudomonadati > Pseudomonadota > Gammaproteobacteria > Enterobacterales > Enterobacteriaceae > Enterobacter > Enterobacter cloacae complex sp. ECC445. Next base: position 26,064 of record NZ_JAKLRZ010000002.1, on the reverse strand, counting down.
CCATTTCCATCAACATCGAAGTCTGGGTGAAGAAAGTCTCTTCTGAACCTATTGGGCAGCGTTATAAGGCCACTGAAGCGCTGTTTATTTATGTCGCAGTGGACAGCGAGGGTAAACCTCGTCAACTTCCTCAGGCCTGATCGACAGGCAAAAAAAAGCCTCCTTTCGGAGGCTTCTCTTATTCCATCTGCGCCCCGCCGTTCAGGCGGAAAACGATATTGACGATCAATCCGCTCCCCGGCTTACCCGGCTCATAGCGCCATCTGCGCATGGCAGATTTCACCTCGCGCTCAAACATATTAGAAGGTTGCGCAGACAAGATTTCCACGTTATCCACGCGCCCATCCGCGGTCACGTCAAATTTCACCCGCACGCGGCCTTCAATACGTAAGGCCTGAGCTCGCGCCGGATACTGAGGCTGGTTGCGGCTTACGGCGCGCGGGCCCGCTGGCGCGGTGACCGTTGGCTTTGCCGTCGTTGCCGTATTGTTCATCATCGGACGTGAGGGCGCTGCGTTTTCGACCGGCAGGGTCGCGCGCGGCTCGACCGGACGTTCCTCGCGTTTCGGACGCTCCTCCACCTTTTTCACCGGCTTTGGCTTCGGCTTAGGTTTTGGCTTCGGTTCAGGTTTGTGGATCACCACCGGCGCTTCCTTCGGTGGTTCCGGAACGGGCTCGGGTTCTGGCTCCGGTTCAGCCACAGGCTGTGGCGGGGAAGGAGCAACCTGCGGCGGCTCAAGATCCGCTGGCGACACCATCGTCACGGAAATCGGCTGCGCGGGCGCGGGCATTTCAATAACCTGATGAACCGAGGTATACAGCAGACCCGCCACAACGGCACCGTGAATCACGACAGAAAGCAGCGTCGGCCAGGGAAAGCGGCGAGGTAAATCAAGGGTCATCGAAGTCATAATCATCAACGTTAAAAAACCGAACCCTGATTTTAAATGCAAATAGCAATCATATTCAATAAGACACTTTGTTCTGACGCAACTTTAGCGCCAGAGAGGCCAAAAAAGGCGCAGCCAGATCAGGGTATTAACATTGTTTTTATTTTACATTGCAGTCGTATGCCCTTTCACATAACGTAGCTGACACTTTTACCGGTTAAGGAGCTTCGCCGTGCTTTACGTGATTTACTCTGAAGATGTTGCAGATTCACTTGAGAAACGCCAGTCTGTCCGCCCTGCTCACCTGGCGCGTTTGCAGCTGCTCCAGGATGAAGGCCGTTTACTGACCGCCGGCCCAATGCCTGCTGTAGACAGCAACGATCCGGGTGCCGCCGGTTTTGCCGGTTCCACCGTTATCGCCGAGTTTGAATCTCAGGAAGCCGCTCAGGCGTGGGCCGATGCAGACCCGTACGTTGCAGCGGGTGTGTATGCGAAGGTAACGGTAAGACCGTATAAAAAAGTGTTTTGATGCAAAAAGGCTCCCGCAGGAGCCTTTTTATTATCAATAACTCACTGAAATAAAAGGAATTATTTCGAGTAACGTCCACAAACTGACCACATCGATACACAAAGCTCCGCACCTGCGGAGCTTAAACCGATTTTTGAATAGTTCACATGTAGAAGTCGAAAACCCGATATTTCTGGTACACTATAGAAGTCTGAGAAAGATTTCATATTGTAGTTTAATAATAGATAAACTTAATCACTAATTATAATTTACTAGGCATTTATAATAACTCTTCATTAAGGAATATATAGATGGCAAAAAAATGCAAAAAGAAAAGTCACCGCGGCCGATTACAGGCTCAGGGAAAGACACTTGAAGAGTCTGAAAAATGGAGCCGTGAAACACCACTTTCAGGCAAAAAAGCATTAGCCTTGCTTTCAGATCTAAAATTAAAAATCCCGCCTGCTGAACTTAACATACGATTAGGCGCATTTGCACAAGCAGAGAAAGATATAAATAGATGTATGGCCGCTAAAGGAGTTTCTGCTCAATACCCAAAATCCTACGTAGTTATCGGGACCAGACATGAAAGAGTAGATATTGAAGTTTTGGCCGGAAGAGCCTTTGTATAAACAGGTTGAAAACTAATGATCAATAACTTTGAAGACATTTATAAAGCGTCAAAACCAGAAAAAAATTTAAATTTCGCACATAGCTTCTGGCACTCTCTTGTATCGGGAGTTTTACTTGACAACAACCGCAGGTTAATTGAAAACTATTACTCACAACTCAGCTATCATTTTAATTTACCTCATTTACCTCATTTACCTACAAGTAATCGAGATTCTTATAAAGAAAGGAATAGCCTTATTCCATTAGAAATTATCACCCCTCCACAACGGGATGGAAACCCCATATTAAACTGTTTCTTACCAATTCAGCAACGTTCTATTCGTATAATCAATCTATCATCTCAAAGTGATTTCCTGCAATTAAGCACGTGGACAGATAAATCATTTCGTCGCCATTTAACTGGAGAGTTAGTTATCGCATTAGAACTGAATAAAACATCATATCAACTCTCCATCATTTTAATTTACCTATGGATTTCATTAAAACCAACAAATAAAGAAATGGAATATTTCCTAGATGAGTTCTGGTCAAAATTAGTTCAAGAAAAATCAAAAGACATTTCTTATTTCAACTAAGACAAATTCAACTAAGAGAGTTAAATCTCTTAGTTGAATTCTATTTATCAAAAAACGCAGCAATGTAAATATCATTTAATTATTGATTATCATCATTTTAAAATGATTAAAACTAAGACACCTTTGTTAAGATCGCATATTATTTGTCACGCAAGTACTCCACAAGCCACTTCATAATTTAATTTCCCACTCCAATCACTTGACAGTCTTTTATATAAATACAATGGAATGAACTCCTTTTCTAAAGGAGGTTGGTTTGAAAAACTTGATGGACCTTTAAAAACAACAGGATGCTTTCCCTCTTTCAAGTCATATTTACCAATCAAATCCACAAAATATAAATGGCATTCGTTGAGTTCATCCGTATGCAGTATTAAAGTATTTTTGTAAATTTCATTAACACAACTCAGATAATCACTAAGGACGTCTTTAAGATTTATAGATTCGGCATTAATGAACTCCGGATCATTCGCGAATTTTTTCCAATCATAACCACTTGACTTCAAAAGATTAGCATCTATATATGCACTCAAACCTTTAACTTCATCCCCTGTCATGATTACCTCAGCACTCGATACAGCAAGTGAATAATGCTGGGAATAATTTCTGAGCTCATAAGCTAGTCTATATGAAAATATAGTTTTGTGTAAAAAATTTCTTTTTTCATTCCAATTATTAATTATATTTTCGTCTGAAAACCTTTTTTTTATATATATTCCGCATATTGTTATGAAAGTTGTGAAGGAAACAATACAGTTAGTTACCAACTGATTTATTTTTTTTATTGCTTTTTGAAAATCATCACCAATTAGGTGAAGTTCTTTCCAGACATATAACGGTTGCTTATGATTTTCAAGAAACTCGCAAAGTTCAAGATAATTTTCATGAGCGGCCCACCAGGTTGTATGAATACCTTCTAAATCCCATAACACCTTGGTTTTATTTCGCATACAATTAAACCATTCTTCGGTTAGATTATGTGAAAATATCTCATAGTTCATTTCTCTCTTTTTACTTGAACTTATAGAACCCATTCGATATATAGTTGACATGAATATCTCTCTGTAACATACAAATATTGTCACCATTAATAAAAAAAGAAACACCTCAAACATTTTTACGAAATCAGAAAATCATTATCAATCACTCCCCACCCTTCCTTTCATAAACAAACAAAGATATATTTTCAATAAGTTACATAATATTTTATAACTTAAAACTTTAAACTTTAAATTTCTCTCATTTCAAGCAGCTTTCATCCAATTGATCTGTTGCTGTCCAAAAGTTGTCGGGTGCGGTGCCGCTGGCACCACCTCACCAGGTGAAACAATAAAACGCGAAAGGGTCTCGGTTGTGACAAAAGTACAGCTGCAGTTGATATTCTGGCACTGATGATACCGCTCCTTTGTGGTATCAGAAAAATATCGACTTGTGCGAGCATGAGCGGCGTGATGGCATTTTGGACAGTGGAACATGGTGAGCACCTTTTAACGATTCCGATGCGCTAATTTTAATCACTTTATCCATAAAAAACAAATAGATAATCCACATTTTCTATTCGATTTCTTCACTCTCATACTCAACATCTGACACCTTAACCTCAAGCTCTAAGCCCGTCGTGTAGCCGTTCCCGTTGAGATTATGCACCACCCGGCTGACTATCCACGCCTGATCGTCTATGACGCGCTTAAACCCTTTCACCGCAACTGGCGTTTCAGGATATAAATCTGCCCGGCCAATCGCTAGCGAGATTGAAAACTCCGCAACGCCTCGCTGCAGCTTGTCCCACTTCGCCTGAGCGGCGCGCATGGCCTGCGCCTTTGTCGCGTAGATGGTTGTAAGCTCCAGCACGTTGTTAGCCTCACCGGCCATGTACTCACCCTCGCGCGCTTCCTGCTCTTTTTGGGCTTTAATCTTTGCCGGGGCTTTTGTCGCTTTCGGGTGCTGCAGCGCGCGGAGGTGCTTCTCTTTTGGCTTACGCTTGAGCTTCACCTTTTGCTTTTGCGGCTTCGGGTATTTGGTGTGCAGCCATTTTGCCGACACGCCGGTGTTGGCTTCCCGGTCAGCCGAAACGGGCTATCTCACTCTTGAGGAAATTGACGCCTTACTTGCTGCGCTCTCAGGTGATAATCGTAAAATTGCGGTTTTGTGTTTGAGTACCGGGGCAAGATGGGGAGAAGCTGCGCGATTGAAGGCGGAGAACGTGATTCATAACCGGGTGTCTTTCGTTAAGACGAAAACCAACACACCGCGCACGGTCCCGATCTCTGATGACGTTGCGGCTTACGTAGTCGGCAAAACACGAGGCTTTCTTTTTCCTGAAGCCAGTTATGCTGACTTCAGGCGAATCCTCAAAGAAGTTAAGCCCGACTTACCGGCGGGGCAAGCAACACATGCGCTGCGACACTCTTTCGCCACGCACTTTATGATTAACGGGGGCAATATCATCACACTGCAGAGAATATTAGGTCATACGAAAATTGCGCAGACAATGGTCTATGCGCACTTCGCTCCTCAGTACCTGCAGGACGCGATTTCGCTTAACCCGCTGAAGGGTGCTAATGGTGGTAAGAGTGTCCACAATGTGTCCACACCCTAGCCGCTTTTTATGGCTTTTGGCTGCTAGTAGTAAAACGTGAAGCCTTGTCTGGCGCGGATTTCCAGCTACGCCAGACATTAAAAAGGCTCCCGCAGGAGCCTTTCATCAATCAATGCAGCGACGCTAATCTCGCCGCAAACCCGACGAACAGCAGCCCTATCAGCCCGTTCCCCAGCTTTGCCAGTTTCTTTTTGGTTTTCAGATAACGCGTGACAAACGCACCGGAGAAGATCAGGAAGCTCATGTACATAAAGCTTATCAACTCCAGCGTCGTCGCGAGGATCAGGAAAGAAGTGCCGGTGCTCTCCGAATTCACGTCAATGAACTGTACGAAGAACGATACGTAGAACAGAATCGCTTTAGGGTTGGTCAGGCTTAACACCAGCGAACGCTTCATGATCGTACTGGCAGGTTCGGGGCCGCTTTCATGAGCATTCTTTTGACGGTTCACCACCGACCAGAGCATTTTGCCCCCCAGCCAGAGCAGATAGAAAGCCCCGAGATAGCGCACGATATTAAATAGCACCGGCGTGGTCTGAATTAAGGCCGCAACGCCCGCCCAGGCCAGAAACATCAGAACCGCATCGCCAATGAATACGCCCGTGGCGGCAAGGTACCCTTTTTTAACGCCGTGCCCAATTCCGGTTTTGAGCACAAACAGGGTATTCGGCCCCGGGACCAGCACGATAAAAAATGCGCCGACAACGTACGTCCAGAAATTTAGTACACCAAACTCCGCAAACACCTCTCCCTCCTTTTGCTAAACACAACAGGAACAACGCTGCAAATACGCTATTCCCAAAAATCAGACCCTATAAAAATCAGCGGGCACCATTACGGTGCCCTCATGGTTTTCAGATATCCTGGACGGCGAACAGCAACGCGTTGCGGTGCCGGGTCAATCCACATTTTCTGATGGCGTGAATACGCATATTGCGGCGGGATTGTGCTTCCAGCCAACGAGCCTTGCGACGACTCACCTGTCGCAACATGCGCCAGCGCCCTACTTCAGTTCTACTGCGCTTCATGTCTACAACTCTTTCTCTAACACTATTTCTTTTAAAAGAAAGGCCATTATAAACCCAACCCGGCGGCAAACCAGCGCTTTTACCTGGCGTTTTTATTTGCCAGATGAATCCTGATGCGTACACTCATAACAATACGCTTTCAAAAGGATTTTTTATCTATGACAACCTTCTACACCGTGGTGAGTTGGCTGGTCATTCTGGGATACTGGCTGTTAATCGCGGGTGTGACCTTACGCATCCTGATGAAGCGCAGAGCCGTACCCTCTGCCATGGCCTGGCTTCTGATCATTTACATCCTCCCGCTGGTGGGAATTATTGCCTATCTCTCATTCGGTGAGCTTCATCTGGGTAAACGCCGCGCCGAGCGGGCCCGCGCCATGTGGCCTTCAACCGCGAAGTGGCTGAACGACCTCAAAGCCTGCAAACATATTTTTGCCGAGGAGAACAGCAGCGTCGCCTCCTCACTGTTTAAGCTGTGCGAACGCCGCCAGGGGATTGGCGGCGTTAAGGGCAATCAGCTGCAGCTGCTGACTTCGTCCGACGACGTCATGCAGGCCCTAATCCGCGATATTCAGCTGGCGCGTCATAATATCGAGATGGTTTTTTATATCTGGCAGCCAGGAGGAATGGCCGACCAGGTCGCTGAGTCCCTGATGGCGGCCGCGCGACGCGGTATTCATTGCCGCCTGATGCTGGACTCTGCGGGCAGCGTGGCGTTTTTCCGTAGCCCCTGGGCGGGCATGATGCGCAATGCCGGGATCGAAGTGGTCGAAGCGCTGAAGGTAAATCTTCTGCGCGTGTTTCTGCGCCGGATGGATCTTCGCCAGCATCGCAAAATGATCATGATCGATAACTATATTGCCTACACCGGCAGTATGAACATGGTTGACCCGCGCTTCTTCAAACAGGACTCGGGCGTTGGGCAATGGGTTGACTTGATGGCGCGAATGGAGGGGCCGATTGCCACCTCGATGGGCATCGTTTACTCCTGCGACTGGGAGATAGAGACCGGCAAGCGTATTCTGCCGCCCCCGCCGGACGGCAATATTATGCCGTTTGAAGAGGCCAGCGGTCACACCATTCATACCATTGCTTCCGGGCCGGGCTTCCCGGAGGATTTGATCCATCAGGCGCTGCTGACGGCAACCTACTCGGCGCGTGACTATCTGATCATGACGACGCCCTACTTTGTTCCCAGCGATGACCTTCTGCACGCGATCTGTACCGCGGCGCAGCGCGGCGTCGATGTGAGTATCATTCTGCCGCGTAAAAATGACTCCCTGCTGGTGGGCTGGGCCAGCCGGGCATTCTTTAGCGAGCTGCTGGCCGCAGGGGTGAAAATTTACCAGTTCGAGGGCGGGTTGCTCCACACCAAGAGCGTTCTCGTTGACGGTGAGCTGAGCCTGGTGGGCACGGTCAACCTGGATATGCGCAGCCTGTGGCTCAACTTTGAAATCACGCTGGTGATTGATGACGCCGGTTTTGGCGGTGACCTCGCGGCGGTTCAGGATGACTATATCTCCCGTTCGCGGCTGCTGGATGCCAGACTGTGGGTAAAACGTCCGCTGTGGCAGAGAATTGCTGAACGACTGTTTTACTTCTTTAGTCCGTTGCTGTAAAACGTGCCCAACGATGTTAAACAGGTAGTCATCATGGAAATGGATCTGAACAATCGCCTGACCGAAGACGAAACGCTCGAGCAGGCCTATGACATTTTTCTCGAACTGGCGGTTGATAACCTCGATCCCGCAGACGTGATCCTCTTCAATCTGCAGTTCGAAGAGCGCGGCGGCGCCGAATTGTTCGACCCTTCAGAAGACTGGGCTGAACACGTGGACTTCGACCTGAATCCTGACTTCTTTGCCGAAGTGGTGATTGGGCTGGCCGATGAAGATGGCGGCGAAATTAACGATATTTTTGCGCGCGTCCTGCTGTGTCGTGAGAAAGACCATAAGCTGTGCCATATACTCTGGCGCGAATAGTAAAAAAGGCTGCGATTGCAGCCTTTTTTATTTACTCCGGCAATTCGCTGCCGCAGCGGTGACAAAAGCGCGCGTCATGTTCATGCTCGCCCTGCTGGCAATGCGGACATTTGCGCAGCTGTTTGCGGCTTTGAAATGCACTGCTCATGTGCGTGGTAATAAGCCCGGTCGGAATGGCAATCACCGAATAGCCAATCAAAATCAGCACTGAAGCCACAATGCGGCCCAGCGGCGTATGGGGAGTAATATCACCGTAACCCACGGTCGTGACGGTCACAATCGCCCAGTAGACGGACGCGTTGAGCGTCGTAAAGCCATATTTTGGCCCCTCGATTAAATACATCAGCGCGCCAAAAACAATCATGACAATGGCAATAAACGAGTAGAACAGGATCAGCTGATGCCGCGCGCTGACGATCGCACTCCAGAACACGCGTAAAGACGGCATAAAACGCAGTAGCTTCAGAATACGTAATACGCGAATCACGCGCATGGCTCGCCAGGCAAAGACATAGCTCAGGCTAATCTCCGGCCACAGCCACATCACATAGAGCGGCAGGATGGTGGCTAAATCGATAAAGCCCCAGAAGCTAAAAACATACCTGGCCGGGTTGGGCCAGGCTATCACTCTGAGGAGATATTCAGCGGTAAAGACCAGGGTTATCGCCAGCTCAAGCCAGACAAAGATATGCCATTCGTCATACGTCAGGTGATATTGCGTCCCGGCACCCGATTCAATAAAGATGACCACCACGCTGAGTAGCGCAAACAAACCGCAAAGCCCTTCAAAGCGTCGTCCGGATACCGTTTCAGGATCGAATAAAAAATGATAGAGCCGCCGGCGGGCGGACGTGAATAAACGCGACACAGTAACCTCGCAAATAATAAGGGCTGACATCATGTCAGCCCTTGCGATTATAACGGGTCTACTTTCAGGCAGGAAACCGCATGTCGGAAACTGCCTTCCAGAACCGGTCGCGTTTTCGCGCATTCCGGCCCGGCCATTGGGCAGCGCGTGCGGAACACGCAGCCTGACGGTGGGTTAATCGGGGAAGGCAATTCCCCTTCCAGAAGCTGGATGGTCTTATTCTTTTCCAGGTCGGGATCGGGGATCGGCACCGCCGACATCAGCGCTTTGGTGTAAGGATGCAGTGGATTGTGGTACACCTCGTCATAGGTGCCCAGCTCCACGGCATGGCCCAGGTACATTACCAGCACGCGGTCAGAGATGTGTTTTACCACGGCCAGGTCATGCGCGATGAAAATCAGCGACAGCCCCATTTCGCGCTGCAGCTTCTGCAGCAGGTTAACCACCTGCGCCTGAATGGACACGTCCAGCGCGGAAACCGGCTCATCGCAGATAATGAGCTTCGGTTCGAGGATCAGCGCACGGGCAATGCCGATACGCTGGCACTGACCGCCGGAGAATTCGTGCGGATAGCGGTTGATGAGGTTAGGCAACAGGCCGACTTTCAGCATCATCGCCTTCACGCGGTCGCGCACTTCCTGACGAGACATCTTTGGATGATAGGTCCGCAGCGGCTCGGCAATAATCTCACCGATGGTCATACGCGGGTTTAATGACGCCAGCGGATCCTGGAAAATCATCTGGATATCGCTGCGCACCTCGCGCCACTCGTCGGGCCTCATGCCAAGCAGATCTTTACCCAGCCAGGCGACCTTACCGTCGGTGGCTTTGACCAGACCGATAATCGCACGCGCAAAGGTTGATTTACCGCAGCCGGACTCGCCCACCACGCCCAGGGTTTCCCCTTCGTACAGACGCAGCGTAACGCCGTCTACCGCTTTCAGGGTCTTCGGCGGCTGCCAGAACCACTGTTTGCCGTCTTTGATATCGAAATGCACCCTAAGGTCAGCGATTTCGAGCAGCACGTTGCGTTTTTCATCTAATGCGTTCATACCAGCTCCTCCTGCGGCTTAAAGCAGGCGCGCAGACGGCCTGGTGCAAACTCTTCCAGCGGCGGCGCGCTGTTGCAGATTTCCATCGCGTGCGGGCAGCGCGGCTGGAACGGACAGCCTTTTGGCAAACGCAGCAGGTTTGGCGGGTTGCCCGGAATGGTAAGCAGGGATTCCCCTTCCGCATCCAGACGCGGCACCGCGTTCAGCAGGCCAATCGAGTACGGGTGCGCAGGCTGATAAAACACGTCGCGCGCTTTGCCGTATTCCATGGTTCGACCGGCGTACATCACCAGCACTTTGTCACAGATGCCCGCCACCACGCCCAGGTCGTGGGTGATCATGATAATCGCCGTGTTGAACTCACGCTTCAGCTCGTTCAGCAGGGTCATAATTTGCGCCTGAACGGTCACGTCCAGCGCGGTGGTCGGTTCGTCGGCAATCAGCAGTTTTGGCCGGCACAGCAGCGCCATTGCAATCATTACGCGCTGACGCATACCGCCAGAGAACTCGTGCGGGAACATGCGCATGCGCTTGCGCGCTTCCGGCATTTTCACCGCATCCAGCATTTTGACCGACTCTTCAAAGGCTTCGGCTTTGCCCAGGCCTTTGTGCAGCATCAGGACTTCCATCAGCTGCTCACCGACGCGCATGTACGGGTTCAGTGAGGTCATCGGGTCCTGGAAAATCATCGAGATCTGCTCAGCGCGCAGCTTGTTCAGCTCGTGTTCCGGCAGGTTGAGAATTTCACGGCCGTTGAATTTTGCAGAACCGCCAATCACTCCGTTAGCGGCCAGCAGGCCCATCAGCGCAAAGGCGGTCTGAGATTTTCCGGAGCCGGATTCACCCACGATCCCCAGCGTTTCGCCCGCGCGCAGGTTGAAGTTGAGATCGTTGACGGCGGTTACATCTCCGTCCGGCGTTTTAAAGGTCACGCGGAGGTCTTTCACGTCCAGCAGAAGATTATTCTGCTGTTGCACCAGTGGCGCAGTGGCCGTTTCAATAATTGTCATGACGGCGCTCCTTAACGGTCTTTCGGGTCGAGGGCATCACGCAGGCCATCGCCGATAAAGTTAAAACAAAACAGGGTAACGACCAGGAAGCCAGCCGGGTATAACAGCAGCCACGGTGACACTTCCATTGAGTTGGCACCATCGCTTAGCAGCGCGCCCCAGCTGCTCAGCGGCTCTTGCGTACCCAGACCGAGGAAGCTCAGGAAAGATTCGAACAGGATCATGCTTGGCACCAGCAGCGAGGCATAGACCACTACCACGCCCAGCACGTTAGGAACGATATGGCGAACCACGATATTCCCGGTAGAGACGCCGCCGACCTGTGCGGCTTCGATAAACTCTTTGCGCTTAAGGCTCAGCGTCTGGCCGCGAACAATACGCGCCATATCCAGCCAGGAAACCATCCCGATGGCCACGAAGATCAACAGGATATTCTGACCGAAGAAGGTCACCAGCAGGATGACGAAGAACATAAACGGGAAGGAGTTCAGGATTTCCAGCAGACGCATCATCACCGAGTCCACTTTGCCGCCAAGGTAGCCGGACAGTGAGCCATAGAGCGTCCCGACGATCACCGCCACCAGCGCGGCAGCGATACCTACCATCAGCGAAATACGGCCACCGATAGCAACGCGCACCAGCAGATCGCGCCCCGAGGAGTCCGTGCCAAAATAGTGGCCTGATTCCATATCCGGCGCGCTGGACATCATGCCCCAGTCCGTATCGAAATAGGTAAACTGCGACAGCATCGGTGCCAGGGTTACGAATAGCGCGATGATCACCAAGACTATCAGGCTGGCAACCGCAGCCCTGTTATGCATAAAGCGACGGCGCGCATCCTGCCAGAGGCTACGACCTTCCACTTCCAGTTTTTCACTGAAGTTTTCCAGCGCCTCGCTGTTTTTCTTACTCAACATCATGGCGTGCTCCAGTTAGTAACGGATTTTCGGATCGATGACGGCATACAGCACATCGACGATAGCGTTAAAGAGAATGGTGAGCGCACCGACAAGAATGGTCAGGCTCAGCACCAGCGAATAGTCGCGGTTGAGCGCGCCGTTAACGAACAGCTGGCCAATGCCCGGCAGGCCGTAGATTGTTTCGATAACCATCGACCCGGTGATGATCCCGACAAATGCCGGTCCCATGTACGAAAGCACGGGCAACAGCGCCGGCTTGAGCGCGTGGCGGAAGATAATCCGACGCATCGGCAGCCCTTTCGCGCGCGCGGTACGAATGAAGTTTGAGTGCAGCACTTCGATCATTGATCCACGGGTGATACGCGCAATACTGGCGATGTACGCCAGAGATAATGCCACCATCGGCAAAATCATGAACTTCAATGCCCCGCCGTTCCAGCCGCCGCCCGGCAGCCACTTCAGCGTGATGGCAAATATCATCACCAGTAATGGCGCGACAACGAAGCTGGGTATCACTACCCCGGTCATTGCCACCCCCATTACGGCATAATCCCATTTGGTATTTTGTCTGAGCGCGGCGATAACGCCTGCGGTGACCCCGAAAACGATGGCCAGAATGAATGCCGCAGCACCCAACTTCGCCGAAACCGGGAAGCTGGACGCCACCAGGTCGTTAACGGAATAGTCTTTGTATTTAAATGACGGTCCAAAATCGCCGTGAGCCAGCTGCTTCAGATAATTGAAGTACTGAGTGGAGATAGGATCGTTTAAGTGGTATTTCGCTTCGATATTCGCCATGACTTCTGGCGGCAGCGTACGCTCACCGGTGAATGGACTTCCCGGCGCAAGGCGCATCATGAAGAAGGAAATCGTGATGAGAATAAATAGCGTTGGAATCGCTTCAAGACAGCGACGTAGGATAAATTTCAACATTGCCCGTACCTTCTGGCGTGTGCCTATATTATGTGACGTTGGTTAGACACCGTGGGGCGAGCATGCCCGCCCCACTCATTGCCATTAATGCTTGATAATATACAAGTTTTTAACGTAGATATTATCCATCGGGTCTTTACCGGTGTATCCACCTACCCACGGTTTCACCAGACGGGCGTTAACGTAGTAGTAAACCGGAACGATCGCGGAATCTTTATCCAGCTGCTGCTCGGCTTTAGAGTACAGTTCTGTACGCTGTGCTTCGTCAGTGGTTTTCAGCGTGTCGCCAATCAGCTTGTCGAACGCCGGGCTCTTATAGTGAGCGGTGTTGTTCGAGCTGTCGCTCAACATGGTGTTCAGGAAGGAGGTCGGTTCGTTATAGTCCGCACACCAGCCTGCACGCGCCACGTCAAAGGTGCCCTGATGACGGCTGTCGAGGAAGGTTTTCCACTCCTGGTTCTCCAGCTTCACGTTCGCGCCCAGGTTCTTTTTCCAGATCGACGCGACGGCGATAGCCAGTTTTTTGTGCAGGTCTGACGTGTTGTACAGCAGGCTGAAGGTCAGCGGCTTATCCGCGGTATAGCCCGCTTCGGCCAGCAGTTTCTTCGCTTCCGCGTTACGCTGTTCCTGCGTCTGTTTGAACCAGTCTGGCTCGGTCAGTTTTGCGCCATCGGTATAAGGAGGGGTGTAGCTGTATGCCGGGAGATCGCCCTGGTTTTTCACCTTATTCACGATGATATCGCGATCCAGCGCCAGCTTCAGCGCGGTACGGACACGTACGTCGGTGAACGGTGCTTTCTGATTGTTGATTTCATAATAGTAGGTGCACAGGTACGGATCGACGTGAACTTCTTTAGGGATCTCTTTTTTCAGTTTCTGGAACAGCTCAATCGGCATGTTGTTATAGGTCATGTCGATTTCACCGCTGCGGTAGCGGTTGACGTCAGTCACTTCGGACGAAATTGGCAGGTAGGTAACCTGATTAATAACGGTTTTTGCGTTATCCCAATACTGCGGGTTACGGTCAAGCACCATACGTTCGTTGACCACCCAGTCTTTCAGCTTATAGGCACCGTTGGTCACGATATTGGCAGGCTGGGTCCATTTTTCACCAAATTTTTCTACGGCGGATTTTGGTACCGGGGAAACGGACGGGTGAACCAGCAGCTTATAGAAGTACGGAACAGGTTCGCTCAACGTCACTTCAAAGGTATTGGCATCGATCGCTTTCACGCCCAAATCGGTTACCGGTTTTTTGCCCGCGATGATGTCATCAATATTGGCAATATGGCCATATTGCAGGTAGCTCGCATACGGAGAGGCGGTGGTTGGATTCGCCAGACGCTGCCAGCTATAAACGAAATCTTCAGCCGTGACCGGCGTACCGTCAGACCATTTCGCATCTTTGCGCAGATGGAAGGTCCAGACTTTGAAATCTTTGTTTTCCCATTTTTCTGCCACACCCGGTGCCGGGTGGCCGTCTACGTCAGTCACCAGCAGGCCTTCGAACAGGTCGCGGCTAACGTTAGACTCAGGAACACCTTCAATTTTGTGCGGGTCAAGAGACTGAACTTCCGCACCGTTGTTACGCACCAGCGTCTGCTTCTCCGCCAGTTGAACACCTGCAGGAACGTCCGCAGCCATTGCAGCGTTCCCCGCGATTAGCGCAGTTAAAATCCCCGCCGCTACCAGATTTTTTTTTGTGATGATGGACATTGTGTTGGTACTCCACTCATTATAATGACTGGCCTTCGCCAGCTGTGTAATCCCCTGTTGGGGCCTGTACAGCGCAGGAGTTTTTTTTGCTGCTGTCAGGTTCTTCTTTTACTGCTTGCTATCACCGACTTTTTTATTACTGACCGCTCGTATGGCCGTCTTGCGTCGATTCTTCACAGGCCTCCCCTGTTTGAGACCTGCGCTGGATACCTGAGAAGAGAACCCTATGACAATAATTCTCATCTGCTTGTTTTATGCTGCAAAATAGTAGGCCGGAAAGTATCAAATGGCGTAAACGCGCGCCAATACATTTTGCAAATTTGTTAAGCAATTCTCTTTTACGGTGAGTACCGCATCGTTGAGGGCAGCCATGCCGGACATCAAACATCATTAAAAAAACATGATATTCAATAAGATAGAGAAAATTTTCTCTACGAGCGCGTCGCTGCGCTATCATCGAGTGATTTTGTACAAAAAATTAACAACTGATTATTATTTAGCACATTCATCTAGGGGAATGTTGAAATTACTAATATCATTTCGGTTATCTCTCAGCAAGCCCCAGAGTATCATGTGAGTAAAATAACAGAGCGATTGAAGATTTTCTGCGCAGGCGATTTGAGAGGGAATTAATAACTTATTGAAATACAAGTAATGAACATTATTAGTAGAATTTATTATGACATGTGAGCATTTCAACTTTAGTTATAGGATTTACTGATAATGACGTAAAAAAACGGAGCCGCTGCTCCGTTCTTTCATATGAAATATCAGTGCAGCAAACCGGGGAAAATGCTTTTAATACCCGTGACAATGAATTCAATGCCTAATGCCATCAGCAGCAGGCCCATGATACGCGTTATGACGTTAATACCGGTCTGGCCTAACAAGCGCACCAGCCAGGGGGCCATGCGGAATACGCCCCAACAGCAGAGCGCGAAAAGCGCAATGGCGACGGAAAAGCCAATCAGGTGCATCAGGCTATGGTAGCGCGTACCCCAGACAATGGTTGAACTGATGGCACCAGGTCCGGCCATCAGCGGTAAAGCCAGCGGCACCACGCCAATACTTTCGCGGATAGCGGTTTCTGACTTCTCCTGCTTGTTCTGTTTATCCTCACCCAGCTTACCGCTGATCATCGACATGGCGATGGTCACGACCAGGATCCCACCCGCGATGCGGAAAGAGTCAATTGAGATCCCGAAGATCTGAAGAATGGCGTCCCCCAGAAAAAGCGAGGTGAGCAAGATGATGGCCACTGACAGGTTCGCGGTGAGGTTGGTTTTATTCCTGGCCGCCGCCGTCTGGTAACTCGTCATACTAATGAAGACAGGAATGATCCCCACCGGGTTGACCAGGGCAAACAAACCAATAAAAAATTTAAAATACGTTGGAAAATCAAAGAGCGTTTGGATCACGTTTTGCTCCGCTTATACACATGCCCTGGATTGACAATTTGTCGTGAGAAATCGCGCTGAAGATACCCTTTTTATCAGCACACTTCACTTGAAATCTGTACCAAAACGTTATCATTTCAGGATGTTAAACATATGTATAATCAATGATAGCGCCACTTCCAATACTTACTTAATTATTTAACACTGGAAAAATCAGCACAAAATAACCCTGCTGAAAGGTATCAGCTTGGGGGAAAATTGACACAGATCATGATTTTCGTACCCAGAAGTGAGTAATCTTGGTTACGCCCCCAGGGAGGTCACCTGAAAAAATGGATGATGCTAAGGTAAGGCTCTTTTAGTAAATTAGTGTGCCGACGCACAAAGTAACTCATTGTTTTACTTTGTGTTACGCAAGTCGTATCGGCTCTGTCTATACTGTGTGACGTATCGAGCGCTGGTTTACTAAAAGAGTTTAAACATTATCAGGAGAGCATTATGGCTGTTACTAATATCGCTGAACTGAACGCCCTCGTCGAGCGCGTTAAAAAAGCCCAGCGTGAATATGCCAATTTCACCCAAGAACAGGTTGATAAAATCTTCCGCGCGGCCGCACTGGCTGCTGCAGATGCTCGAATCCCTCTCGCTAAAATGGCCGTTGCCGAATCCGGCATGGGTATTGTCGAAGATAAAGTGATCAAAAACCACTTTGCTTCCGAGTATATCTACAACGCCTATAAAGATGAGAAAACCTGTGGCGTGCTGTCCGAAGACGACACCTTCGGTACTATCACCATCGCTGAACCTATCGGTATCATCTGCGGTATCGTTCCAACGACTAACCCAACGTCTACTGCTATCTTCAAATCACTGATTAGCCTGAAGACCCGTAACGCAATCATCTTCTCTCCACATCCGCGTGCCAAAGACGCAACCAACAAAGCTGCGGATATCGTCCTGCAGGCGGCTATCGCTGCGGGTGCACCAAAAGACCTGATCGGCTGGATCGACCAACCTTCCGTTGAGCTCTCCAATGCCCTGATGCATCACCCTGACATTAACCTGATTCTGGCGACCGGTGGTCCTGGCATGGTTAAAGCGGCATACAGCTCCGGTAAACCCGCTATCGGCGTGGGCGCAGGTAACACTCCTGTTGTCATCGACGAAACCGCTGACATCAAACGTGCCGTTGCATCTGTACTGATGTCCAAGACCTTCGATAACGGCGTAATCTGTGCATCTGAACAGTCTGTTGTTGTTGTCGACTCCGTATACGATGCCGTTCGCGAACGTTTCGCCAGCCACGGCGGCTACCTGCTGCAGGGCAAAGAGCTGAAAGCAGTTCAGGATATCATCCTGAAAAATGGCGCGCTGAACGCCGCTATCGTGGGTCAGCCAGCCTACAAAATTGCTGAACTCGCAGGCTTTACCGTTCCGGCAACCACTAAGATCCTGATTGGTGAAGTGAAAGTTGTTGACGAAAGCGAGCCGTTTGCACATGAAAAACTGTCTCCAACGCTTGCCATGTACCGTGCTAAAGATTTCGAAGACGCGGTAGAGAAAGCTGAGAAGCTGGTTGCCATGGGCGGTATCGGTCACACATCATGTCTGTACACCGACCAGGATAACCAGCCAGAGCGTGTTGCCCACTTCGGTCAGATGATGAAAACTGCCCGTATCCTGATCAACACCCCTGCTTCTCAGGGTGGTATCGGTGACCTGTACAACTTTAAACTCGCACCTTCCCTGACTCTGGGTTGTGGTTCCTGGGGTGGTAACTCCATCTCTGAAAACGTTGGTCCAAAACACCTGATCAACAAGAAAACCGTTGCTAAGCGAGCTGAAAACATGTTGTGGCACAAACTTCCGAAATCTATCTACTTCCGCCGTGGCTCTCTGCCAATCGCGCTGGATGAAGTGATTACTGATGGCCACAAGCGTGCGCTCATCGTGACTGACCGTTTCCTGTTTAACAACGGCTACGCTGACCAGATCACCTCTGTGCTGAAAGCGGCTGGCGTTGAAACTGAAGTGTTCTTTGAAGTTGAAGCTGACCCTACCCTGAGCGTTGTGCGCAAAGGCGCTGAGCTGGCTAACTCCTTCAAACCAGATGTGATTATTGCACTGGGTGGTGGTTCCCCAATGGACGCCGCGAAAATCATGTGGGTCATGTACGAACATCCTGAAACCCACTTCGAAGAACTGGCGCTGCGCTTTATGGACATCCGTAAACGTATCTACAAGTTCCCGAAAATGGGCGTAAAAGCGAAAATGATCGCGGTTACCACCACTTCCGGTACCGGTTCAGAAGTGACGCCATTCGCAGTGGTAACAGATGATGCAACCGGTCAGAAATACCCACTGGCTGACTATGCACTGACCCCAGACATGGCTATCGTTGATGCCAACCTGGTCATGGAAATGCCTAAGTCACTGTGTGCATTCGGTGGTCTGGATGCGGTCACTCACGCCCTGGAAGCCTACGTTTCTGTACTGGCGTCTGAGTTCTCTGACGGTCAGGCTCTGCAGGCTCTGAAACTGCTGAAGGAAAACCTGCCAGCGTCCTACAACGAAGGGTCTAAAAACCCGGTAGCACGTGAACGTGTTCATAGTGCAGCAACCATCGCCGGTATCGCGTTTGCGAACGCCTTCCTGGGTGTTTGCCACTCTATGGCGCACAAGCTGGGTTCACAGTTCCACATTCCTCACGGTCTGGCGAACGCCCTGTTGATCAGCAACGTTATTCGTTATAACGCGAACGACAACCCAACCAAGCAGACTGCGTTCAGCCAGTACGACCGTCCGCAAGCACGTCGTCGTTATGCTGAAATTGCAGACCACCTTGGTCTGAGCGCACCGGGCGACCGTACTGCTGCGAAGATTGAGAAACTGCTGGCATGGCTGGAAAGCCTGAAAGCTGAGCTGGGTATTCCTAAATCTATCCGTGAAGCGGGCGTACAGGAAGCTGACTTCCTCGCTCACGTAGACAAGCTGTCTGAAGATGCATTCGATGACCAGTGTACCGGTGCTAACCCGCGCTACCCACTGATCTCCGAACTGAAACAGATCCTGCTGGATACCTACTACGGTCGTGAGTTCAAAGAAGGTGACGTTGCCGCTGTGAAAACAGAAGCCCCTGTCATCAAAGCTGACAAGAAAGCGAAGAAAAGCGCTTAATTGACTGCCAAAGAAAAACCCGCCTTTATGGCGGGTTTTTTTATGTCTGAATAACTGAGCTGACGTTATTGCCTGTTATCGTGCTGAATGGCCGTCAGAGAGCCTACAGACAACGCTTCCTTATAATGCTTACGACAGACCGATACGTAGCGTTCATTGCCGCCTATGACCACCTGCTCACCATCTGCATAGGGTTTTCCGGCCTGATCGAGACGAAGCACCATACTGGCTTTACGACCGCAGAAGCAGATCGTTTTGAGTTCGACAAGTTTATCAGACCAGGCGAGCAAATACTGACTCCCGGCAAAAAGCTCACCGCGGAAATCCGTGCGCAGCCCGTAACAAAGTACGGGAATATCAAGCTCATCAACCACCTCAGAAAGGGCATGAACCTGTTCGCGCGTCAGAAACTGGCTCTCATCGACCAGAACACAGTGAATAGGCTTTGCAGCATGTTCTGTGCGAATGTCTTCAAACAGATCGGTTTTCGGGTTAAACAGCCTGGCAGGCGACGAGAGCCCTATTCTGGAGCTCACCTTCCCTGCGCCAAAGCGATCGTCAATTTCAGCCGTATAAACAACGGTGCG
Organism: Enterobacter cloacae complex sp. ECC445; assembly: GCF_021892025.1. NCBI lineage: Bacteria > Pseudomonadati > Pseudomonadota > Gammaproteobacteria > Enterobacterales > Enterobacteriaceae > Enterobacter > Enterobacter cloacae complex sp. ECC445. The sequence goes on along the minus strand of NZ_JAKLRZ010000002.1, from coordinate 6,190 downwards.
CATCCCTCGTTCCTGGTAATTGTACGAGGATTGCAGCAGTGCGGTGGATTTACCGGCATTCATCGCCGAATAGTAGAAATAAAGTTGTGCCATTGGCCGTAAAACCCTAATCAATGTGTAATATTCCCGATGAGTCATTGTACCATATTTTGTCTGGTCATCAGCGATATGGCGCACAGAGGGTGCGGTTCAGCGCGGAGTTCGGAACCGTCTGCTAACGAAAATAGTCCGTTAAAACATGAAGTAAACGCATTCAGCCAGGCCAATATGTTATATGTTCAGCCAGACATAACACTTCTTTTTATAGTGGAATCACCATTCATTAAAATTCACCATTTATTAACTATTTCAGCGTTTACATCGCGGGCGGGAACTAATACAAAAGGCTGATATTTATCCGTCGCAACTATAATTCCTGCGGTAAATGTCACAAAAAAAAGATGCAATCGACCGGGTTAAGCAGGTTTACGTGATAACAAGCGAGACTGTCGGAGGATGAAATTTAAGTTAGCGTAATTAATAATAGTGCCATTATTTAGTATTTTTTGAATTCCTTACATTCCTGGCTATTGCACATCTGAATTTATGGCTCTATTATTAGGTCAACAAACCACCCCCCATTATAAGTTTGAGATTACTACAATGAGCGAAGCACTTAAAATTCTGAACAACATCCGTACTCTTCGTGCGCAGGCAAGAGAATGCACCCTCGAAACGCTTGAAGAAATGCTGGAAAAATTAGAAGTTGTAGTTAATGAACGTCGCGAAGAAGAAAGCGCTGCTGCTGCTGAAATCGAAGAGCGTACTCGTAAACTGCAGCAGTACCGTGAAATGCTGATTGCTGATGGTATCGATCCAAATGAATTGCTGAACAGCATGGCTGCAGCTAAAACCGGTACCAAAGCCAAGCGTGCTGCTCGTCCTGCTAAATATAGCTACGTTGACGAGAACGGCGAAACTAAAACCTGGACTGGCCAGGGTCGCACTCCTGCTGTTATCAAGAAAGCCATGGATGAGCAAGGTAAACAGCTTGATGATTTCCTGATCAAGGACTAATCACGCCACATTCAGAAAAATCCCGCGTAATGCGGGATTTTTTTTAACCAAAATTTATCGCAAACATCCCCTTACATTCTGTCATGAAGCGTTATTCGGTGTTTTCAAAACGCTTACAATCTAGAGGGCTACCGGCGTGTGATGGGCATAAAAAAACCGGTGGGCATCGCCTCACCGGTTTAGAACATTTGCAGCCGTGGCTTATTTCTTAATACCTACGCTCTCTTTGAGCCAGGTTTTAAATTCTTCACCAAGGGTATTGTGGCGAATACCATATTCGACAAACGCCTGCATATAACCCAGCTTATTACCGCAGTCGTGGCTCTTACCTTTCATATGGTAAGCCTCAACGGTCTCTTTCTCGATCAACATATCGATAGCATCGGTCAGCTGGATCTCATCACCCGCTCCTGGAGGCGTTTTCGCCAGCAGAGGCCAGATTTCAGCGCTCAGGACGTAACGACCTACAACGGCCAGGTTAGAAGGGGCTACGTCGGCTTTAGGCTTCTCTACCACGCCAACCATAGGTACGCTTTCGCCCGGCTCAAGGTTAACGCCTTTGCAGTCAACCACGCCGTATGCCGTTACGTCTTCAACAGGTTCAACCATAATCTGGCTGCTACCGGTTTCGTCGAAACGTTTGATCATCTCAGCCAGGTTATCCTGAGAAAGATCGGATTCGTATTCGTCCAGAATAACGTCAGGCAGAATGACCGCGACGGGCTCATCACCCACAACAGGATGTGCACACATAACAGCGTGGCCCAGACCTTTAGCCAGTCCCTGACGAACCTGCATAATGGTTACGTGCGGAGGGCAAATAGACTGAACTTCTTCTAACAGCTGACGCTTAACGCGTTTTTCCAGCATGGCTTCAAGTTCAAAGCTTGTATCGAAATGGTTTTCGATAGAGTTTTTTGATGAATGCGTAACCAGCACAATTTCCGTAATGCCAGCTGCGATACATTCATTAACGACATACTGGATTAACGGTTTATCAACCAGAGGCAGCATCTCTTTAGGAATCGCCTTAGTTGCTGGTAACATCCTGGTCCCCAATCCCGCTACCGGGATGACGGCCTTTCTGACTTTCGAATTTAGGGCAGCCATTCAAATTCTCCTGAGCTGTTCAAGTTTTGAACTTTTATGCAATAAATAACGCGTTGAGTATATCAGCCTCGCCCCGCAGTCCGGGTCCGAAAAGAACGCGTTGCCGATCAATTAGGACAAATACGCATGAAACTGGGCAGCGATAGTAGCACTCCCCGTAAATCACAGGTAAAGCAATCTTAAAATTAAGATCCAATTGCTTATTCCGTGGACAACATTAAGCGTAACCTTCCCCCGGCGCCCCAAATTTGGCACTGCCAGGAGGAACAGCGGTGGCTAATTTGATTAAGGTAAGCCGTTCCCAGTGTTCCAAGGGGCACACCGTTACTCACCTGAATATGGTGTTCACCGGTATTCAGTGATGCATTGAGACCCGCTGAAACGAGGATCAGATTTTTTAAACCGCTGTGGTAATAGCCAACCAATAGCGGGAACTGTCCCGGCAAATTGGCCTGGCGAAAAAGCTGGTTAACCTGTTTGAGTAAACTGCCTAACTCCGGCAGCCGCTGTCCCTGATGGGATAACTGTTCCTGCAGCAAACCATTAAATAACGCACGAAGAAGTAAGGCGGCTAATACACCGTTATCCCCCGCCCGCGTCACGTCCAGAGAATAAAACGCGAGGTCGGAATCCGAAAGAGGTGCGATATCCAGCACCAGTCCAGGCTGATCGGCCGCCACCAGCTGGCGATAATTTACGCGACAGTGTGAAATAGTCTGCTGTACGGGCGGCTGGAGTTCTTGCAACAGTTTCGCTGCGGCAGGCGGATTACTCACCAGGGCATCCCAGTCCTGGAAAAGACGCTCCTCTTCCTCAACACGGGAATTAAACATATTGGGATAAAGGCACGCTAAAACCGTTTCACGTAGCCGGTTCAGATCCTTAACCGGCTTAAGCAGAATATCCTGAACGCCAAGACGCAACGCTTTGGCGATATCCGCCATATTCTCTGTGGCAGAAATCACCAGAATCGGCATCTGAATGCCTTCGTTACGCAGATGTTCAACCAGCTTCAGTCCATTCATGCGCGGCATCGCAATATCGCAGATCATCAAATCGGGCGTAATGCCGATCATTTTTTCCAGCGCGTCGATGCCATCTTCAGCCAGTGAAGTGATTGCTCCCAGCGAGGATAACCACGAATCCAGTAGCGATCGGAAAACGGGCTCGTCTTCAACAATCAAAATGTGTTTTCCGGCCAATGGCTGCGTCATGGTTCCTCCCCTGGCTGACAGTAACTAAATAGTGGCATGCGATCGGCACTATCGCCTGTCAGATTTTGCTGAAGTAATCAAAAAAAGGTGCTCAACGTGCTGCTTGCACAAAAGGCAACAGTTCGTCCATTTTCTTTTCGACGGCTAACGAGCCCGCTGCGATGGCGGCCTCAGCCCGATGGAAATCAAGGGTAGATATTTGCGGACAGTAAGGCTGAATAAGAATATCTGGCGGGTCGCCCGCCATGCGATTGCGCTTAAGGCGATTCTCCAGCACCTGGATTGACGTGGTCATGATTTCCATCGCCGTCGGCGCGGCAACCGAGCGACGTGCGGCCATACGCCCGATTCTGCCGCGCAGGCGCTCGTGCCAGGCCAGCTTCTCGCCCTCGGTATCTTCGCTCTGGAGATTGACCGGCATAAGGTCCTGTTGCATCAGGTGGGCATCGTGCTGCAGGTCGACGGCAATGACAATATCCGCCCCCATTGCACGGGTCAGAGAGATGGGAACCGGATTTACCACACCACCGTCGACAAGCCAGTAGCCGTTGTGGGGGACAGGCGCCATGAGCCCCGGAATACTGCAGGAGGCCCGCACGGCAAGATGGATATCCCCTTCGGTCAGCCAGAGTTCGCGTCCCGTGCTGAGGTTCGTCGCGACGGCGCCGAAGGGCAACTGGCAATCAGTGAAGTTTTCGAGAGGCATAACCTGGCGGAACTGGTTAAAGACGCGTTCGCCGCGTAATAGTCCACCACGCTGCCATGAGAGATCCATTAGACGCAGCACGTCCCAGTAACTGAAGGAGCGCACCCACGTCTCAAGCTCCGGAAGCTTCCCGCACGCGTAGGCGGAGCCGACAAGCGATCCTATTGAGCATCCTGCGACAATATCTACGTTAATGCCCATCTTGTTTAAGGCATTGATCACGCCGATGTGTGACCATCCGCGGGCTGCTCCTGAGCCCAGCGCCAGTCCAATTTTAACCTTTCTCATTAGCCCTGTTTTACTTCCCCTGGATTCCTGACATAGCGTCAACGCAACAGCTCAGTTAACATAGTGCTACCCGAAGCGTTTAACGCCTTTATTTTTTGTTCCAGGAAGAGAATCGTGTCTCAACTCTGCCCTTGTGGTAGCGCTCTGGAGTATAGCCTATGTTGCCAGCGATATCTTTCTGGCGATCGGGTTGCACCAGAGCCGTCACACCTCATGCGTTCACGGTATGCTGCTTTTGTGATCAAAGACGCAGACTACCTGATTAAAACCTGGCACCCGTCCTGTCGCGCTGCGGAATTCAGACAGGATATCGAAGCCGGGTTCGCGAACACGCAATGGCTCGGCCTTACCGTCTATGAATCCTCAACCGGCAGTCATGCTGATGAAGGTTACGTCAGCTTTGTCGCCCGTTTTACCGAGAATAATAAACCGGGTGCCATTATCGAGCGTTCCCGTTTCTTAAAGGAAAGCGGGCAGTGGTATTATATTGACGGAACGCGCCCGCAGTTTGGTCGTAACGATCCCTGCCCATGTGGTTCAGGTAAAAAATTTAAAAAGTGTTGCGGGCAGTAACGTCCGACAACCCAGATTTCGCAAATACAAACAGGATTTCCCGGCAATGCAATCATTACAACGTAAAGTTCTGCGCACCATCTGTCCCGATCAAAAAGGGCTGATCGCACGAATTACCAACATTTGCTACAAGCATGAACTGAATATCGTGCAGAACAACGAGTTCGTTGACCACCGCACCGGTCGTTTTTTCATGCGTACCGAGCTGGAAGGGATTTTCAACGACACCACCCTGCTTGCCGATCTGGACAGCGCGCTGCCGGAAGGTTCGGTGCGTGAGCTAACCCCCGCAGGCCGCCGCCGCGTCGTCATCCTCGTGACCAAAGAAGCACACTGCCTGGGCGATCTGCTGATGAAGGCCAACTACGGCGGTCTGGACGTAGAAATTGCGGCCGTAATCGGTAACCACGAGACGCTGCGCACGCTGGTCGAGCGCTTTGATATTCCGTTCGAGCTGGTAAGCCACGAAGGGCATACCCGTGAAGAACACGACGACCTGATGGCGCAGGCCATTGAAGCGCATAACCCTGACTACGTCGTGCTGGCGAAATACATGCGCGTGTTAACGCCCTCCTTCGTGGCGCGTTTCCCGAACAAGATCATCAACATTCACCACTCGTTCCTGCCGGCCTTCATTGGCGCACGTCCCTACCACCAAGCCTACGAACGCGGCGTGAAGATCATCGGCGCGACCGCGCACTACGTAAATGATAACCTGGACGAAGGTCCCATCATCATGCAGGACGTGATTCACGTGGATCACACCTACACTGCCGAAGATATGATGCGTGCCGGGCGTGACGTTGAGAAAAATGTGTTAAGCCGTGCGCTGTATCAGGTGCTGGCACAGCGGGTCTTTGTCTACGGTAACAGAACCATCATTCTTTAATCTTATGGAAAATGAATTGATTAGCTTTGCGCCTTTACGGATAAAAAGCAGGCAAACAGCGTCATTTCTCTAAAGGAAAGCTTTACAGGGGCGTCTCATTTGATATGATGCGCCCCGCTTCCAGCAGGAAGCAGGCCAGTTAAAAGCATTACCCCGTGGTGGGGTTCCCGAGCGGCCAAAGGGAGCAGACTGTAAATCTGCCGTCATCGACTTCGAAGGTTCGAATCCTTCCCCCACCACCATCTCTCAGCGTTACCTCAAAATGTGTATTACCCCTGGTGGGGTTCCCGAGCGGCCAAAGGGAGCAGACTGTAAATCTGCCGTCATCGACTTCGAAGGTTCGAATCCTTCCCC